>CAYZQL010000452.1:0-1515 GCA_964480555.1 uncultured Lentisphaeraceae bacterium | reverse complement strand
GAGGCGCTCAAGGCCGGCGGCGAAGACAACGTCTCCGTCATCCTTGTGCGCGTGGCCGACACGCTGCCCCAGGCACCGGCCCTCGAGATCCCGCCGCAGACCCTCGCCCTCGAAACCGCCGACGTGACCGTACCGGTCACCGGCATGCCGCCCGTCGACGACTCCGAAGCGCCCACCCGCGACACCGGCGAGACCGCCGACACGGCGGGCAACTCCCCGGACGCCCTCCCCGAGCCCTCCTCCGACAACCCCGCCCCGATCACGCCGCCCACGCCTTGCTCCAACCCCGGCGTTACGCCGGCCACCTCGCCGGCTAACCCTCATCACCGCCCGCGGGCGCGCTCTTTCCTGGTGCCCCTGCTCCTCCTGCTGGCGGCATCGCTTGCCCTTCTCCTGGCCTTCTATTTCGGCGTGATCCCCCTTCATTTTTTCCGAGCCAGGTAACCTCTGACGACGACTTTTCATGGACGATACCCTCAAAGAGCGGATTGGCGATTACGAGCTGCTTGACCTGATCGGCGACGGTGCCCAAGGGCGCGTCTATAAAGCCCGCCGTGTCGCCGAGGCGGCCCAAAACCCCGGCGAAGTGGTCGCGCTCAAAGTCGTGCGCATCACCGGCGAGGACGAAAAACTCCGCCTCAAATTCCAAGAGCAGGCCGATATCCTGCGCCGCCTTTCGCACACCCACATCGTCTCCTACCGCGACTGTTTCTCCTGGCATGCCGGCGAATGGGACGAGGCGCAGTGCCTGGTCATGGAGCTGCTTGAAGGCGAAACCCTTCACGAGCGCCTCAAGAAGTCCGCCTCCGGGCTCCCCTGGCCCCAGGTCGAACAGATTTTCGAGCAGTGCCTCGCCGGCCTGATCCACGCCCGCGAGCGCGGAATCACCCACCGCGACATCAAGCCCTCGAATATTTTCCTGACCAACGACGGACAGGCCAAGCTCATCGATTTCGACATCGCGCGCCGCGACGACTCGGGGCAGATGTCCACCGCGGGCTGGAAGGGCACCTTCGACTATATGGCGCCCGATTTCATCACGATCAACGGCTTCCGCGGGGATGAGGCCTCGGATATCTTCAGCCTCGGCGTCTGCTTCTATCAGGCTCTGACCGGCTCGCTGCCCTACGACCCGCTGGGCGAGACCGCCCACATCGGCTACCTTAACCGCTGGCGCGACAACGCCGCGCCCGCGCCCTCGTTCCGGCCCGGCGTCTTCCGCGTCCTCTCGAACGCCAAGGCGGTCGTCTCCAAAGCCATCGCCGCCCGCCGCGAGCAGCGCTACACCACCTTCGCCGCCTTCCTGGAAGATTTCCGCAAGATCCGTTACCGCCGCATCCGCCACAAGAACAAAGAGGAGTACGAACTGCTCGCGGTGCTCGGGCGCGGCGGCTTCGGCGAGGTCTTCAAGGCGCGCCGGGTCAGCGACGGGCTGCTCGTCGCCGTCAAATTTCTCTTCTCTGAAAAACAGTCCGAACGTTTTCTCAAAGAGGCCAAGATCCTCCAGCAGTACCC
>CAYZQL010000451.1:0-1525 GCA_964480555.1 uncultured Lentisphaeraceae bacterium | reverse complement strand
TGCTGGGCAACATCGCGATGCTCGCGGGGCTCAAGCGCCGCGTCGAATGGGACGGAGCGGCCATGCGCTGCACCAATCTGCCGGAACTCAACAGCCACTTGAAAACGACGTATCGGAACGGATGGAACATTTGAGGACATTGCAATCAAGCACGCTTAAAACGGTATTCGGCGGCATGTGGGTTATGTTCTGCTCGCTGACGGCGGCGGCTCGCGCGGGAGAGAAAAACCCGGTGTCGTTCGACGTGCGGGCGGACATCTACTCGGCGTACATCTGGCGCGGCAAGGCGCTGGACAAGCACGCCGTGGCGCAGCCGAGCGCCATCGCGACGCTGGACGCGCAGGACCACGGATCGTTTTCGATGAAGGTGTGGTCGAACTGGGATCTGTCGCAGCGGTCGGGCGACTCCAAGGAGACCCGGTCAGGCGGCGGGATCAACGTGTTCAACGTCACCCCGTCGTACACGAAAACCTTCGGGCCGGTCGGGCTCACCGTCGGCAACATCTTCTACACGTTTCCGGGCAAAGGCTACCCGAAGCACTCCAACAGCACGTACGAACTGTACACGGCGCTGGTCTACAGGAACCCCGTCGTGACGCCCTCCTTGAGCGTGTACTACGACTACCGGGACGTCGGCGGCAGTTTTCTGGAGGACAATCCGCTCAAGGACTTGTACGCCCGCGCCGCGCTAGACAAATCCGTCCGGCTCAGCGAGCGCGTGACCGCGTGCGGGACCGTCCTTGTGGGCGGCGGGACCAGCCATTACAACGCGGTGCGGTATTACTCTTCCGACGAGGGGTTTGCCGACTACCAGGCGTCGGTCAATGTGGCCTATGCGCTCACCGACACCTTTTCGCTCGGCGCCACGCTGGCGTACACGGGACTGATCGGCGGCGCTTGGGGCCTGGACCGCCAAAACCTCTCGCCGGACGAGATCGTCTGGGGCGGCGTCAACCTGAGAACGTGTTTCTAGCGGGGCCTCGGGCGGTCTGGGTTGTGGGGCAGATTAAGAGGGTGATTACGGCTCCGGCACCGCAGCCTTTCCGTTCAAAACCCTTTGGCCATGGGGATGGGCGCGTCCGGGCTTTTCCAAATCCGGAGGTAATCGATTGCGAAAGTGCTCGGCAAATCCGACGCATCAGGTTCTCCCCACATGATTTCGCAATCGAACATGAGGTGGAGCGGTCTCGTGAAATAGTCATTCTCGCGTGTGAAGACCTCCTTGCCGTCCACAAACCAGGTCATCGCGGTCGGTGTCCAAAGAAAGCCGTAGACATGAAAATCCGCGTGGAAATCGAACGGGAGCCGCTGTTGCGCGCCCGACTTCGGCAGGGGCGGCGCCGACCCGTAGGCGATGGATTCGACATAGGGCGTGGCCAGACGGTGCACCGTCGTGTAGTACACCCGCTCCAACTCCGGTTTCACAGGTTTGCCGAAAATTTCGAAAACATCGATCTCCTCGGAAAAGCCACCCACGCGATGTTTGGCGGGCGGATCAAGCGGATCGTACAGCCAGAATGCGTTG
>CAYZQL010000450.1:0-1546 GCA_964480555.1 uncultured Lentisphaeraceae bacterium | reverse complement strand
GAAGAACGGCTCCGGCAGGCGGTAGTTGATGCCGCCGACCGTCACGCGGTGCTCCTGCATGGCCTCGAGCAACGCGGCCTGGGTCTTGGGCGGTGTGCGGTTGATCTCGTCGGCCAGCACCATGTTCGCGAAGACCGGCCCCTTGACGAAACGGAACTCGCGGCGCCCGGTGCTGCGGTCCTCTTCCAGCACGTCGGTGCCGGTGATGTCGCTGGGCATCAGATCCGGCGTGAACTGGATGCGTTTGAAGCTGAGGTCCATGACGCGGCTGACCGTGCTGATGAGCAGGGTCTTGGCCACGCCCGGAACGCCCACCAGCAGCGCGTGCCCGCGGCTGAACACCGCGATGAGCACCTCGTCAATGACGCTTCCCTGCCCGACGATCACCCGCCCGAGCTGGTCCTTCATGCGGCCGCACAGGCCGTACAGTTCCTTGATCGCCGCCGCGTCGCCCGATGAGGGCTCTCGTATGTCTGACATATCCCCTGTACCTCCTGAAACATCCCTGCCTTGCAGGTAACTAGAGCGTTGAGCGTTTGAAGATCACTTCTCGTCGACGGTCTCGTCGCGCTGGTAGATCGGCAGCTGCCGGTAAGGCACGGTGAACGCCAGCACCACCATCGCGGTCTGATAGTAACGGTCCTGCTCGCCGCGGTCCCAGTAGCCTTCCTCTTTCTGCTGGGGGACCCACGTGTCGTACATCCAGCGCGAAAAGGTCTGCCACTCGTTGCCGCCCAGCTGGAAAAGCCCCTGCGCCGTATAATACATGCCGTAGAAACAGTAGTTCTGCTTCGGCAGATCCTCGTATTTCTGCATCAGATAGCGCGCCGCGCGCCCGACCGCGGGGTTGCCGTGCTCGCCGCACAGCGACAGGCAGAGCAGCCCCGCACCCGTCAGCGTGACCGCATGCGACTGCTTGTCCGTATAGCCGAAGCTGCCCTGGTTCTCGTCGTGCCGCCGCAACACGTACTCCACCGCGCTCTTGATGGCCTCCGGCGGGACCTGCGCCCCGTTGAGCCGCGCCGAGCGCAGCGCCATCAGCGCCCAGCCGCTGCACGAGAAGTCGCTGTCGCGGGCTTCGGGCGTGTACCGCCACCCGCCCTTGTTGTTCGCATCCTTCTCGACCTTCTGCGCGTCGAGGATGATCTTGAGCGCACGGGGCAGCGCCCCGTCGACCTTGACCTGCAGCTCCGGCCGGACCATCCCCGAGACTTCGGACAAGAACAGCGTGGCGATGCAGTGCGAGTACATCTTGCCGCCGTTGCCGCCGAGATAGCCGTCGGCCCGCTGAACTTCCGCCAGCCGGGTGACGATGCGCTCCACAACCGGCCCGTACGGCTCGGTGCCCGGCACATGGCCGCGCGCCAGAAAGGCCATGCCGCACAGCGCCCAGATGCCCGACGTGTTCTGCGCCTGGCCGTTGCCGAAGGTGCCGTCCGGAAGCTGCCCGCGCGCGATCCATGACAAGCCGCGCTCGACGGACTTGTCAACCTCTTCGTCCGAGAGCCGCGCGCGCTCGACGTCTCCCCGGCACGCCAAGGCCCCC
>CAYZQL010000449.1:0-1566 GCA_964480555.1 uncultured Lentisphaeraceae bacterium | reverse complement strand
GGTCTTGGCGAGGGCTGGCTGGCAGAGGTCCCAGTACCAGCGCGACACCGTGCGCCAGTCTTCGATGGTGCTCAGGATCAGGCGCTGGACCTGCGTGTGGAGCGGAGGCATGTCCGGCTCGGGAAACATCTGAGGCACGTTCCTCACCTTCCACGTGTGGAGCGTGCGCCCGTCGGACTGGCGGGTCTCGGCGAAGGCCACGGTGTTGGTGACCGGCGCCCGCAAGACCTTGTGGCGGATCGGGAGTTCCGGCGGCGCGGAGATGGTGTAGTCGAATTTGACGATCGGCGAATCGTACTCGAAGACCGCGTAATCGCTCCAGGTGTGATGCGGCAGGTGACGAGGTGGCACAGGTCGCCGATCCCCAGGCCGGGGATCGAAAAGCTCAGGATCTTGTTGTCCGGGTCATAAATGTTGGCGCCCATCTGCCCCGGCTCCGTCATGACGCGCGAATAGGCGGCCGTGTCGACGGGGATGACGCGCCCGTCTGGCTTGATGATCTCCGCGCGGTGGACCAGAGCCGTGCCGTAGTGGGCGCTGAACTCGAGCTGCAGCGACGCGGCGGCGCGCCGCCCTTTCTCCGTCAGGACTTTCGAGTATTCGTCATCCCACACGACCGACGTGCCGTCTTTCTCGAAACGCTCAAAAACATGGTCGTCCACCAGCACGCGGTCCGCATCCGGAAACCGCTCCACCGTGACGGCGCGGGCGGAGGCGACGGCGGAGGCTTGATCCAGCAGAAAACCGGCTGGGGGCTGTTCGGCGCGCAAGGCGGCGTGAAAACAACAGAAAAGGGCCAAGCCGGCAAAGACGGGTTTACGCATAGGCAGAATCCTCAGGACAGGAACGTGTGCGGGTATTAAAACAGAATCCCGCATCCCTTTCCAGCCCAGACCGCCGGGCGTGGGCGCGCGTCGTTTTCTGAAAGTCTGTCGTGACATCCGCTGCATAAACGGGGATAATAAAAACTCTTCGTTTAGACGCTTGTGAAACCCGCCTGGAATGATCACGCCATGACCGACACCTTGGGACTGCTGACCATGCTCGCTTGGTCGGCCTGCGCGGCAGGCTTGGCTTGGTATTGCCTGAACATCGCCCGGCAGATCACGTATGTGACGCTGGCCGACGGTCGCCAGCAGGAGCGGAAGCTGCCGCTCGTCTTTCGTCTGCTCTTGCCGTTTGTGCCGAACCTGGACAGCTTCGTGATGCGCCCGTCGTTCAAGAAGGCCCGCGACACCGCCGACCGCCAGCTCGTGTCCGCCGGGTTCGAGGGCCTTCTCAGCGGCCGCGAGTTCGTCGCCGTCAAAATGCTGGTGCCGCTGGTCTGCGGCACCTTCTGGTTCGCGGTCTTGCGGCTGGTCAGCGCCGTCGCCCCGAACTCCGCGCTGGCCGGGAACCTCGAGCTCTCCCTCCTGCTGGGCGTCGTCCTCTTGTACTACTACCCCCTCCTCTGGCTGCGGCGGGTCCTCTCGGCGCGCCACACCGCCATCCAGCGCGCCCTGCCCTTCGTTCTCGACCTGCTCACGCTTTCCGTCGAAGCGGGCATGGATTTCATGAGCGCGCTCC
>CAYZQL010000448.1:0-1571 GCA_964480555.1 uncultured Lentisphaeraceae bacterium | reverse complement strand
TGGACATCAGGAAAATCTCGTCGCGCGGGAACTCCTTCACGGCGTCGGCGATCCAGTCGAAGGTCTTGTAGGACTGGGCGCAGTCGAAGTAGCGGATGCCCTGGTCGAAGGCATAGCGCACGAGCCGGTTGAACTCCGGCTGGCCGAGGTTGCGCTGGACGTTGCCGCTGTTGCTGCCGAGGCCGATGCCGAGGCGGCTCAACTTGAGACCGGTCTTGCCGAGTGTGACGGTATCCGTCGCGCTCCGCTTCTTCCTGTCCAGGCTGGCGCAGGCGGGCGTGAGGATGGAGCCGACCGCCACGGTGGCGGAGCCGGTCAGGAATTCGCGGCGTGTGAAACGGTGGCTCTTCATGGTCGTCCCTCCTTCGTGGCGGACATGGTACGCGATTCACCCCGCCGCGGTCAAGCCGTGGCACGGGGGCTTGGCTAGCCGGATAACGATCCCGCGCTGAAGGCCTACCGCCTCAAACGCTCCTTCCCCGTCTGGCTCGACACCGCGCCATAAAGCGCAAGCGTCTTGATACGGCATTCAATCCCCTCATCCCCTTCGCGTCGCGCAAAAGAGTGTATCAAAGCCACGTCCTCCCGGCGCGTTCGCCCTAGAGCGGCTTTGTTAAACGTGTAGCCGTTTCTGGTAGGGACGCCTCCCCGAGGCGTCCGCGGGCGGTTCGGGGAACCGCCCCTACCTGGCATCACCCAACGGCCATACTTAAACTTAATCCGCCCTAGCGGGCCGCGGCGCGGTGCAGAAACGCGAGCACCTCGCCCATCAGGCCGTTGATCGTCCGGTACTTCTCGGGCGCGGCCGCGAGCAGGGCTGACTCCGCCTGCACCGTGGCCGACGGGACCAGCTCCGCGCGGCAGTGCGCGACGAGTTCGCCCGCCGTGGCGGGCGTGGTTTCCAGATGGAACTGCAATCCCAAGACCGCGCGGCCCAACTGGAACGCCTGGTTGACGCAGCCCGCGCTGCCCGCAAGGCGGACCGCCCCGGCCGGCAGGTCGAAGGTCTCGCCATGCCAGTGAAAAACCTCGACCGCCGGCGGGAAGCGGAAGACCCCTTCACCGGCGGGCGCAGCCCCGTGCACCGGGAACCACCCGATCTCTTTGACGGGGTTCGGATAAACCCGCGCGCCCTTCGCAGACGCGATGAGCTGGGCTCCCAGACAGACGCCCAGCACGGCCTTGCCCGCGTCGATCGCGCGCCGGATAAACGCCTTCTCCGGCGCAAGCCACGGGAACTCGCGCTCGTCGTTGACGCTCATGGGGCCGCCCATCACCACGACCAGGTCGGGCCCGCCCGGGTCCGGCAGCGCGGCCGACTCGAAAAAGCGCGTCGCCGTGAGCGTGTAGCCGGCGTCCGTGAGCCACGGTCCGATGCTCCCGGGCCCCTCGAACGGGACATGCTGCAGAACGTGTGCGCGCATGCTCAAGCCCTCACGCCTTGTTCACGCGGAACACGCGCTTGGCCTTGCCCTCGCTGCGCGGCAGCGTGCCGGGCTTGAAGACGTCGCCCTTGGGGCTGAAGCCGAGCCGCTCTTTCAGGTGCTTCTCGACCATGTAGCCGGTGACCC
>CAYZQL010000447.1:0-1573 GCA_964480555.1 uncultured Lentisphaeraceae bacterium | reverse complement strand
TCGAGGCGCAGATCCCGAGATCGCTCATGTGGTACAGGATCGCCTCGCCCTCGATGTACTCGAAGCTCATGTTGGTGGTGTTGGGCAGGCGGTGGACGCGGTCGCCGTTGACGCGCGCGTCGGGGCAGGTCGCGAGCAGGCCGTTCTCCAGCTTGTCGCGCAGGCGCGTCAGGTGGCGGCGCTCGGCCTCCATATTCGCGGCGGCCAGCTCGACCGCCTTGCCGAGGCCGACGATGTAGGGCACGTTCTCCGTGCCGCCGCGCCGCCCGTTCTCTTGGTGGCCGCCCAGCATGAAGGTCTTGAGGCGCGTGCCGCGGCGCAGGTAGAAGATGCCGATCCCTTTCGGCGCGTGCAGCTTGTGGCCGGAGATCGACAGCATGTCGACCGGCAGCCTTTTCACGTCGACGGGGAGCTTGCCCGCGACCTGCACGGCGTCGGAGTGAACCGTGGCGCCGGCCTCTTTGGCGAGCTCGACGATCTTCTCCATGGGGAAGACCACGCCCGTCTCGTTGTTCGCCCACATGAGGCTGACGATCGCCGGCCCCCCGCCCTTGAGCGCCTCGCGGAAGGCGTCGAGGTCGAGCTGCCCCACGCTGTCCACCGGAATCTCGGTCTCGCGGAACCCCATCTCTTTCAGGCGGCGGCACGGGCCGAGCACGGCCGGATGCTCCACGCGCGAGGTGATGATCTTGGCCTGCGGACCGAGCAGCTCCGCGCTGCCGTGGACCGCCATGTTGTCGCTCTCCGTGCCGCAGCTCGTGAAGACGATCTCGGACGGCTCCGCGTTGATGAAGGCCGCGATGCGCTCGCGCGCCTCTTTGACGTGCTTTGCGACCTGCCCTCCGAACGCGTGCATGCTGGAGGGGTTGCCGTAGAGGTCGTTGAAAAACGGCATCATGGCGTCGCGCACTTCGGGGGCCACGCAGGTCGTGGCGTTATTGTCGAAATAGATGGTGTTCATGGGGGTGGACCTCGAAACTGGAAACCGGGAACTTGAAATTTGAAACTGGAGGCTGGTGGCGTGTGGCGTGTGGCAGGCACCGCTCAATCGCCTTCTTCGACCACGACGATCGAGGGGTCGACGAACTCGCGGAGCTTCGCCTCGATGAAATCCTGCCGGGTGAAAGCGGCGGAGTGGCAGCCCGCGCACATGCCGCGGAACGCGATGGTCACGCGGTCGCCCACGATATCGAGCAGCTCGATGTCGCCGCCGTCTTTCTTGAGCTGCGGGCGGATCTCGCGGTCGACGACCTCCTCAATGAGCTTCATCTTCTGGAGGTTGGACATCTTCTTCTGCGGCTTCGGCGCGGCAGCCGGGGGCTGCGCGGGCTGAGCGCTGCGGAGGGTGTCGATGATCTTCTGGATGTCGTCTCGGCACATGCCGCAGCCGCCGCCCGCCTTGCAGAAGTTGGTGACCTCGTCGACGGTCGTGAGACTGTTCTCGGTGACCACGCGCCGGATCTCGTTCTCCGAGACCCCGAAGCAGGTGCAGATGATGTGGTCCTCCAGATTCCGGACCATCGTTTCGCCGGTCCGGTAGTTGTGGATCGCGGCTTCGAGCGCCTCGCGCCCC
>CAYZQL010000446.1:0-1588 GCA_964480555.1 uncultured Lentisphaeraceae bacterium | reverse complement strand
GACCGACTCGATCACGCACGGCCCCGCGATGAACGCCAGCCGCTTGCCGCCGAACGTCACCTTGCCCACCTTCACCGGATTAACTTTTGCCATAGAAATCACGCCCTCTTTGCTCCGCTTCCCGAATGCCTGTTCCCTGTATCTGGCTTCAGGTCCCGGGTTTCTCGTTTCTGGTTCTTAAAATCGCTTCCACCGCAGCCACGTCATCCGGTGTGTCCACGCCCACCCCCTGGTCCTCGGTCCGGATCACCGCAATGCGCCCGCCGATGAACAGCGCCCTCAATTGTTCCAGGCACTCCGTCTTTTCCAGCGCGCACGGAGGCTCTTTCACCAGCCGCTTCAGGAACGCCCCGCGATAGGCGTAAATCCCCAGGTGCCTCAGGTACAGCCCCGAGCCCAACTCAGGCTCCCCGTCGCGGCGGCACGGAATCGGCAGCCGCGAAAAATAGAGCGCGCCGCCGTCCTGCGCCAGCACCACCTTCACGACGGTCCGCGCCTCAAGGTCGCGCGGCGAACGGATCGGGCACGCCGCCGTCGCCATCGCCCATCCCGGATCGTTCTTCATCCGCGCCACCAGCGCATCGATCAGCGCCGGATCGATCAGCGGCTCATCGCCCTGGATGTTGATCACGATGTCGTCGTCCGCCGGCTGCGCCGCCTCCGCCACTCGGTCCGTGCCCGACGGGTGGTCCGCCCGCGTCATCGCCACTTTGGCGAAACCGCCCACCGCCCCGGCGATGCGCGCATCGTCTGTGGCGACGCACACCTCATCGAGCGACCTCGCCCGCTGGGCCGCCTCGACCACCCACTGAACCAGCGGCTTTCCGCAGATCGGATGCAGGCTCTTGCCGGGGAAACGGGTCGACCCCCAGCGCGACGGGATCACGCCAATCACACGCATATCGGTATTTTCCTGTAGGGTTTCAAACGCTTCTATTTTGTGTGTTCCCCGAGAGAGAGTCAAGCCTTCGCGTCAGAAACCGCAAGGCGAAAATCCGCCGTGGCACGCCGCTGGACTTTCTGCTAAACTTTGGACTCATTTTTCAAGGAATTAAAAACATGCACCTTTACCGTACCCACACGTGTAGCCAACTCCGCGCGGGCGACGCGGGAGCAACCGCGAAACTCTCCGGCTGGATCTTCCGCGTCCGCGACCACGGCGGCATCCTTTTCATCGATCTGCGCGACCATTACGGCGTCACCCAGATCGTGGTCCATCCCAGCCGCTCGTTTTTTGAGACGCTGAGCAAGGCCAAGCTCGAAACCGTCATCACGGTCGTCGGCGAGGTCACGCTGCGCGAGCCCTCCACGGTCAACCCCGACCTGCCCACCGGCGAAGTCGAACTCGTAGCCAACGAGTGCCTCGTCGAAGCCTCCTCCGAGCAGACCCCGCTCTACCTGCCGGGCGACGAGGACGGCGCCGAGGACCTGCGCCTGACCTACCGCTTTCTCGACCTGCGCCGCCCGCGCATCCACAGCAACATCCTGCTGCGCTCCAAAATCATTTCCTTCCTGCGCAAAGCGATGGAGGCGCACGGCTTCAACGAGTACCAGACGCCGATCCTGACGTGCAGCTCGCCCGAAGGCG
>CAYZQL010000445.1:0-1592 GCA_964480555.1 uncultured Lentisphaeraceae bacterium | reverse complement strand
ATCGGCAGCATCCGCCAGACCGTCATCGACGGCTTCTTCAATCTGGTCTTCACTTCCGAGCACCCCGGCCAGGTCACCCCCGAGAGCCTGCGCGCGCTGCTCGGCTCCTCCCTGGAGTCCGAGGCGGTGGTCACCGTCCTGGACCGCCCCGAGACGCACGCCCAGGCCGTGCCGGCCGGCTCGCGCTTCGTGGTGATGACGCGCGGCGAGGACAGGCCGGGCACCATCCTCGCCATCACCTCCTTCCTGGTGGAACACGGCGTCAACATCGAGGACTGGCTGGTCGAGGAGGAGGACGGCAAGGTCGTCTACATCGCGCAGGTCGTCGTGCCGGAAGCCGCCGATTTCCGGATGATCCAAGAGGCGTTCCGGGTGGCGATGGCGGCGCGCGGGCTCACCGCCCTGCTTTGCCACGAGAACATCTTCCGCGCCACCAACGAGATCGGCCCCATCAAGGCGCTGATCGGGAAGTGAATGGACAGAGGACGCCCGACTCGCGATGCCCGACTCCCGACCGGTGACGTTAGCCACCCAAAACCAAACCGTTAACCCCGAACCCTGAAGCCTTTTATGTTAGCACGACAAGACGTACTCTCAACCATCCGCATGGTGCGCGAGGAAAACCTCGACGTGCGCGCCGTGACGCTCGGCATCAACCTCAACGTCTGCGCCAACCCCGACCCGGACAAGCTCGCCCAGGCGGTCTACGCCCGCATCGTGGAGAAGGCCGGCAACCTCGTGCGGTTCTGCAACGAGGTGAGCGACCGGTACGGTCTGCCGATCGTCAACAAGCGGATCGCGGTGTCGCCGGTCAGCATCCTGCTCGAAGGCCACACGCCGGAGACGGCCGTCAAGGTCTGCCAGGCGCTCGACGCCGCTGCCGAGCAGGTGAAGATCGACCTGCTGGGCGGCTTTTCGGCGCTGGTGCAGAAAGGCATGACGCCCGGCGAGCGCACGCTGATCGAGTCGCTGCCGCAGGCGCTGACCGCCACCCGGCGCGTCTGCTCCTCGTTCAACGTGGGCACGACCAAGGCCGGCATCAACGTGGACGCCGTCAACCTGCTTTCGCGGAAGATCATCGAGACCGCCGAGGCCAGCCGCGCCGCGCGCGGGTTCGGCTGCGCGAAGATCGTGGTTTTCGCCAACATGCCGGAGGACAACCCCTTCATGGCCGGCGCCATGCTCGGCCCGGGCGAGCCGGAGTGCGTCATCAACGTGGGCGTCAGCGGGCCCGGCGTGGTGAAGCGCGCGGTGGACCGCCTGGTGCAGCACGACCCCGAGGCCACGCTGAACGAGATCGCCGAGGAGATCAAGCACACCGCGTTCCGCGTCACGCGCACCGGCGAACTCATCGGCCGCGAGGTGGCCGAGCGCCTCAACATCCCCTTCGGCGTGGTCGACCTCTCGCTCGCCCCGACCCCGCGCGTGGGCGACTCCGTGGGCGAGATCTACCAGAGCATGGGCATCCGGCTGATCGGCGCGCCGGGCACCACCGCCGCGGTGATGCTGCTGAACGACGCGGTCAAGAAGGGCGGCGCGTTCGCCTCCAGCGCGGTCGGCGGGCTCTCCGGCGCCTTCATCCCGGTGATGGA
>CAYZQL010000444.1:0-1624 GCA_964480555.1 uncultured Lentisphaeraceae bacterium | reverse complement strand
GGGAGCAACTGTCTTTTTGCGGCATACCGCAAATGGGGGGAATTGGCAGGAAAAAATAGGGGGGGCGGGGGAAAGAAAAGGAAGGAAAAGGGGGGTGGTCACGTTGAGGAGGGCACGAAATCCGGGTTTTGCGCGATGCGCCTCATGAGGCACAGGAGTTTGCGCATGACGGCGACGAGGGCGACCTTCTTCGCCTTGCCCGCTTTGACCAGGCGGGCATAGACGGCGGAGAGTATCCTGTTGTGCCGGCTCGCCGTAACGGCGGCCCAATAGAGAGAGCGCCTGACCAGCGTCCGGCCCTTCATGATGTGCCTCGGCCCGTCCAGCGTCCCGCTCTGGTCGCAGATCGGGGCGACCCCCGCGAGCTTTGCCAGCCTCTTGTCCTCCAGGAACAGGAGCTCGGGCAGCAGCGCGGCCAGCGCGAGTGCGGTCAGCGGCCCGACGCCTTTGACGAGTTGGAGACGCTCCGTGAGAGCGCGGGAGGCCTCGTCCTGCGAGACGGACTCCCGGCACAGCCTTTCGAGTTCCGCGATCTGCTTGTCGTAGACGGCGATGATCTTGCGGATCGCGGCGACGGCCTTCTTTTCACGGAGGTGTTCCAACCGGTTGCGCTCGGCGTCCCGCGCCCCTGTCAGCTGTGTGCGCAGCGTCCAAAGCTCCTTCAGCTTGCGCTGCCTTTCGTCGGGGTGGACGAGCGGGGCCGGGTTCTTGTCGTCGGCCGCCATCGAAATGACGCTCGCGTCGATCCGGTCGGTCTTCTCCAATGTCCCTCGGTGTTCCGCGTAGCGCCGCACCTGCAGCGCGTTCATCAGGCAGACAGGCTGCCCCTCTTCGCGGCAGGCGTCCAAGAGCGTGCGCTCGTAACCGCCGGTGGACTCGCAGCAGAACATCGCGGACGGTTGTTCGGCCTTGATCCGGCGCACCAGCCTGCGCACGGCCGGAGCCGTGTTCTTCGTGCGGAACGTCTTGCCGCCCGGAATGAAAACGTCCAGGCTGCCCTTCGATACGTCAACCCCGATGTGGACTCTCTCAGTGGCCATGATGTATGATCTTCCTTGTACTGCGGGCTGGCGGTGTCAACGCCGCCCATGCAACTGTACGACCTGTACAAAACGGGGCGGAGGCCTAAGCTCCCAAACGGTGTCACGCACCAGGGACGAGCACAGGCTCATCCGCCCATCCCCGCCGCGGAGGCCTCCGCGGCGGGGCCCTTCACAGGCCCGATCACCCGTAAAGACGACAGTACATTAGCATCTTTCCGAGAGACAAGGGACGCGCGTCTGCGCGTCCACCACGTTGAAGGACGATGAGATTCTGGAAAGGCTTGTGGCGCTCAATAAACAACGCGCCGAGGAAGAATCGCGCGGCACCGTCCGCTATCTCCGACCCGCTTATCAGCACCCGACCGTGTCCCCCACTCAATCCGCTCTCGGCCTGCCGTCCTCCGTCCTCTGACCTCACCCCCGAGCCCCTCCCCTGGCCGGACACCCTCGCCGACCAGACCGCCCTTGTGCGCGGCGTGACCCATCAGACCGCGTGGCAGCCCGGTGACGGCGCGAAAGCCCTGGCCCGCCACTTCACCGGCGTCCGCGCCCCGACCGTCCAGCGCCTCGTCGACGCCCTC
>CAYZQL010000443.1:0-1627 GCA_964480555.1 uncultured Lentisphaeraceae bacterium | reverse complement strand
CAGCAATTCTAATTTTGATTTTTTTATTTTGTTGTTGTATAGGGCATGATTTATGCTCTATACTTACGACATGAGCAAAAAAAAGGCATCCGCCACCGAAAAACGCGACGCGCTGCTTTCTGAAATGGCATCGCTGCGCGGCCTGCTGAACGGATCGATCGTCCGGCGGCACTCGACCTGCTCGCGGAAGAACTGCGCCTGCCACACGGGCAAGCGTCACGGGCCGCGCCTCTATCTGGCCGTGACCGGGGACGGCGGCCAGCGGCAGACCTACGTCCCGGCGGCATGCGCCGCCCGCGCGGCGGAAGGCGTGGCGCAAGGGAAGCGGCTGCGGGCCATCGTCAGGGAGGTCACGGCCCTGAACCTGCGGCTGCTGAGGGAGGAGGCGGGCCGTGGATAGGCCGGGCGGCGCGGACGGGCCCTCGTTCGCGCGTTGCGTCGGGGCTGTCAGGGATGCGGCCGCGGGGTTCCCCGACATCAGGAAGGGAAGCAACACCAGCCACACCATCACGGACGCGGTGATGTCCGCCTTCTCCGTGTTCTTCCTGCAGTCCCCGTCGTGGCTGGCCTGCCAGCGGGCCATGCAGGACGAGAAGGGCGGCAGCAACGCCCGGACGCTCTTCGGGATCGGGTCAGTCCCCACCGACAACCACGTCAGACGGCTGCTGGACCCGGCCTCTCCGGAACTGCTGCACGGCGCCTTCCTCGAGACGCTGGGCCTCCTGAAGGACTGCGGCGCGCTGGAGCGCTACCGCGTCCTCGGCGGGCGCACCCTGGTCGCCCTGGACGGCACGGACTTCCACAGCTCGGAAAAGATCTCGTGCCCGGACTGCCTCGTCACGCGCCACAGGGACGGGCGGACGGTCTTCAGCCACAAGGCTGTCACGCCCGTGATCGTGGCGCCCGGCGTCCGGCAGGCCGTGCCCATGCGCCCCGAATTCGTCACGCCGCAGGACGGCGCGGAGAAGCAGGACTGCGAGATCAACGCCTCCAAGCGCTGGCTGGAAGACACGGCGTCATGGCTGGCCGGGGCCGGCGCCGTCCTGCTCGGCGACGACCTTTACGCGCACACGCCGTTCTGCCGGAAAGTCCTGCTGCACGGCCTGCACTTCATCTTCACCTGCCTGCGGGAGTCCCACAAGGCCGCTTACGAGTGGCTCGACCTGCTGGAGCCCGGCGACTTCCAGACCGTCAGAGAAACGCGCAGGGAGGCCGACGGCCACAAGCGGACGTGGGCCGTGCGCTTCGCCAGGGGCGTCCCGCTCTCGGGCGGGGACGGCGCCCTGCGCGCGAACTGGATCGAGCTGACGGTGACCGACGCGCGGGGGCGTCAGACCTACCGCAACTGCTGGGCGACCGACCTGGATGTCGACGCGGGAAACGCCGTGGAGATGGCCGCTTGCGGACGTTCCCGCTGGAATGTCGAGAACGGCAACAACAACACGCTCAAGACCAAGGGCTACCATCTCGAACACAACTTCGGGCACGGCAAAGAACACCTGGCCAACACGCTGGCCGCGCTGAACATCCTCGCGTTCCTGACGCACACCGTACTGGAACTAACCGAGAAACACTACCGCCTGATCCGCGAGCGCCTCGGCAGCCGCCGCGAGTTCTTCCTGCACCT
>CAYZQL010000442.1:0-1635 GCA_964480555.1 uncultured Lentisphaeraceae bacterium | reverse complement strand
GAGGATGCGGCGGTCGGAGAGGGCGACGCGGTGCGTGTAGCGCCCGAGGTAGTCGAGCGTCTGCTCCGGTGTGCCGGAGGTCGCCTTGGGATACACGACCCACTTCCTCTGCCACAGGCCGCGGATGAAACTGTCCCACGCGGCGGGCTCGGCCAGCGGGGAGGCCTCGCCCGCGAAGCGCAGCTTCCCGCGCCGGCGCAGGCTCTCGGTCCGGCGGATGAACCGGGCCTTGAAGCATGCGGCCAGCGCGTCCTTGCCGAAGAGGTAGCGGCCATGCGTGCCGCGCCAGACGCCCCTGCCCGCGTCCCACGCGCCGCCGGCCACCAGGCAGTGCAGGTGGTAGTGGAGCGTCAGCCGCTGTGTCCAGGTGTGCAGCACGGCGATGAGGCCGAGCTGTCCCCGGAGCTTCCACTGCGGGTCGGAGGCGAACCGTTGCAAGACCCAGTTGACGGTGCCGAACAGCTCGCCGAGCAGCAGGGTCCGGTTGGCGGCGACCAGCGCGTTAAGGGCATGGGGCAGCGTGAACACCGCGTGGAAGTACGGCACGGGCAGCACCTCCATGCGGCGCTGTTCCAGCCAGCGCTGTTTGCGCAGGGTCTGGCAGGTCGGGCAGTGCCGGTCGCGGCAGGAGTTGTACAGCGGCACCTCCGCGCCGCAGCTTCCGCAGCGGTGCAGTCTTCCGCCCAGCGCGGACGTGCGGCACTCGGTGATATGCCGCGCGGCCTGCCTCAGGCGGGTGCCCGGGCGGTGCGATCCCTTGTACTCTTCCCAGCCCGACCTGAACACGTCCGCCACCTTGTGGGGCGGCGGAGGCACCTTACAGATCCCCGTGCAACGTGTCGAGCGGGCTCTTGATCTTCGCCAGGTGTTCGGCCGTCACGTGCATGTAGCGGCCGGTGGTCACGAGCGACGTGTGGCCCAGCCAGCGCCTGACGGTGTAGATGTCCACGCCGTCCTCCATCAGGTGCGTGGCGAAGCAGTGCCGCAGCACGTGGATGCCGCCCACGCGGCGCACACCGCTCGTGCGCAGCGCGGCGTAGTACACGGCTTGGGCCGTGCAGTCGTTGAGAGGCCCGCCGCCGTGGGCGCGCGCAAAGAAATACTCGGCCGGACGCTCCGCACGCCACAAATCCTCCAACAGGGACAACGCCCGTGCCGACAGCACCGTATAGCGGTCCTTGTGGCCCTTGCCGTCGCCGACGAACAGCCGCATGCGTCCGCGGTCCACGTCCTTGATCCGCACGCGCACGACCTCGCTCACCCGCAACCCGGAACCGTAGGTCAGGGCCAGCAGCGCGCGGTGCTTGAGGGATCGCGGCGCGTCGATCAGCCGCACGACCTCCTCCCGGCTCAGCACGCCCGGCCGCTTGCCGCTGCGCCCGCGCGGCGGGATAGAAAACTCGCGCGCGGGGCGCTTGAGCACCTGCTCGTAGAGAAACCGGTACGCGCTGAAATAGACGTTCACCGTGGCCCAGGCCCGCTTACGGACCGTGATCACTTCGTCGAGAAACCGCTGCACCTCCGCGCAGCTCAGCGACTCAAGCGGCCGCATGTAGAACCGGCACAGGACTTTCATCGCGTAGATGTACGCTTCGACAGTCTTCGGGGCAAAACCGCGCAGCCGCATCTGCAGCA
>CAYZQL010000441.1:0-1650 GCA_964480555.1 uncultured Lentisphaeraceae bacterium | reverse complement strand
TGCCGCGGCGCGAGATCCCGATGATCGAGCGCGTGCCCAAGGCGCCGGACATCGTGCCGTCCATCGACCTGGTCGGGCGCCGGTTCGGCAAGGACCCCGAGCCTCCGAAGCCGCTCGAGGCCGCCGAGGTTTTCGACACGGAGATCAGCAAAGGGACGTTCAAGGTGCCCTCCGCCGAGGCGGCCGGAACGCCGTCGCAGGTCTCGGCGTCGGCGACCGAATCGCGGTTCGCGATGCAGCCCGGCGAGAAGGGCGGCAAGGCCGGCTCGGCTTCGGGAAAGCCGGACGGCAACCAGCTGACGCAGGAGCAGCAGGACCTTCTGAAGAAGCAGCTTGAGGCCGCCGCGAAAAAGGACGAGGGTGCCGCGCTGAGCGAAGAGGAGCGGAAGGCGCGCGAGGCGCAGGCGAAGCTCGCGGCCTTGCAGGAGTCGGTGGACTACGTCCCGATCGACGACCTGCTGGCGGTCGGGCTCGAGACGTACCGCGATCCTGAGGAGCCGGGGCGCGTCTATTTCCGGATCGGCATCCAGCCGCGCGAGGACAAGCCGGTGCCGACGCTCGCCAAGGACATCGTGTGGGTGCAGGACGTTTCCGCGTCGATGTCCGAGGAGCGGATGGTCTTCTGCCGCAAGGCGCTCGCCGCGGCGCTGGAGACGCTGAACCCGGGCGACCGCTTCAATGTGGTGGCCTTCCGCGACGCGTTCGAAAACTGCTTCCCCGACTGGACGCCGGTCACGGCGGAGAGCAAGCAGAAGGCGGCGGGGTTTGTGGCCGGCATGCGCGCGTTCGGGCAGACCGACGTGTTCGGGTCGCTGCGCTCGCTCATGAAGCTGCCGCGCGACCCGCGGCGCCCCATGATCGCTTTTATCGTGACCGACGGCAAGCCGACGTTCGGGGTCACGGAGAGCGCCAAGATCATCGGCGACTTTTCGAAGCTGAACAACGGCCTGCTGTCCGTCAACATGTACGGGACGCAGAGCAAGGCCAACGTCTACCTGCTCGACATGCTCACCTACTGCAACCGCGGCACCTCGACCGTGCTGTCCGGCAACCGCTGGGACATTCCCGCGTCGATGGCGGGGGCGTACGAGGGCGTGCGGCACCCGGTGATGAGCGACATCACCGTGGTGTTCGACTCCGCGTCGAAGAGCGAGGTCTACCCCAAGAGCACGACCAACCTGTACAAGGACCGCCAGCTGCAGCTGTGCGGCGTGTGCCCGGAGGGGACGGAAAAGCTGGTGTTCCAGGTGCGGGGGCTGGCGGCGGACAAGGGGTACGACTCGATCTTCCGGCTGAGCATGACGCGGCACGCCAAGCTGGGCACGGCGGCGGTGAAACAGCGCTGGGCGGTCCAGAAAATGTATCACCTGGTCGGCGCTTACTCGCGCGAGGCGCAGCAGCAGCTCTTCGCCGAGATGCTCAAGGTCAACGCGCAGTACGGCGTGCCGATCCCGTACGAGGCCGAGCTGAAATAAAGCCTCAAAGCGTTTTCAGCAGCTCGTGTTCGGTGCGGAGAAGAATATCGTACATGTCTCCCGCGTCCGTCGCGGCGCGCAAATCCGAGAGCAGCAGGCTGCCGTGGGCCATCATGCAGAGCCGGGCGAGCGCGTGCAGGTGCAGCGCGTCGTCCGTGCAGCAGATCAGGAAAAA
>CAYZQL010000440.1:0-1657 GCA_964480555.1 uncultured Lentisphaeraceae bacterium | reverse complement strand
CCAAGCGGACATTCCGTCGCGCGGTGGACCGCAACCGGGCCAAGCGGCTGATGCGCGAGGCCTTCCGGTTGAGCCGGCACAACCTCGCGCCGGAGGTGGCTTTGATCCTGATCGCCCGAGCAGGGCTCGCGGGCAAGAAATGCCAGGACGTGATGCGCGACTTCGAAGCGGTCTGCCGCCGGGCCAAGGTCTGGTGCCCGGAGGGGGCCAAGGGGAGTGCGCATGCGTGACGGAGGTGCGGATGAAACGGATCCTGTCCGCTATCGGTCATCTGGCGCGCGGCGCGCTGATCGGGCTGGTGCGGGCTTACCAGGTGGTGCTTTCGCCCCACATCGGGAACTGCTGCCGCTTCACGCCCTCGTGTTCGGAGTACTGCATCGGGGCGCTGCGTGCGCACGGTGTCCTTAAGGGATGTTGGTTGGCGGCAAGGCGGATCATGCGGTGTCGGCCGTTCGGGCCGTCCGGCTACGATCCGGTGCCGCCCGGGAAAAACGGTTAGACGGCGAGGGGAGGCGCGCGCCGCGCTCCCGACAGGGCGCGCTGAACGTATCGGCCCTGTAACGTCGCGATGAGACCTTTGAATTTCGGAGCTTAACAGCATGAACAAACAAGAGCGCATCATTGCCATCCTGCTGGGCCTCGCGCTGGCCGGCTGGGTGTTTCACAGCAACAACGAGTCGAAGAAGCACGCGAGCGACCTGACGCGCATCCCGCGCAAGCCGCCGGCCGCCGCTGCGGCGAACGCGCCTGCGGCTGCGGCGCTCGTCGCGCCTGCCCCGGCGGCGCTGCCTGCCGCGGATGTCGCGGCTCCGGCCGTCCCCTCTGTCCCCGAAGAGGTCGTGACGCTGAACGGCGGCGACATGACCCTCTCGGTCTCCTCGCACGGCGCCGTGCTCAAGCAGGTCATGCTGAACCGGTTCACTTCCGAGCCGGGCAAGGCGAGCGACAAGAACCCGCCGGTCACGCTGGATTTCGCCTCCGCGCCGGGACTGGAACTCGCGGGCGTGCCCGGGTTGGCCGGCAACGCGGCGTACCGCGTGGAGCGGGATGACGCCGGAAAGGCCGTGACGCTGACCGCCGCGACGGCGCAGGGGCTGACCCTGACGCGCCGCATCGAGCTGCTGAAGGACTATCAGGTCAAGGTGACCGACACGTTCCGCAACGCGGGCGCGGGCGTGCTGACGCTCGGCACGAACAGCGTGGGGATGGGCGTGATGCGCAAGGGCGCGTCAAAGAACGAGATGCTTTCGATCGATTCGCTGCCTGCCGCGGCTGCGGCGAAAGCGCGCCACTGGGGATCGGACAAGGCCACCAAGCAGTACCTCGTGGGTGGCGGGACAGGCGGCGGGTTCGGCTGCGGCGGCGCGCCGTCGGCGGCCGGGCTGCCCGACCAGGTCACCGTGCCGGTGTTCGAGCCCCAGTCGTGGGTCGCGCTGAAATCGCGGTTCTTTGTGACCCTCTTCTCATCGTCCGAGACGAACTGCGGCTTCACCGCCCAGATGGCGCGCGACGTCGCCCTCCCGACCTATGTGCTGAAAGACCTTTCGGCCCGCGTGCTTTTCACTGGGCGTGTGCTGGGGCAGGGCGAGACGCTGACCCGCGACTACACGCTTTACATCGGCCCGAAGAAGCTTTCCCTGTTGCAGGCGATGGGCAG
>CAYZQL010000439.1:0-1691 GCA_964480555.1 uncultured Lentisphaeraceae bacterium | reverse complement strand
ACTTGGAGTCGGTCGTCATGGGGTTCGCTTTCCATCAGGACGCCTTGGTCCTTGTAGGTTTTGAGCATGAAATGGGTGGCCGTCGAAAGCACGCCGTCGAGCGGGGCGAGCCTTGCGCTGACGAAATTGGCGACCTCCTGCAGGCTGCGTCCTTTGACAAAAAGCAGCAGGTCATAGGCGCCGGACATCAGGAACATGGATTCCACTTGCGGAAACTTGCTGATGCGGCTTGCGATGCGGTCGAAGCCGCCCTCGCGCTCGGGACGGATCCGCAGTTCGATGACAGCCCGCACATCGGTTGACTCGAGCCGGTCGGTGTTCAACACCGCCTGGAAGCCGCGGATCACACCTTCCTTTTCGTAGGCCGCGATCCGCGCCCGGATGTCGCCGGCGGTAGTGTTCAGCTCTTTCGCGAGAACCGCATCGGTTTCCCGCGCGTTTTTTTTCAGTAAGTCGAGTAAAGCATCCATAACGTCCAACCTTCCAGTTTCGGAAACGGCCGCTATCTTAGCGCAAAAGGGGTGCGGGCAGCAACGGGTTTACAGGGCTTCGATCTGATTGGTTTCGGCGGTGACCGAGACCGCCTGTCCGATCATGTCAATGTTCAGCACGACCTTGAGCGTGCCCACCATCCGGGCGACGCGGCCCTCGACGCCCATGAAGGGGCCGCCGATGATGCGCACCATCCGGCCTTGGGCAAGAGGCTTGGAGGGCTTCAGCTCGGGGTCGGCCCTGAGCGCACGGCGCACCATGATGAGGTCCCGCAACATGCGCCGGGGCTCGAGGGGCTCGAGGATACGGACCAGAAGGTTGGTCTGAAGCAGTTGCAGCCGTTGTGCGTCGGGAAACTTGGCAAACACATAACCCGGGAAAACCGGGAGAAGGAAGGCGACTTTGCGGCGTTGTACGACGCGCGTTTTCTTGCGGAGCGGCAGGTAGAAAGGCACTCCGTAAAGGGCACAGTATTCCGTGACCTTCTTCTCCGTGCGCGGCTTGACGAAAAGCACTTTCCAGTTTTTCATACGCCTGCGGGTTCCGCCGCATTCTCACCCGGCCGCCTCGTCCTCGTCCGGGTCGGCGATGCTGACGGAGACGAGCGTCGCGCCCTCGCTGAGGTTCACGAGCCGGACCCCCTTTGCGGCGCGGCCGATGACGCGGATCTGGTTTGCCGGAGAACGCACCATCATGCCGTTGGAGGTGATGGAAATCATCGACTGGTCCTCGCGCACGGCGTGGGCAGCCACGACCGGTCCATTTCGGCCGTCGTCGTCCTTGATGGCGATCATGCCTCCGCCGCCGCGGTGGTGCAGCGTGAAGTCCTTGAATTCGGTGCGTTTGCCGTAGCCGTTCTCGGTCGCGATCAGGAGGGTCTCGTCGTCGTTCACGATGTCGAAGGACCGCACCACATCGCCGGCCGCCAGACGGATGCCGCGCACACCCGCCGAAGCGCGTCCCATACACCGCACGCTCGTCTCGCGCTCTTTTCCGTCCGCATCTGTTTTCTTGAGCGAAACGGGGAAACGGATGGCTTTGCCGTTGGCGGTAACCAGCAGAATGTGATCGGTCTCACGGACGAGGCGGACCTGGATAAGGCGGTCGTTCGAGGGCTGCTCCGTCACATCGTCCTGCTCGCCGTCATCCGTTTTTTCCGGCGCATCAGCGTCATCATCGTCGCTCTGAACGTCCTTGAA
>CAYZQL010000438.1:0-1693 GCA_964480555.1 uncultured Lentisphaeraceae bacterium | reverse complement strand
TCAGCCGCGTCATGCGCCAGTCGGCGACGCGTGCGGAGACGAGGCCCATCAGCTTGTCATGGCTGACCCGGTCGAAGAACTTTTCCAGATCCATGTCCACGACCCACCGGAGCCCCTCCCGGTAGTGCTCCTGCGCCCGGGCCACCGCCTGATGGGCCGAACGCCCCGGCCTGAAGCCGAAGCTTCCGTCCGAGAACGCCGGGTCCCACTCCGGCTGCAGCACCTGCAAGACCGCCTGCTGGATAAAACGGTCCAGCACCGTCGGTATCCCGAGCACCCTCGTCCCGCCGCCCGGCTTCGGCAGCTCGTGCCGCCTCACCGGCGCGGGCCGGTATGTTCCCGCGGGCAGCCGCCCGCGGATCGCGGGCCACTCCGCCCGCAGATGCGCCGCCAGCTCTTCCACGGTCATCCCGTCCACGCCCGGCGCCCCCTTGTTCCGCATCAGCCTTGGTTTTCGCGCAGAGACCGCAGAGAACGCAGAGCTTGTTGAATTTGGGAAGTACACCCCCTCTCCGCGTCCTTGGCGTCCTCTGCGCGAAACTGTTTCCCAAGACCTGCCTCTAAGTATTCTTCATGCCGGTGGCAGGGTCTTTTCTGTTTTTGTGCTCTCCATCCGCATCTTCAGGATGTGCGAGTTGATCGCAAGCATACTGCCCGCCGCCATGAAAAGGACAAAACCGGAACCGACGATCTGCCAGATTATTTCGTTGTCAATTTTTACCCAGATAGCCACGAGAACGACTGCGGCCGTTACAACGATACATACCGCACAAATGAGGTACAGCACCTGATTGCATTTTTCGATCCTTTTGTCTCCCTCGCGAACGCTATGGCTAAGCGGCTTGTTGCAGCGCGCCAGCGCTGTAACAAGTCCAGCTTCAGCCGTTTGTTAGGGCTCGTCATCGCAGTAGTTTTAGGTTCTCCTGTGATTCTGGAGAAGCGTCTGCCACTATTTGCTCTAAGTTTGCCTGTGCCACCTCAGGCGTTGTAGTTCTATTGATGTATTCGATATACCCCTGGCGGCTGCTTTCAGCATGTTCCAACCAGAATTGCTGATTTCCGGAGGCAACGCACATTGCTTCCACAGCGACTGAAATGTGTTCGCCTCGACATAGTTGATGGTAGAACGTCGCGAACGCAACTGCGGTTTCTGCCCACGTAGGCTTACTGCCACACCCGACCAGTGCGTAGTAGGGAAGGTCCGGGTCCTCCGGATACATAGCCATACGAACGCCCATATAGCCTTCGCAACTGGACATGGAGACTACGAGCGAACCCCCGAGAGCTCGGTTTACTGGCCGAAGATACTCGCGAAGCGTGTTCCAACCCATGGTGTGGCCGTCAGATAGCTGAATTCCTTCCCCATCTCCATGGGCACTTATGTGGAGAATGGGAATGTAGCCTTTTAGCGAGTTCATCGCCTCCGACAGACCTATCTTGAGGCATGCGTCAAAAGCTTGAAGCGAAATCGCCGTCTTGTGTACGCACGGTATTCCGTTCAGTTCAACGGCCTGTCGAATTACATCGCCTTCACTTCGGCGGTGGTACAAATCAACCGCAGATGGTGACTCAACCACGAACACGAAGAACCTGACTCGCTGATCTGATGGCAATGGCATGTCTTCTCCTGAAAGCCCTAACGTCAGCGGCCTCCAACCCCCTGAGCCGAAGGCGAATGGGGGTTGGGAGAGCC
>CAYZQL010000437.1:0-1718 GCA_964480555.1 uncultured Lentisphaeraceae bacterium | reverse complement strand
AGCAGCACGCCGCCGACCAGAACCAGCAGCAGCGTCAGAGCCAGGCCGCGCGCGTGGAAGAAGGCCACCGGGTCGCGCAGAAAGCCGGAGAGACCCGCGCCCTCCGCTTCCGGAACGGACTTGCCCTCGGCCCGGTCGAGAAAGGCGAGGAACTCTTCCGCGCCCATGTAGCCGCCGCCGGTCACCACCTTGAAACCCTGCGCCCATGCTGCCGGTCGAGCGTCGAGCGTCGGACGTCGAGCGCCCCCCCCCGCTCCTTCCGCCACGAACCTCCCGGCCGCCGCATCGAAACGGAACGCATGCTCCTCCGGCATGAAGCAGACCCGGTCGTCGCACCCCTGATACGCCACGGTCAGCCGCACGCCGTCTTTAACGGGAGAAAGCCGCCAGAGCGATTCGAACGGATGCGCGTAAACGCCGACCGTCTTCGAGCGGTCGACGGGGTCGGGCTTCTGCTCCGGCGCGGGAAGCCGCAGCGGCTCGGCCGTGACCTTGAAGCTCTCCGCGTAGATGACGTGCTTCTCCGGCACGTCGAGCACGATGCGCACGTCGGCACGCTCCGCCGCGACGCCGTCGGTCTCGACCTTCAGCCCGAAGGGCGACTGCGCGCCCCCCTCCCAAGCCATGAGGCTCATGAGACCCGCAAGACCAATGAGGCTCCGTCTCATCCTGTACCTCCTTACACGTTCAGAGCGGCTTCGGCCAGCGCGCGACCCGCGGCGCGGCACTGCGCCAAGGTCTCCGCATCCGGCGCGAAGCGGCACGTCACCGGCGCGCACACGGGCGTCATCTGCATCGCCTGCAGATACTGCGCCGTCTCCTCGCACCCCTTGGAGGCCCAGCCGAAGGAGCCGAAGGCGAAGCAGCGCTTGCCCAGCGGCTTGAGTCCGCGCAGGTACGTCAGCGTCGAGGCCATGCGCGGCATGATGCCCATGTTGAGGGTCGCCGAGCCCGCAGCAAACGCCGCGCAGTCCATGACCTCGGTCACGATCTGGGTGTCGGAGGTCACGTTCACATCGATCAGCTTGACGTCGACGGGCAGTTCCTCCGCGCCCGCCGCGACCGCATCGGCCATCGCCTTCGTGCTGTTCCACATGCTGCAATAGGCGATGACCACCTTCTTCGCCGGCTTGCAGACCATCCACGCCTGATAGGCTTCGACGATCTTCGCGAAGTGGCTGCGCCAGATCACGCCGTGGCTCGGCGCGACGATGGACAGCTTAAGCCCGCCCAGCCTCGCCAGCGCCGCGGCCACCGGCCGGCCGTACGGCAGCACGATGTTGGCGTAATACGTCTTGGCCTCCTGCATCACCTCGCACAGGTCCGCCTCGTCGTCGAAACGGAACCCCGAGGCGTAGTGCTGGCCGAACGCGTCCATCGAAAAGAGGATCGCGTCCTCGATCACATAGGTGGCCATCGACTCCGGCCAATGGACCATCGGCGTGTCAAAAAACTGCAAGGTCTTGCCGCCGAGACCGAACGTCTCGGCGTCTTTGACCACCTGAATCTTCCAGCCGCTCACGTCGTAGTGGTGCTCCAAGGCATCCTTGCACTTGGCGTTGCAGAGCAGCGTGGCATGGGGGCATGCGCGCATCGTCGCGGGCAGGCCGCCAGAGTGGTCCGGTTCCGCGTGGTTGCACACGATGTAATCGACCTTCTCCAGCGGGACATGGCTCTTGACGTTTTCCAGAAACGGCGCCACGTACGGGGCCTTCACC
>CAYZQL010000436.1:0-1745 GCA_964480555.1 uncultured Lentisphaeraceae bacterium | reverse complement strand
GGGTGTGGGCCACTAAAGTGACTTGAAAATTTGAATCTCCTTGCCGAGGGTGTTTATTTGGGGTATTATTGTAGCTAATCAACTACAATAAGGAGACGAGCATGAGTCTGGAGAGCATCTTCGCCAACATGATGAAAGCCCTCCCCGCGCGCCGCGGCAAGTTGTTCGAGCAGTACTACACGCGCACGGGAAGCGACGGGAAAGAGAGGAGGATCGGTCCGTACTACGTGCTGACCCGATCCGTCGACGGGAAGACGGTGTCCGAGCGCGTCAGGCGGGAAGACGCGCCGCAGGTCAGAGAGGAACTTGCGCGGGGGGAGACGCTCTCCGGCCTGATCGACAAGCTCTGGGAGGCGGCGGAGGGCACGGCCGGGGCCGGGCGCGTTAAAAAAAACTCCTCAGCGAGATCGAAGGCGCTGCGGCCACACTCGTCGCGGAAGCCGTGAAGACGGCGGCCGACGCGCAGGCGGGCACTTGCGGCCTCGCGCAGGCCGAGACTCGGATCAGGGAGGCAACGCTATCTTTCGCCGCGAGGACGCTCGGCGAACTCATGTCCGGGCCGCTGCAGAGCGCCGCGGGCGTGGACGCGCCGGCCGGGCGCAGGGAACTGCGCACGGCGGGCATCCTCTCCGCCGTGGGCGAAGTCAGCTACACGCGTTGGTACGTCTCGGACGGGGACGGCAACCGGACCTTCCCGGCGGACGCCGCGCTCGGCATCGTGCGCGGCTGCACGCCGGGCGCGGCCAAGATGCTGTGCCACGAGGCGGCGAAAAGCCAGTCCTACGCGGACGCGTCGGAGTCGCTGGCGCTCCTGTCGGGCATGCGCGCATCTCCGAACACCATCCAGCGGCTGGTCGGCGCGGTCGGCCCGGACATGGCCGCGTGGGCGGGGGAGCGGGTGCCGGCCGCCGTGCAGCCTGGGCGGGACGTCGCCGTCTGTCTGGAGATGGACATGACCGGCGTGAGGCTGCTCAAGAAATACCTCAAGGGTGTCAAGGGCAAGGACGGACCCGCGAAAGGCCGGCAGATCAAGTGCGGCGTAGCGTTCCTGCTGGAGCGCGGCGAGGACGGACTCTACCACAAAGTGCCGGACAGTTCGGTCCACATCTTGTCGTTCGGCAACGTCGCGGACTTCTCCGCCGGGCTGGACAAAGCCCGCGAAAAACTCGGGGCGGGGCATGTCGCCAAGCTCATCGTCGTGTCCGACGGGGCGGAATGGATCTGGAACATCGTCGCCGACAGGTTCAGGGGGGCGTTCGAGGTCGTGGACTTCTGGCACGCGGCCGAGCACCTGAACGAGCTGTGCGAGTTCGTCCATGGCAAGGGGGACGCCGCCAGCGAGAGCTTCAGGTTACTGCGGCGCAAGCTGAAACGGTACGGGGTGAACTGCGTCATCCGGCACTTCGAGTGCCTGGAGGCCTCGAAGGCGAAGCGCAAGGGCATCAACGAGCGCCTGCGCTACTTTCTCAATCACCGCGGGCGCATGCAGTACCACCTATACAGGCGCGAGGGCTGGCCCATCGGGTCCGGCGAAGTGGAGGGCGCGTGCAGGTCGCTCATCAAACAGCGCACGGATCTCTCCGGTCAGCGCTGGTCGCCGGATGGCGCACTCAACGTCCTGTGGGTGCGTGCCCTGATCAAAGACGGGCTCCACGACAAGTACTGGGACACGCACCGAAACCGCTCACGGAGCAAAACTGCGGCCTGACCCCCTGAGACCATGTCACTTTATTGGCACACACCCG
>CAYZQL010000435.1:0-1750 GCA_964480555.1 uncultured Lentisphaeraceae bacterium | reverse complement strand
CTGCGATGCAGTCGGCCCCCGGCCCGTTGTCGAACTCACCCGCATGACAGCCGGTGCTGTAGAGCAGAAAGGGCGTCGGATTGGTCAGCAGGTTCAGGTTCGAGCGGGAGAACCGCATCAGCGTGTAGAAGTCCGTGTGGCCGGCATGCGCCACGAGAAGGGGGGCGCGGTTCAGCGCTGCCAGCGCATCGGCAGCGCCCCACACGGGCGTTGTCAGGGGGCGGTCGTCGAGCCACGCGACCGGGCAGTGACTGTTGCTGAAGGCGGGCAGCAGCGCGTCGAGCGCATTCCCGCCCTGCGCTTCGGCGTTATAGGGGTCAACCAGGTATTCGCCCGCGAAACAAGCCTGGAAGCGCGGTGCGGTCGCTTGTTCGAGGGCAAGGCATCGCATCACGAAGTTCGTCACCTCGGCGGCGGTGTCCACGGGCGCGCGGCCGACGCAGACTTCCGGCAGCAGATCCACATCGCCGCCGGTTTCGCCGTCATTGGGCTCAGCCCACACCGCGTTGCCGTTGTGGTCCCACGAGCCGTCGAGGCAGGCGAAGTAGAGGTCCGAAGGCATTTGCGTGTAGACGGTGCCGGAGCACGTCGCGTGCACGCCGCGATAAGGCACGGTGTTCATGTCGCCGCCCAGCAGGACATAGCCGACGCCCCAAGTGGTGTAGGCGTGGCGGATAAAGGTCCGCAAACGTTCGGCGTCGTCGATCCCCGCGAACTGGCTGGCGACGTTTTCCATGGTTTCCGTGTGAACGGTCAGGCCCGCGCCGGTCTTCTGGTCGAGCAGCGGCTGGAACGCAGGCAGGAGCGCGGCGCGCGTGACCAGCAGGTAGTGTGCGGACGAGTCCGGAGCGGCTTCCGTTGCGGCCGTCGGATATGCGGAAAGCGCTGCGGGATTGTCCGCCGCCGCCGCCACGCGCTGCCGCTCGCCGAACCGAACGGAGGGCGGGATTCGGTCTGAGAGGACTCCGAATGGCTGCGCCGGCGCGGGGGCAAGGAGGATCTCGACGGTCACGTCGGCCGCGAACGTGAGGCGGCGGGCATCCGGCGCATAAGCGAGCGGATAGACCCGGATGACGGCGAGGTCGTATCCGGCCATGCGCTGGACGGAAACGAGTTCGGCAAGGGAGTAAGGGACTGGGGGCACGGCAGTGACAGGAGCGACGGATTGCGAGGAGGGGTCCGCCGCGAACGCCGCGGGCTCGCGTCCGAGTTCGAGCCGCCACGCGCCCGGCAGGTTGACCGCGGGAGAGAGGGCGCGCGCCACAACGCCGGTGGCCGTGCAGCCCGGAGGAAGCAACAGCCGCAGCGTGCGGAACGGCACGACCGGCTGTCCGGAAATGACCTGCCGGGCGCATCCGTGAACCGTGACGCGCGTCACGCCCGCCGCATCGGTTTGCAGGTCAGGAGCCTCGAAATGGCAGGCCGCCGTGAGCGGGCGCGACACGTCAGAGACCGCGCCGGATGCCGGACAAACGGCAAGCGCGGCCGCGATGCAGAGCGCGGCGGAGACAGGAGCATCTGCTATGTTACGAATGAGTCTAAAAGGAATGTTCCTTTCTTCCCGCTTGTCGGCACCTTCAAACAAATCAGGATTAAGAGTACGATTAGGATTAAGAGGGATCGGAACAATTCGTAATCGTAATCAATTATATCAGTCACCAATCCGTTTGCACCCCGACCTCCGGTCTCCGCACCCCTACTGCACGGTGAGCCCCTCGGCTTTGAAGTCGCCGACCGTCACCGTCACGCG
>CAYZQL010000434.1:0-1777 GCA_964480555.1 uncultured Lentisphaeraceae bacterium | reverse complement strand
TGATCCGCCTCTACTGGGCGCACGACACGCGCGACCAGGCGTTCGTGCCGACCAAAGGGTATCAGACCACGGTGTTCGGCGAACTCTCCGAGGGCGCGATCGGCGAGAACGAGATCTACAAGATGGGCGCGAACTACCGCCACTGGTTCCGCATGCCCTGGTACAAGCATGTGCTGAGCCTGCGCGGACGCTTCGAGACGGTCGACGCCTACAGCGGCGACGTGCCGATCTACGAGAAGCTCTTCCTGGGCGGCCCGCGCACCGTGCGCGGCGTCGAATACCGCGACATGGGCCCGAAGGTCTTCCGCGGCGACGGCGGCGACCGGCACGCTCCGATCGGTGGCCAGACCTTGATGATGGCGACGGCCGAGTACACGGTCCCCGTTTTCAAGGCGGTCCGCCTCGCCACGTTCATGGACGTCGGTTCGCTCGGCGAGGACGTGTTCGACCCCGAGCTGTCGGACGTCTGCGTGTCGGTCGGCGTCGGCCTGCGCATCGACATTCCGGGTTTCCCGATCCGGTTCGACTTTGCGAAACCGGTGGTGAATGATGACGATTACACGGACGAGGAGTTCTTCTCCTTTGCGATCGGGTTCGAGTAATAGAGTGCGCTGAAAGAGCCGGTTCGGACGACACAGAGGTCGTCCCTCCAGTGTCAGGAAGCACGGTTATTTGCTGTTTGGAGGGACGGGCTCTGTCCCGTCCGCAGCGCAAAGGGTTTAGGGCGGGCCCTGTGTCCGCCCGGAAAAAGGAACGTTATGAAGAAGATGGGCGTGATGATGGCGGCCGTTCTGGCCGCGACGATGATGCTGGCGCAGGAAAAGACTGCGGTGGTGAACATGGTGGACCTGGTGCGGTTCCACCCGAGCCGCGAGCGCGACCGCAAGCTGATGCAGGACACGGAAAAAGAGTTCCAGTCCAAGCTCGACAAGCAGCGCGACCGGTTTGAGCAGCTCCGCGACGACTACGAGAAAGCGGTCAAAGAGGCGCGCAATCCGGCCTTGAACGAGAAGGCCCGCGCCGAGGCCGAGGACAAGGCCATGAAGCACCGCGATGTGCTGGCCGAGGCCGACCGCGACCTGCGTCAGGAGATGCAGAAGCTCCAGCGCGAGCTCGGCGACCTCGACGCGCGTCTGCTGCGCCAGGTCACGGGCGACATCCGCGAGGTGCTCTCGAAGTTCGCGCAGGAAGGCAAGTTCACCCTGGTGCTCGACGGCACGACGATGGCGTATTTCGACCCCAAGCTGGAGGTGACCGATGAGGTGCTGAAGCGCATGGGCGTCGACCCTAAGGTCCGTCAAGAGGCCAAGGCGAAGGCCGAGAAGGAAAAGGCCGAGAAGAGCGCGGCCGAGAAGAAGTGATGGCGATGACCGTGACAGAGCTGGCGGCGCGCCTCGGCGGCGAGCTGACGGGCGACGGTTCGGCTGAGCTCTTTGCCCTCGCGAGCCTGGCCGAGGCGCGGGCCGGGGACGTCGCTTTTTTCAAAGATTCCAAATACGCGGGCCAGCTCGCAGCGACGCGGGCCAGCGCCGTGCTGGTGCCTTCCGGCTGGCAGGGCGCGTGCCCCGCGCCGGCCCTCATCCGGGTGGCCGACCCGAACGCCGCGTTCACGCGGGCCGCGGTGTGGTTTGCGCCTCCGCCCGTGGAGCGCGCTCCGGGCCTTCATCCGACCGCCGTGATCGGGCGCGATGTGCGGCTTGGCCAAGGCGTGCATGTCGGGCCGTTTACGGTGATCGAGGACGGCGCCGTCCTCGGCGACGGCTGCGTGATCGAAGCC
>CAYZQL010000433.1:0-1784 GCA_964480555.1 uncultured Lentisphaeraceae bacterium | reverse complement strand
AGCCTGATCGAGAAGCGGCTGGCGCTGAAGACGCCGGGGTACGGCAGCTACATGCTCGCGCGGGTGCAGGCGTTCAAGGCGCTGGGGGTCGGGTTCGGCGAATACCGGCTGCTGATGCGGCTCGACAGCCAGGCCGGGCGGGCGATGAACTACTTCATCCGCAACCGGTGTCCGGGCGAACCGCTGGACGACATCCCGCCCCGCATGTTTCAGCGCACGGGCGAGTTCGGCGGCAGCGAGGCGGGCGAGGACCCGGACGTGGTGCTGGCGCTGGGCGGGCTGCTGGGCGACGCAGCCGCGCAGAATCTGGTCTTGAAGAAGTATCTGCCCGAAACCCGGAGCTGCCGGTTCGGCGAGGGCAAAGAGGTGTTCGAGTTCGGCTACGACATCACGAGCAAGCGCGAGATGCCGATGCGGGTGATGCTGTGTTCGATCCGGGGTTCCTTCGGCTGGCCCGACACGACCTACACCGAGGAGAACCTGAACGCGCAGTTCGATTTCTACCTGGGCGCGTATGCCCGGGTGCTTTACCGGTATTGGGAGAAACACCGCGAGGCGGTGACGCTGAGCGAGCTGGCGGACCGCTTCTTCGACGGGTTCGAATTCAAGACGCGCGAGATGCACTGGAATTACTCGGTGCGCCGCGAGCAGTTCGACGCGTTTGAGCCGCATTTGCGCCTCAATTACGCCTTCACGAAGAAGTGGCATTTTGCGCTGTGGTCGCTGGACCGCCAGTTGCGGCGGCTGGAGCCGTTGCGGGAGCTGTTCAAGCAGAAGGTGCGGGCGTTGGCGGGTGAATAGGAAGCAGAGGATATCATGATCATGTCAAGGATCGCCGACAGCCGGATGTCGGCGTTTTCCCCGGCCGCAAAGATCAGCGTCACGTATGCCGAGGTGACGGATTCCGCGCGCGAGCTTGAGCGCAGCCATCTGTGCGGCCCGACCGCCGGGCTCATCCAGGCCGAGGCGTTGGCGGGCGTTGCCCTGCTGGGCGCGGAACTGGCGCAGCCCGAGGAGACCGTCACCCTGCGCATGCAGGTGTCGGGGCCGATCGGGGGGGTGCTGGTCGAGGCGCGGGCGGACGGCGGCCTGCGCGGCTACACGCGGGTGAAGGTGCTGAACGAGTTGGACGCGTGCGAAGAGCTGGAGGCTTCGGCCGCGCTGGGCGAATGGGCCGAGGTGCAGATCGTGCGGTCGGTTCCCGGAAAGATCGTGTCGAGCGCCGCGATGGAGGTGAATCCCGCTTCGGTGACCAAGGCCCTGGAGGTGTACTACCGGCAGTCGCTTCAGCGGCACGTGCGGGTTCAGCTCTCGGCCTTGGCCTACGGCGGCTTCATCGACGGGGCGCGCGGCCTGCAGGTCGAGTGCCTGCCGGACGGCGACGTGGAGGTTTTCGAGCGGCTGTCCCGCCTCGCCGACGACGGAACGATTCTGGACTGCCTCGAAGGCTCCGCGTCGCTGCCGACGGTTTGCGAGACGCTGGGGTTGGCCGACTGCGTGTTCCAGGCCCCGAAACCGCTCAAGTTTGCCTGTCCCTGTTCGCCTGAACGGGTGGAGGGGATGCTGGAGGCCATGCCGTCGGGCGACCTGGAGGCGATGATCCTCGAGGCCCGTCCGGCGCAGATTTTCTGTCACATGTGTGGCAAAGGCTATACGGTGGGGGTCGACCGGCTGAAGGGGATTTTGAAGGCCAGGAAATAGGATCTGGGAATGAGGAATGGGGGGAGTCATGCTCCGCACGTGGAGTCATAGGGTGTGTCTTTGGAGTTCGGCGGCGCTGGCGG
>CAYZQL010000432.1:0-1800 GCA_964480555.1 uncultured Lentisphaeraceae bacterium | reverse complement strand
CGCGCGTGCCCCAGAAGGCCGGCCACGCCATGCGGCGGGGCTCGATCTTGCCCTGCTCATTGCGGACAAAGACCGGCTCAAGAATGAACGGCTGTGCCGTGGCCCAGCGCGCCCGGCCGTAAACGCCCATGCGGTTGGCGCGCGACGTGCGGACCTGCGCCAGTTTGCCGCCCTCGGTGACGCCCGAGTGGCAGGCCGTGCAGCTCAAATCCTTGAAGTGGGAGGTCGGGATGCCGACGTGCTTGGGCAGCGGCGCGCCGAAGCGACCGGCCTTGACGGTGTCGGTGCCCATGTGGCAGCCCACGCAGCTTGCCGTGGCGCGGGTCTTGTCCATGTGGCACGTCGCGGCATCCGCTTCATTGCCGCGCGCGATGGCATGGTCCTCGCCGTTGCCATGGCAGTCCGTGCAGGACATGCCCGCGCGCAGGTGGACGTCGCCGTCGATGTCCTTGTGCGGCATGCCGGCCTGAGAGGCCGAGTGGCAGTTCAGGCAGTTCTCCTTGCGGGGCGCGCCGACGTCCAGCACGGCGCGGTCCTTCGAGTCGAACTGGCGCTTGTCGTAGACCACGTGCGGCGGCACCGCATAGACCTTGTCGTCCCGGTTGAGGCCGCGCAGGTCGTTCCAGTAGTCGGGAACGCGCGAGCCCATGCCGAGCACCTCGCCCAGGCCGAGCGCGCCGGTGGCGGCCCAGCGGAAGTTCTGGCGCGCGATCAGGCGCACCCACTCGCTGTGGTCGTAGGCGTGGCTCTGGCTGTGGCAGACAAAGCAGTTGACTTCGACGGGGCCCGACACGTCCCAGCGGGCATTCGCGCCGCCTTCCGCGTAAAGGTCTTTCGGATCGGCGATGTCGCCGCCCGGCAGGTGGCGCCCGAACGCGAACGTCCACTCCCAGTCCGTCATGCCGATCTGCCCCGGCTTGTAGGTGCCGGGCCAGTCGCGCAGGCTCATCGGGATCTGCGAGCCGCTGAGCGGGTCGATCAGGAACCACGGCTGGGCAAAGCGGCCGGCCGCCACGTTGGTGCCGGACATGTTGAAGTGCCAGCCCGAGGCGATGGCGTCGTAGTCGTGGCACTGGCCGCACGTCTGCCGCGTGCTGACCGGCAGGGCGGCGGGGTCGCCGGGAGCGATGGTGTCACCGTACCCGTCTTTCAAGGCGAGGCGGTGCACCGGCGTGTTGCGCCCGCCGTCCCAGTGAGAGGGGCCATTGGCGCAGGCCAAGCCCGCGGCGAGTGCCAGCATCAGGGTGAGAGGTCGTTTCATAGGTGGCTCACTTTCGAATCGTTCGATGTCATAGCGATTATCGGGATCATCGGCGCTCTCGAAGGAATCGATGATCCCGATGCTTGCGGCAACTCCTTACACCTTGAACTCTTCTGGCTTGAAGGTGATGGTCTTGCGCTCCGCGACCGAGCGGTTGGCCGCCAGCACCGCGACCGCAGACTCGTAAGCCAAGTCGGCGGGGCAGTTCAGCAGCTCGGGCTTGCTGCGGCGCACGGCGAGGAAGAAGTTCTCGAGGTGCGGCATGTGGGCGGGCTTCAGCAGGTCCACGGGCAGCGGCCAGCCGTCCGCCGCCGCCGTGACGCGCGCGTCGACCGCGACGTTGCTGCTCACCTCGCGGGACACCGCCTTCTTCGGCTGCACGACGAGCCCCTGTTTCGCGAACTCCACCCACTGCGACTCTTCGGGGCCGCCGCCGCGGACTTCGCGCTGCACGGTGTTGCCGCGCGCCGCGATCTCGGAGATGGTGAGCGAGCCGTTCTCGCCCATGAACTGCTCGTAGAAGCCGCCGCGGCTGGAGG
>CAYZQL010000431.1:0-1811 GCA_964480555.1 uncultured Lentisphaeraceae bacterium | reverse complement strand
TTGGGGTGCAAAAGGTCAGGAGTTCAACTCTCCTCGCCCCGACCATTTTAAATGGGCAAATAACCGCGATTTCCTTAAGGATTTCGCGGTTTTTTGTTTTTATTGCGACCTTTCTGATTGCAGTGCCAATTTGTGGAAAAGCGTGTGTGGGGATGGTAAAATCACCAAACAAACACCCAAACAGCCAGCCTGCATCCAAAAACACACTATGCACGCCCGCTTGGTTTTTCGACATTTTCGCGTAGCCATAAAATTTGCCGTTGGGGGTGTTTAGGCATTTGGGGATGTTTGGGGACGGTTTCCGAAACAAGCCATTCAAGGGGTGCAAAGGCATCCTGCGATCTGCCCTTGCGTGCGCGGTCGCGGTGAAATCCATGGCTGACGCCTATTTCTGAATCCACGTATGACAAACTCGTTATCGATTTCATTGACGGCGGTTGACCGGGCTTTCGCCGCCTGATACGCTATCCGCACCAGAAGGGACGGGTGCGGCATGAGCGATCAGGCAAAGGGTTTCGTGGCGCGGGTTGATCCGGTCTGCGGCATGTCTGTGCCGGAGGACGGCCTCTTTCACTGCGGGCACCGCGGGGTGGCCTATGGCTTCTGCAGCGAGCACTGCCTCCGGCAGTTCAGGCGGCATGCGGACTATTATCTCGCGGGCAAACCCCGCGTCTCGGCTCCGGCCGGCGCAGGGCCGGCGGCCTATACCTGCCCCATGCATCCGGAGGTGCGGCAGGCGGACGCGGGCGATTGCCCGAAGTGCGGCATGGCGCTGGAGCCAGAAGGCGTCGTCGCGCCGGAAGAGGCGCAGGAGAGCCCCGAGCACGCGCGGCTGTCCCGCAGGCTCCGGGTCTGCCTCGCGCTGACGTTCCCCGTCTTTGTGCTGGCCATGACCACGCACCTCGGCTTCTTGCCCGCAGGGTTCCCGTTGCGGCTGGAACAACTCATCGAGTTCGCGTTGGCCACGCCGGTGGTGGTATGGGGGGGCTGGCCGTTTTTTCTCCGGGGCTGGCAGTCGCTGGCCACGCGCAACCTCAACATGTTCACGCTGGTCAGCTTGGGCGTCGGGGTGGCGTGGGGGACCAGCGTGGCCGCGCTGCTGGCGCCGCAGCTCTTCCCGGCCGCGGCCCACCACGGCGGCGGCGTGCCGGTCTATTTCGAGGCGGCGGCGGTCATCACCACGCTGGTGCTCTTGGGGCAGGTGCTCGAGTCGCGGGCGCGCGCTAAGACGAATGCCGCGCTCAAGCAGCTGCTGGGGCTGGCGCCCAAGACGGCCCGCGTGGTGCGCATCGACGGCGTTGAAGAGGACCTGCCGCTGGAAGAGGTCTTGCCGGGAGACGTGCTGCGCATCCGGCCGGGCGAGAAGATCCCGGTGGACGGCGAGGTGCTCGAAGGCGACGGCAGCGTGGACGAGTCCATGGTGACGGGGGAGCCGATGCCGGTGGAGAAGGGCGCGGGCGCCCCGCTCATCGGCGCGACCGTCAACGGCACGGGGGGATTCCTGATGAGGGCCCGCAAGGTCGGCGCGGACACGCTGCTGGCGCAGATCGTCCGGCGCGTCGCCGAGGCGCAGCGGTCGCGCGCGCCGATCCAGCGGCTGGCCGACCGGGTCGCGGGGGTCTTTGTGCCCGCCGTGGTCGCCGTGTCGGCGGCGACCTTCTGCGTCTGGCTCCTGTGGGGGCCGGAGCCGAGGCTCGCCCATGCGGTCGTGAATGCCGTGGCGGTGCTGATCATCGCCTGTCCCTGCGCGCTGGGCTTGGCCACGCCCGTGTCGGTGATGGTGGGGGTGGGCCGCGGCGCGCTGGCCGGCG
>CAYZQL010000430.1:0-1829 GCA_964480555.1 uncultured Lentisphaeraceae bacterium | reverse complement strand
CCTCGATCATCATCGCGGCCGGCAGCGACTCCGCCATGCCGGGCTTCCTGCCCAAAGATAAGCGCGTCATGGACAGCCGAGCCTTCCTCGACCTCACCGCACTGCCGAAAAGCCTGCTGATCCTGGGCGGCGGCGTGATCGGCTGCGAGTTCGCCTGCATGGCGGCCGCGCTCGGCACGAAAGTCACCGTCGTCGAAATGCTCGAAGACATCGTCATGGTGCTCGACCGCGACGTGCGCCGCGTGCTGCGCAAGCGCATGGAGTCGCTCGGCATCACGCTTCTCACCGGCGCGCCGCTGACGGACATCGCCGTCAAGAAAGACACCGTCACCGGCACCTACAAGGACCAGACCGTCGAAGGCGACCTTCTGCTCGTGGCCGTCGGCCGCCGGCCCAACACCGCCGCGCTGGACCTCGCGCGCGCCGGCGTCAAGGCCGATGAGCGCGGCACCATCCCCGTGGACGCCCAGGGCCGCACCAACGTCGCCTCGGTCTTCGCGGTCGGCGACCTCGTGACCGGCTCGATCCAGCTCGCGCACGCCGCGACCCAGCAGGGCGTCGCCGCGGCCGAAGCCGCCGCCGGGCACAAGTCGAAAGTCGAGAAGGTCTGCCCTTCCTGCATCTTCACCTCGCCCGAGATCGGCCTGGCCGGACTCACCGAGGCCAAAGCCCAGCAGCTGGGCCTCGCGGTCAAGACCGCCGTCTTCCCCTTCTCCGTCCTCGGCAAAGCCATGGCCGCAGGCGAGACCGACGGCTTCGTCAAGTGGGTCTGCGATCCGCTCACCGGCCAGGTTCTCGGCGCGCAGGCCGTCGGCAGCCACGCCACCGAGCTGATCTCCGAGGCCGCGCTGGCGATCCGCAACGAGCTCACGATCGACGAGGTCGGCAACACCATCCACTGCCACCCGACTCTCTCGGAAGCGTGGATGGAGGCGGCGCACGCGTTCCACGACGCCTGCATCCACCTGCCGAAAAGATAGAGAAGGTGAGAACGCTCAACGCTCAACGTTCAACTTTCAACGTTCAAGTGGGGAGAACTGCGAACGACTGCCAAGTCCCACGGGATTCGACTTGAGAGTTGAACGTTGAGAGTTGGACGTTGAAAAGTTATTGTCTCTTGAGTAAGGTGAGCCGTCCGCCTATAGTGAGACGCATCGATGAACTTGACTGCCAAAAATCTTGTTTCGCTTGGGTACGGCGGACCGCCGAAAACAACGCGCCTGCCTGCCGCATTTCGGGCGGTGGGCCCGTGATTCGGGGGGAGAGAAGGAACGCTCAACTTTCAACGCTCAACTTTCAACGTTCAAGTGGGGAGAGTTGCGAATGAATGTAAAATCCCACGGGGTTCTACTTGAGAGTTGAGCGTTGAACGTTGAACGTTGAAAGTTAATCATCTTATGAATTCCGCTTGCCTGCCTGCCGCATTTCGGGCGTCCGGGACGTCCCGCCCGTACCGACACGCCGAGACCCGCAGCCGTATCACGCCCGGAAACACAAGCCGGGACACGCCAAGGAAACACGCCATGAGCCGTATCACGCTTGGAAACCTCCTGACAGCCAGTAGGTTATGCGAAAACTACAGATCCGGCATGTCACGCCCGTGGACACGGGCTTCAAACATGGCCATGGCAAATGGATTGTTAAAAAAGCTTGGACTTGCGGCAGCAATTACTGGAAGTGCTTTGTTAGGTGCTAGAGAAGCTAAGGCGGCTCCTATTAACTGGAGTTCTTATACTGATGTTATTAATCAATCTGGTCAAGGAATATATCCTAATGTTGAACTAAGCCGGCAAGCCGGCAGAACCTCGCTTTCGATCTCCTGACGCGTA
>CAYZQL010000429.1:0-1833 GCA_964480555.1 uncultured Lentisphaeraceae bacterium | reverse complement strand
CCTCGGCGCTCTTGCGCAGGATGGCGCGGGGCACCAGATCGCCCGCCGGCCCGCAGAAACCCAGCACGACGTACTTCTCGCCATACCGCCGGCGCAGCTCGTCGCGCACGTCGCCCCAGTAATCCGCGTGGAGCCGCGACAGCCCCTCGTCCACTTGAGACGGGCAGGCCACGGTGATCGCCGTTGCGAGCGGCTTGCGGTCGGCGTCGAGAAAGAACAGGAAATCGACCGTATGGTCCTCGCCCCCCTCGAGGCCGCGGAACTCCGGCTTGTCGGTCGGGCCGTACATCACGGCGGAGCCGTCCGCATAGACCGAACGCCGGTTCTGGCTGGTGACCGCGTGGCCCAATCCCCAGGCCACGGCGCCGGGCTTGCGGCCGTCCCAGGCCTTCGCGGCCGCCTCGGCCAGTCGGCCGAAGAAGAAGGCGACGTATTCTTCAGGCGGCATCGCGCCCCCCAAGTCGTCGTACCACCCCTGATCGAGCGCCGGCCCCGTATGGGTGTGCGTGGCGGTCAGCACAAGCTTGTTGACGTCGAAGCCCTTCAGCCGTGCGGCGACCCGCTCGCGGAACCGGGACTGGATATCTTTCGGCAGATAGCAGACATCGCAGGCGATCAGGATCGCGCAGTCGGCGGGCTGCCCGTTCTCGCGCGCCTCCAACGCGAGCACCTCAGCTTTGCAGCGGCTGAGAATGTTGCTGGGCTGCCCCACGCGGACATGGAACTGGCCGGTCAGCGACACCGGCCGGTCCGGCGTGATGTCCGCCTCGGCAGCGCCGATCCACAGCTCGGCGGCCTGTGCGCGAAAGGCCGCCAACAGACCGGCGGCCGTCATACTCAAGAGTTTCTTCATGGCGCCTCTATCTCTTCCGACCCGACAAGATCTGACTCGACCCGAGTCGCCCCGGGTCGAGTCCGGTCGAACCGGGTTGGCCCTCTCTCCCTTACCCTTCCAGTTTCCATCCGTTGTGCAGGGGCCTGACCAGCAGCGCGTTGGCGAGGTCGTTGCCCACGAAGCGCTCGGTCTTCCAGTCCCACTTCAGTTTTTGCTGCAGCCGAGCCGCAATCCCCGTGATCATGCCGAGCGTCGAGGCGACGTGCGTGGCGTCAATGCCCGCGAGCGGCTCTTTGCGGCTGCGCATGGCGTCCAACAGACCCTGCCAGTGGTCGACCTTCTTGTAGACGACGCGCTCGCCGTCCTTGGTCTTGAGGGTGGTGACGTCGTCCAACTTGCAGTCCGGCGGCAACAGGCGCGTGTCCCCCGCATTCGGACGGAGCTTCAGGAGGTCTTCCGACGAGGCGGAGATCCGGTCGCCGCGGTTCACGTGAATCCAGCCCTTTTCGCCGATGAACTTCGTGCCCAACTGCTGCTGCCTGTCGTCCGAAAAAACCATGCGCAACCCGCTGGCGTAAGTCAGAGTCGATTTCCACGTCTCGATGTTGTCGGCGAATCCCTTGTTGGTGTAGTAGGTGCCGCCGCATTCGATCTCGAACGGCTCGGTTCCGAGCGCCGGGCAACCCCAGTGCGCGATGTCGAGGTGGTGGACGCCCCAGTTCGTGGTCCAGCCCTCGCAGTAGTCGTTCAGCAGATACCAGTCCGGATAGGCGACGCGGCCGGCGTTGAACGGGTTGTACCGCGCCGGGCCCTGCCACATGGCCCAGTTGAAGCCGTCCGGAACGGGCTGCGGGTCATAAGGCCCCTTGTATTTGGGCTGGAAGTGCGGCCCCTCTACGGCCACCTGGACCTCCGTGATCTTGCCGAGATAGCCGTTGAGAGCCAGTTCGGCCCCCTGCCGGAAATTGCCCAGCGAGCGCTGCCACATGCCGGACTGG
>CAYZQL010000428.1:0-1840 GCA_964480555.1 uncultured Lentisphaeraceae bacterium | reverse complement strand
GAAGGGCGTGACCGAAGCGATGCAGTTCCTGCGGCAGTACAACATCCGCGGCTCCGTGCCGGTCGGCAAGCGCGTGGCGGTCATCGGCGGCGGCAACGCCGCGATCGATGCGGCCCGCACGGCGATCCGGCTCGGGGCCGAGAGCGTGACGGTGCTCTACCGCCGCACGCGCGAGGAGATGCCCGCTTACGCCGAAGAGATCGAGGAGGCGCTGCAGGAGGGCGTCACCCTGCGCACGCTGATTCACCCCGAGGCGTTCGACGTGAAGAACGGGAAAGTCACGGGCGTGCGCTGTCACGCGATGAAGCTTGGCGAGTTCGACCGCTCCGGGCGTCGGCGTCCCGAAGACGCCTCGGACGCCTCGTGCGAAACGATTCCCGCCGATCAGGTGATCGTGGCCATCGGCCAGGCGCTGGACGTGAAGGCCTTGGCCGGAAGCGTCGAGGTCGAGCGCACGGCGCGCGGTTGGATCAAGGCGGACCCCCGCACCGGCGCGACTTCCGTGCCGTGGCTGTTCTCGGGCGGCGACGCGGTCTCGGGGCCGTCGTCGGTGGCGGACGCCATCGCGGCCGGCGAACGGTCGGCCGTCGCGATCGACGTCCTGCTGACCGGAGCGGAGCACGCCTTCTGGCGCGGCTACCGCGACGCGGGCGTGAGCTTCGATCCGTCGTCTGATCCGGTGACGTATGCGCGGGAGCGCCTGCACACGATCGCGCTTGAGAAGCGCCGGCAGAACTTCACCGAGGTCGAGCAGCCGTGGAGCGAAGGGACGGCTGTGCGTCAGGCCAAACGCTGCCTGCGCTGCGACTACGGAAAACAACCTTGCGAACACGCGGAAACGGAGAAGCACGCATGATGAACGTCACCATTAATTCGCAGAAAATTCAGGTGCCCGAGGGCGTCACCATTCTCCAGGCCGCAAAGCAGGCGGGGGTCGAGATCCCGACGCTCTGCAACTTGGAGCACCGCGAGGCGATCGGCGCGTGCCGCGTCTGCCTGGTCGAGGTGGAGGGGGCCCGCACGCTGATGGCGGCGTGTTCAACACCGGTCGCCGAGGGCATGGCGGTGCGCACGCACAGCACGCTGGCACGCTCCGCGCGGCGGCAGGTCGTTGAGATGCTGCTCTCTGAACACGACGGCAACTGCCCGACGTGCGACCGCAGCGGCGACTGCGAGCTGCGCGCGCTGGCCGAGGAGATGGGGGTCTCGCAGGTGCCCTTCGAGGGCATCCGGGCGAAGCGCCACACAGACGATTCGACGCCGGCGCTGGTCCGCGACAACGCGAAGTGCATCAAGTGCCGGCGGTGCGTCACCGTCTGCGGCGAGGTGCAGGGCGTCGGCGCGCTCTTCCCGCAGGGGCGCGGGTTCCAGACGGTGATCGGGCCGGCCTTCACGCGCGATCTCGCCGGCGTGGCGTGCGTCCAGTGCGGCCAGTGCGCGGCGATCTGCCCGGTCGGAGCGATCGTCGAGAAAAGCTGCATCCCGGAAGTGTGGAAGGCGATCGAGGACCCGAAGCTGCACGTGATCGTGCAGACCGCGCCGGCCATCCGCGCCGCGCTGGGCGAGTGCTTCGGCTACGAGCCGGGCACGCGCGTCACGGGGCAGATGGCGGCCGCGCTGCGGCGGCTCGGGTTCGACGGCGTTTTCGACACCAACTTCACGGCCGACCTCACGATTCTGGAGGAAGGCACGGAGCTGCTGACCCGGCTGAAGAAGGCGCTGGTGGACAAGCAGCCTGTGGCCCTGCCGATGTTCACGAGCTGCTCGCCGGGGTGGATCAACTTCGCGGAGTTCTACTTCCCGCAGTTCCTGCCCAACATCTCGACCTGCAAATCGCCGC
>CAYZQL010000427.1:0-1840 GCA_964480555.1 uncultured Lentisphaeraceae bacterium | reverse complement strand
CGGGCGGGGCGCCGTGATGATGTTCACCGTGTCGGCGGACCGTTCGTGGAGCGATTTCCCGCTGTCGGCCTTCTTCTTGCCGATGGCGCATCAGCTGATTCAATATGCCGCAGGGGTGGGGTCGAGCCTGCCGTACCTGTGGGCGGCGGACAGCCTTTCGCTGGAAGAGTATCTGCCGGAGGCCACGCGCGAGTCCGTGCTCAGCACGCCTGACAGCAAGCCCGTCTCGCTGCGGAGCGCCGTGGTGGAAGGCGTGACCGTGATTTACGCCGAAGGGCTGACGCAGCCGGGCGTCTATAAGCTGAGCACCCCGGGCGGGGGGGGCGCCAAGCCGGCGCTGGCGATCAACATGCCCCGTGCGGAATCTGACCTCGCACCGGTCAAGCCGTCCGACGTCTCCTCCATACTGGGTCTTTCCGCCCTTCATGTGGCGACCGGCAAAGAGGACCTGCTCAAGAAGCTGGAGGACTTCCGCATCGGGCGGTCGCTGGGCGAGTCGCTGCTGTGGATGGCCTTGCTGGTGGCCATGGCGGAGGTGTTCTACGCCAATTATCTCCTGAGGAAAAACACGAAACTGACGGACGTGCTGAAGATTGCCCCCTCCGGCAAGATGAAGGAAAAAGAAGCGTGATCATTTACGACCATATCGCGCCGACCGCGGCGATTGTGGCAGGGGTCTTGGCGGCTTTGGCCGCAACCGGGGCCGGGTACTTCCTGTTTGTCAAGCGGGAGTGGGGCGTGCTGCCGATGGTCCTGCTGCGGGCTCTCTTTTTTCTCCTGCTGGGCTGGTGCCTGCTGCTGCCTGGCGAGCGGACGGTCGAAACGCTTGAGCAGAAGACCCGCTTTCTGGTGCTTGTGGATAACTCCAAGAGCATGACGATGACGCCGGTCAAGGAGATGACCAACCGTTGGCAGGTGGCCCAGGCGGCCCTTCAGATGCCTTGGGTGTCCGGCATGGCCGAAAAATGTGAACTGGAAATTTATGCCTTTGCGGGGGAGGTCGGCCAGAAGCTGACGCTGGACGAGGCCCTCAAGCAGGTTCCGGAGGGGAATGCCACGCTGCTGCGCGATGCGCTGAAGAAGACCGTGGCCCGGTACGCGGGGGTGGACGTGACGGGGTGCCTGCTGCTCAGCGACGGGCTCGACACGCGCGAGGCGTTCAAAGAGTGGGCGATGGAGAACCGCCCGTTCCCGATTTATTCGCTGGCGCTGGAGAAGGATGCGCTCTGGGAGGAGGAGCCCGACGTCCGTGTGGAAACGCTCAGCACCCCGCGCCGCGTCACGGCCGGGTGGCAGTCGGAATTGAAGGTCGTGCTTTCGGGCCAGGGGACCAAGGGGCAGCCTTTCCCGGTCCAACTGTTCAAGGATGACGTTCTGTCGCAGCGGATCGAGACGCAGATCCCCGAGGGCGGCGGGTCGCGGGACGTGGTTTTCAAACTGGATCATCAGGCGGTCGGGGTGAACACCTACCGTGTGTCCGTGCCGCCCCTGCCCAAAGAGACGCAGGTCAATGACAACGACTCCTCGGTGGTGGTGCAAGTGCTGGACGCCAAGAACCGCCTGATGTACGTGGAAGGTCCGCCGCGGTGGGAGTCCAAATACCTCTCGCGCGTTTTGCGCGAGAGCAAGCAGGTCAGCCCGGCCATCTTTCTGAAGGGGCCCAAGGGCAAATTCATGACCTACGGCGTGAGCGGAGAAGTCGCCCCGGACATGCAGGAGGCGCAGCTTGCGGCGTATAAGATCGTGGTGCTGGGCAACCTGAGCGGCGAGGAGCTGGGCGATGCGCGGGCGCGGGCGCTGGTGAAATTCGTGGAGACGGGCGGGAGTCTGGTTCTGCTCG
>CAYZQL010000426.1:0-1842 GCA_964480555.1 uncultured Lentisphaeraceae bacterium | reverse complement strand
TCGCGGCGGTCGGCGATGCCGAGGAACTTCTGCTCGACCTCGCCGAGGATCAGGTCCGCGCTGATGGCCTCGTCGAAGCAACGGCGCTCGGCGTCGCGGGCGCAGGCGATGACGGACCGGAGCAGGTGCTTCTGGCGGAGGATGTTGATGTAGTATTCGGCGTGGGCGGCGGTGGGGGTCTCGTCGATCAGCGCCTGGATCGTGGCGGTCCCGCCGATCTCCTCGAGGCGGCTGAGGGCGCGCAGGCGCTCGTTGAGGGTGAGGGGGTCGATGGTGAGCGCGGCGTGCGACATCTCGACGAGCGTCTCGAAAAGGAGGCGGTTCGCGGGCGAGAAGAAGGAATCCGGGGTGATGCCGTTTTCGGTGCACAGGTCCAGCACGCGGCTGTCGCTGGCGGCGTCGAGCAGAATGGAGCCGAGGACGCCGCGCTCCGCTTCGGCGCTGTGCGGCGGCGTTCTCAGGGAGGAGGCCGCAGGGGAGGGTATGGCTTTGCGCGGCATGGGGGAGGTCGGAGAACGGAGGTCAGAAGACGGAGAACGGAGAGCAGAGATCAGAAGCCAGAGGGCGCAGGGCAGAACATTCTGACCTCCGGCCTCCGGCCTCTGATCTCCGTTTGGGCTTACCCTTCGACGACCCACACCTTGATGGCGGGGGCGATGTCGGGGTGCAGCTTGATGGTGACGTCGAACGTGCCGGTCTCTTTGATCGGCTCGCTCAGCAGCACCTGCGCTTTGTCCACGGTGACCTTGTTGCCCTCCTCGAGGGCGGCAACGATGTCCGCGGCCTGGATCGAGCCGTAGAGGCGGGTGCCGTCGACGGTTTTGGCGCGGATGGTGACCGAGACGTTCGCCAGCTTGGCGGCCTTGTCCTTGGCCTCCGCCATCTGGATGCGGGAGAGTTCCTCACGCTCCTTGCGCAGCTTGGCGAGGCGGCGCAGGGCATGTTGGGAAACAGGTGCCGCAAGGTCTTTCGGCAGCAGGTAGTTGCGGGCGTAACCGTCCGCGACTTTGACGACGTCGCCGGCTTTGCCGAGGTCGGGGATATCCGACAACAATAAGATTTCTGTAGCCATAATGTTCGGTTCCTCTCCGGGCTATGCCAGCAAGCCCATGTTACGCGCGCGACGCACGCCCTGCTTAATCTGCCGCTGTTGGGCGGCGGTGACGCCGGTGAGGCGTGCCGGCACGATCTTGCCGTATTCGGTGATGAACCGGCGCAGAAATTCGACATCGTTCACGTCGATGATGTCGTTGGGGTCCAGGATTCGCACGCGCTTGCGGACAGGGGTGTTGTCGCGGTCGCGGCTTTCCCGGTCCGGTCTGCTACTGCTGCTGTTTCTTCTTTGCATGGCCATAAACGTCATTCCTCTTTTTCAACTCATGTGGGGTTAGAACGGAAGGTGCTCGTCGTCGCGGGACAGGTCGCCGTGCTCGTCGCCGGCAAACGTCTCCGCGGCAGGCGCGGGCGCTGCGGGAGCGCTGCCGCGCGGGCTGCCGTGCGGCTCGTCCTGCTTCGGCGCCGGGCCGACGAACTTGACCGTGTCGGCGCGCACGCGCAGCTTGCTGCGGGCCTCGCCCTGCTGGTTTTTCCACTCGTCCATCTGCAGTCGGCCCTCGACGAGCACCGACCGGCCTTTGGCGAGGTACTGCTGGCAGAGTTCCGCCAGTTTTTCCCAGACCACGACATCAACAAAGCAGGTCACCTCCTTGGGTTGCCCGCTCTTGTCGCGCCAGGTTTCCGAAACCGCCAGACGCAGCTCGGCCACTTTCGCGCCCGAGGGGGTCTGCCTGAGCTCCGGGTCGCGCGTGAGGTTCCCCATGAGGATCACTTTGTTGAAGGAAG
>CAYZQL010000425.1:0-1911 GCA_964480555.1 uncultured Lentisphaeraceae bacterium | reverse complement strand
GTACAAGGCCATGAAGCAGGCGCTGAAGCGCGACCGCGCGCGGACGAACGTGCTGGCGATTTCCGAGCTGGGCATCATGGAGATGACGCGGCAGCGGCAAGAGGAGAGCCTGCTGTCGCAGATGTACTCCGACTGCCCGTACTGCCGCGGACACGGCCTGGTCAAATCGCCGCTGGCGCTGAGCGTGGACATCCAGCGGCAGATTGCGGCCCTGATGCGCAAGGTGCGCCACGAGGGGCGCGACATGGTGGAGCTGCAGATCGTCGTGGCGCCGAACGTGCTGGAGCGGCTGAGAACGGAGGACGAGGCCTTTCTCGTCGAGCTGCAGCGGCGGTACGCGGGACGGCTGACCTTCAAGTCCGAGCTGCACCGCCACCCCGAGTCGTTCTGCATTGCGGACGGGCAGAGCGGGAAGATTTTGTATTCCGCCGGCGAGGTAAAAGCGGTATAACTGAAACATGGCTTGCGAAGGCCGCAGGATCGTAACCAACGGGTACCCGTTATGAAAAAGACAGCGATTGTGGTATACGTGGCCGGCGTGCTGCTGGCCGGCTGGGCGCAGGCGCAGGGCGGCGGCATTGTGCCGGCGCCCGGCCAGGCGTCCGCGTCGGGTCTGGAGATCACGGCGGAGAAGTTCGAGGTCGACCAGAAAACAGGGTGGACCACCGCTTCCGGCAACGTGCTGATCCGGACGGGCGAACATGAGCTGAAAGCCGACCGGGTGCGGCTGCACCAGGAGAAGGGCGACGTCCAGGCCCGCGGCAACGTGGTGATCCGTCAGACCGGTTTCGGTTCGTGGTCGGGCGACTATATCGAGTATAACTACAAGACCGGCAAAGGGCTCACGGGAATCGGCCAGTTCAAGGCTGGCGAATTCCGGGTCAGCGCCCACGAGGTGACGCGCCGCGAGGACGGGCAGTACGACGTCCGTCACGCGGCGGTGACCACCTGTACCAACGCGCCCGGCCACCAGCACTGGCGCATGACGGGAACCGTGCGGTACAAGGACAACGACTACGTCGAGATTTACGACGCGGTGCCTTGGCTGTTCGGCGTGCCCTTCGCGTACTTGCCCTACTGGTTCAGGGACATCGACACGCACTACGGGTTCCGCCTGATTCCGGGGTACACCTCCAAGTGGGGCGCTTACCTGCTGGGCGGGTACGTCTATAACATCTACGACGCGCCGCACGGGAACGGGCCCAAGCTGGATGCGTCGACGCATCTCGACTACCGCACCGAGCGTGGCGTGGCGGTGGGCCAGAATCTGCGCTGGGACCTGAAGGAGTGGGGCCGCGGCAAGCTGCAGACTTATTACGCGTGGGATCAGGACCCTCCGGACGGCAACTCGGACAGGAACTGGATGTCCGACATGGAGGAAGAGCGTTACCGCGTCAGGCTTTTCCACGAGGCGGACCTTTCGCCGCGCGACCAGTTCATCCTGCGGGGGACGGTCAACAGCGACTCCGAGGTGTCGCACGATTTCTTTGAGAGCCAGGACCGCGGCGAGAGCACGCCGATGAACTTCGTTTCGCTCGAGCACCGCGAGCACACGTGGGCGGCGGGGACGGTGGTCAGCGGGCCGCTCAACGATTTCTACAGCGGGGTCTCGCGCATGCCGGAAGGTTGGCTGAACCTGGTGCCGCAGCCGCTCTTCAACACCGGGCTGAACTACGAGAGCCAGACGCGCGCCGGCTATCTGAACCGCGACGCGGCCCGGTACGACCGGGCGCTGCCGGAGTTCATGTACTACCCCGGCTCGTGGGCGGACTACAACCTGGTGCGCGTGGACACGGCGCACCGGGTGACGTACCCGATGAAGTTCGGCGACGTCCTGAGTGTGGTGCCGCGCGCGGGATATCGCGGGACCTACTACTCCGATACGGAGCTGGACCGCAACGTCTTCCGCCA
>CAYZQL010000424.1:965-1927 GCA_964480555.1 uncultured Lentisphaeraceae bacterium | reverse complement strand
CAGCACAATCAGCGAGAGGTCGAGATAGATGGGGATGCCGAAAACACGGCAACATTGGTATTTGGTTTTGATCATAAAGTTTTCGTAGTGCGGATATCCGCGTCCGCCCCCTTTTACAGCGTTGTGACCAGCACGGTGGCGATCGCGTCAGGCGTGAGCGCGTAGCCTGCCGCAGCGGCGGGAATCAGGGCGCTGGCGCCGGAGCGAAGGACAACGGACTCGCCGCCCGCCGTGACGGTCACCCGGCCGTCGGTGACGAACAGCGCGTGGAAGGTCGTGCCGTCCAAGGGGACCTGTTGCGGTGACGCCAGCTCGAGCTTGCGCAGCGTGAAGAACGCGCAGGCGACCACCTCTGACCAGCGGTTAGGACCGGCCTGGCTGTCGGGCACGGGTGTGATCAACTGGGGGGCAGGCAATGACCAGTCGATGGTTCGGAAGCTCTCCTCGATGTGCAGCGGGCGCGGCTCGCCATCCGCGCCGGTGCGGCCCCAGTCGAAAAGCCGGTAGGTGGTGTTCGAGTTCTGCTGGACTTCGTAGATCAGGCAGCCGCCGCCGATGGCATGGACAAGCCCGCCGGGAATGAAAAGCGCAAGGCCGGCTGCGACAGGCAAACGGACGAGTTGCGATTCGGCCGTGTGAGCCGCAAGCGCGGCACGCAGGGAGTCCGGCGTGACACCCTTCTCCAGCCCCGCGTAGAGGCTTGCGCCTGGAGCGCACCCGAGCACGTACCACATCTCCGTTTTTGGTTCTCCGCCCGTACGTGCGGCGTTGACGTTGTTCGGGTGGACCTGTACGCTGAGGCGGCTGCGGGCATCGATCACCTTGAAAAGAAGGGGGAACCGCTGTGGGTCTGGGGCATGCGTTCCGGTCAGTGACGGGCCGAACGCGGTCGACAGTTCGCCGAGCGTTCTGCCGCTGAAAGGCCCTTGCGCCACCGCACTCATTCCATCGTGACGGGCTGA
>CAYZQL010000424.1:0-955 GCA_964480555.1 uncultured Lentisphaeraceae bacterium | reverse complement strand
CGACTCGGCGCAGACGGCGGGGGTCCCGAGGCGGCCATATTTTCGGGCAAGGCCATCACCGCCCCAAAGATAATCCTTGTACACAGGGGTGAAGACGAGCGGGGTATGAAGTGCATCCATTCGCTCTCAGTTTACCACGGGGGATGCGGAATGCAAGCGTGACGGGCGCAGGGGCGGCAAAATTACGACAAAACGTTGATTGGCGTTTGAAAGCTCTCCGACGAAACACTAAACTTTCGATCAATACGGCAAATTTTACAGGATAGGTTGGGTGATGGGACTTGTGTCCGAACTCCGAACGATCTTCACGTGGTGCTGTTGGGGATCTGGGGATGTGAAGTGATGGTGGTGCCGTTGGAAAGGTGCAAAATATGACAATGTTCAATGTGATCGTTAAACGCGTCGGATCGTCGGAGGGATGGTCGGTATCTTCGTTCTGTTGGGCGTGGCCCAGGCGGCTGACGGCGTCTGGAACGCCGCAGGTGACGGCGATTGGAGCGTGCCCGCCAACTGGGAGGGCGGGACGGCATACGCGTCGGGCGCGGGTGCCACGGCCTATTTCACCAACGGCATGCCCGGGACGGTCTGGCAGGACGTGTCCGGCCTGACGCTCGGCGCCCTGTATGTGGCCGGAGCGGATTACACGTTTACTAACGACACCGTTACACTCAACAATAACGGTAGCCCTGCGGTGGTCACGGTCGATGGCAACGCCGTTACAGCGACTGTCGCGCTGACTCTTTCTCCGTCGTCTGGCACCGCAATCACAAAAGCGGGGTCGGGTACGTTGCGGCTCGAAAAATACCTTTCGGCACCTGCCGGACTCTCGGTTTCTGGAGGCCTGTTCGACCTCAAGTTTGTCGGGAACAGTGACGGGTTGAATGTCGGCACCGGTACGGTCACTCTACACGATGGCGCGACGATGCGGTATGGCGCTGACAATCAGATCAACAAC
>CAYZQL010000423.1:0-1931 GCA_964480555.1 uncultured Lentisphaeraceae bacterium | reverse complement strand
CCGCGCCGGTGTTCCCCGTCTTCAGGTAATGCCACGCCGCAAACCCCGACACCACCACCACGAAAGGATCCTTCGGCGCGCCAGCCGTAAACTCCTTGCAGGCCTCGAGGCTCTCGGCCGCCTCGAACGCACTGTTCGTGCCGGCACACCACACTTTCCAAAGGCCTCGCTCGTCAGGTTTAACCGATTGTCCCCGGCAAACCAGCGTGAAGGCTAGAAAAAACGCCACGCTCCCGATACCTTTAAATGTCACATCCATTCCTGCAGCTCTCGCCCTTTCTTGCGTAAACTAAAAGTGTATTAACACGTTTTTTAATATATAACTTCCCTTGGTTTTTGTCACCTCTCTTTGCGGTGCGACGCACGCGCAAAACGCCCTGCCCCTTCCACACCCGCCGCCGGTTGTGCTATCCTCACCGTCATCCGTTAGGAGATGTCTCATGACCGACACCGCTTTCGCCCCCGCCTATTTCGAAAAGAACCGCCAGGCCATTCTCGACGACTGGTTCGAGCTGCTGCGCCTGCCGACGGTCGGCACCGACCCCAAGCACCTCGGCGACTGCGCCCGCGCCGCCGCCTGGCTGAAGAAGTTTCTCCGGCCGCTCGGGTTCGACGTCGACATCCTCACGCCCGACAGCGGCCTGCCCGTGCCCGTCCTCTTTGCCGAACGTGCCGGCACCGGCGCCACCACCGTGCTTTTCTACGGCCACTACGACGTGCAGCCCGAGGACCCCCTCGACGGCTGGCAGACGCCGCCCTTCGAGCCCACCCTCATCAACGGGCGCGTCTACGCCCGCGGCGCGCAGGACAACAAAGGCCAGGTCTTCGGCTTCCTCCAGGGCCTCAAGGCGCTGATCGAGGCCGGCGCGGCCCTGCCCACGATCAAACTCGTGCTCGAAGGCCAGGAAGAGAGCGGCAGCGCCGCGCTCACCGCGCTCGCGCCGCACATGCGCCAGCGCCTGCATGCCGACGTGCTGATGGTCAGCGACACCTCCTGCGGCCCGGCGAACCAGCCCGCCATCATCGCCGGCCTGCGCGGCGTCCAGCACTTCACCGTCACCCTCAAAGGCCCCGCCTACGACCTCCACTCCGGCGTCCACGGCGGCGTGGCCCCGAACCCCGCGCAGGGCCTGGCGCGGCTGCTCGCCTCGCTGCACCATGCGGACGGCTCGATCGCGGTGGCGGGCTTCGGCGACCGCGTGCGCCCCCCCTCCGCGGAGGAGCTCGGTTTTGCCCGGCAGGCAGCCCAATCGCCGGAACGTTACGAGGCCGAGATCGGTTGCCCGCCTGCTGGCGGCGCACAGGCGCTCGACGCGGTCGTGCGCGGCAGCTTCGAGCCCACCATCGAGATCAACGGCATCCACAGCGGGTATGGCGGGCCGGGCTCGAAGACCGTGATCCCGTGCACCGCCCTGGCCAAGATCAGCATGCGGCTCGTGCCCGACCAGCGCCCGGCCGAAACGCTCGCCGCCGTGCAGAAACACCTCGAGGGACACTGCCCGCGCGGCATGACCGTCACCGTCTCGGAAGCATGTTGCGGCGCGCCCGGTTTCCGTCTTCCGTTGCACTCGCCCATCTTCCGGCTCGCCGCCGACGTGCTGCAAAACATGGACGCGCGCGGCGCGCTCTACCGCTGGGAAGGCGCGTCGATCCCGATCGTCGCGCTGCTGCAGCAGGTCTCGGGCGCCGCCCCTCTGCTGGTCGGCTTCGGCCGCGAAGAGGACAAGATCCACTGCCCCAACGAGTCCTTCGGCCTTGACCAGTTCGTGAGCGCGATGACCTGGTCCTCCCTGATGCTCAGTTCGCTCGCCGGCTCGCCGGCTGAAATACGCACTTGCGTTCGCGCACCTTTAAACGGCATAATGCGGCCTGTTTTCGGGCGGTTATCTCAGTTGGTTAGAGAGTCTGGTTTACACCCAGAATGTCGGGGG
>CAYZQL010000422.1:0-1937 GCA_964480555.1 uncultured Lentisphaeraceae bacterium | reverse complement strand
TCCTCCTGATCCAGAAGACCGACGTGAAGTTCCGCGGCAACGTGGAGGGGCACGATTTGTTTCTGGGCAAGACCGATGTGGTGGTGTGCGACGGCTTCGTCGGCAACGTGGTGCTCAAAACCACCGAGAGCGTGGCGCATGCGGTCGGGTACTGGATGAAGAAAGAGTTTTTCCGGCACCCGGTGCGGTTGCTCGGGGCGCTCTTGCTCAAAGGCGCGCTGGAGACGCTCAAGCACCGCATGGATCCGGAAATTTACGGCGGCGCGCCGTTGCTCGGCGTGCCGGGGACGGTCATCATCACGCACGGGTCTTCGACCTACCGCGCGATTTTTCACGCGATCATCGCCGGCGCGGCCGCAGCCTCCAACAACCTTTCGGAGGCGATCGCCAAGCGCATCGCGGACATGGAGCCCCTTGCCGGTGCCGAATGAGCCTGCCGGAGGAACGATTATTTTGCTGTCGCATTGGGTTATGCTCTGTGGTAATCTGAAAATCTGTTTTTGGGCACCTGTTTTGAGTTTGACATTTTTTGTAATTATGTCAAACTGCGCCACCTCAAACGCCTGATTGGGTCATGCGGGGCTGTCACGGAAAAAGGAAGAGGAGACGCATATGAGCGGTAAAGTGTGTGTGTTTGCAGGGCAGGGCGCCCAGACGCCCGGCATGGGCAAGGATTTCGCTGCAGACGCCGAGATCGGCGCGCTGTTCGGGCGTGCCAGCCAGGTGCTGGGCTTTGACCTCGCGAAAGTCTGCTTCGAAGGCCCGGCGGAGGAGCTGACCAAGTCCAGCATTTGCCAGCCGGCGATCTTTACGGTGAGCGTGGCGGCTTATCGCGCCTTCCTGAAACGTTGTCCTCAGGTGACCTTTGAGCGGGCTGCCGGGCTGAGCCTCGGCGAATGGACGGCCCTGCATGTGGCGGGCGTTTTGGATTTCGATTCGGCTCTCAAGGTTCTCGAGGCGCGCGGGCGCTTTATGCAACAGGCGTGCGAAGAGCAGCCGAGCGGCATGATCAGCATCATGGGCGCGACGTCCGAGCAGATCAAAACCATTTGTGACAAGGCCGGCATCACGGTCGCCAACATCAACTCCGACGCGCAGGTCGTGCTCTCCGGTCTCAAGACGGGCGTGGCGACCGCGGCGACCGTGGCGGGTGAACTCGGCGTGAAGGCGATTCCGCTCAACGTGGCGGGCGCGTTCCATTCGCCGCTGATGGCCTCGGCCCGCGCCAAGCTGGCGGAGGTGCTCGACGGCGTGACCTTCAGCGCGCCGAAGCTGCCCGTGCTCTCGAACGTGAGCGGCACGCTGCACGGCAGCGACCCCGCGGCGATCAAGGACGCGATGTTGCGCCAGGTCACCGAGTCGGTGCGCTGGTCGGACTGCATCAAGTGCGCGATCGGCGCCGGCGCCAAGGACTTCGTCGAGTTCGGCCCCGGCAAGGTGCTGTCCGGCTTGATCAAGCGAATCGACAAGAGCGTGAACACGCTGAACGTTGCGGATGTGCCGTCGCTGGACGTCGCGGCCGCGGCCGCGCAGGCCTAACCGGTTTTTAAGAAGGGAAACAACGATGGGTGCGTTTGAAGGTAAAGTGGCGGTGGTGACCGGTGCGGCACGAGGCATCGGACAGGCGATCGCCAGGAAGCTGGCGCAGGAAGGCGCCGACGTGGCAATCTGTGATTTGCAGGCGGAGTGGCTTGCCGAGACCGCGGAAATCGTTCAGGGCTTCGGCCGCAAGGCGTTGCCGGTGGCGGTGGACGTGGGCGACAGCAGCGCCGTAAACGCCTGCATCAATGAGGTGGTCAAGATGTTCGGCAAGGTTGATATCATGGTCAACAATGCCGGCATCACCAAAGACACGCTTTTGGTGCGTATGTCTGATGACGATTGGGACGCGGTGCTGCGCGTGAACCTGAAGGGGACCTTCCTGTTCTCGCGCGCCG
>CAYZQL010000421.1:0-1965 GCA_964480555.1 uncultured Lentisphaeraceae bacterium | reverse complement strand
CCGACCAGCCCCAGCATCGTCGGCACGCTCGGCCCGTGCAGGTCCACGTCCAGCAGCCCCACGCGCTGGCCGGACAGCATCGCCGACACCGCGAGGTTCACGGCCACGGTGCTCTTGCCCACGCCGCCCTTGCCGGACATCACGATGATCTTACGCCGGATGCGGCTCAGCCGCGCCTTCAGCTTGGCGTCGTCCGGCACGGGTGCCGCCGCGTGCTGGGCCCCCGCCTTTTTTGCGGACGCACACGACGCGTCGCCGCACGATTCGCACTGGCTCGGCTCACACTGCTTCTTCTCTTCGCGTTCCATCTTGTTCCTCTTCCTTTTCAAAAGCTGACCTTCATGCCCGCGTACCCCGGCAGCACCGACGAACCCAGCCGCTCGGCAAGATAGGCGCAGGCCGCGTCCCCCGTGCAATGGCAGGGAAATACATGGGAAACAGTATACTCCTTGAGCGCCTCGGCTGTCCGCTTCAATCGCTCTTCCGACGCGTGCAGCAGATGCATCCCGCCGATCAGGGCGATGACCCGCCGGTCGCGGGCTGTCTCAACAATGTGCCGAATCGTGTTGATCACGCCGGCATGGCAGCAGCCGAGACAAATCACCAGCCCAGCCGGCGTGTGTATCCAGAACGACAGGTCGTCAGGAATCCCATCCGTCTGCCGCCCCGCCTCATCCAGAAAAAACGGGCCGCCCGTGTCCTCGTACACGGTCGCGCGCGGCACGACGCCGGTGAGCCAGATGTGGTCGCTCAGCGCGGCCGGCGCGCAAACCCAGCGCCGGCGCGCCTCGGGAAGCTTGTGCACGGCCTCCGCAGAGGAACTCGGCATGCCGATCTGCTTGGGGGACTCGTGAATGCTGTAGCGCGACCGCAGGGCGGACGCATGCAGGTAAACTGTGGCGCCCAGAGCCTGTCCGAGCGCCCACATCAAATTCCCCGTGTGGTCGTAGTGGCCGTGGCTGAGAGCCACCGCGTTCGCCCGGCCCGCATCGATACCCAGCGCCTCGGCGTTACGCGGCAGGGCCTCGCCACGCCCGGTGTCGAACAGAATGTTCTGCCCGTCGGCTTCGATCCACAGCGCGAGCCCGTGCTCCGCCTGCAGCCCGAAAGCGGCGCGGTTGTCCGACAGCACGGTGATTGACACGCCCATCGCGTACTTGACACCCCCGCGGCCTTGGCCCGCCTTCACGTATCCGCCCATGTCGTCACGCTCCTGCCCAGCCCCTCGGACACTATCGTCGTCTCTTCCGCCGACACCTCGCAGAACGTGGCCTGCGCCCAGACCAGCACGCGGCAGCCGTCCATCAGCTCGGCCTTCAGTCGATAAAGCGGCGCACACGCATCCGACACCCAGGCGCGCAAGCCGAAGCGTCGGCCCAGCGGCACGGGGTGCGGGTACCGCACCCTCAGGTCGGCCGTCACCGCGCGCACGTCACGATGAAAAAGACAGTGCGTCATGGCGGCGTCGAGCAGCGCCGCCGCGACACCGCCGTGAAGCATCCCGTCATACCCCTGAAGCTGCTCGTTCGACTCAACGGTCGTGCGCACGCCGCCCGCGCCGTCCGGCTCAAACGTCAGCCCCAGCGACCACGGGTTCTTGTCGCCGCACAGCAGGCACCCCGCATGTCCAAACCGCGCGCCGACGCCGCCGAGTGCGGCCTCAGTGGTCGCACGCATTCGCACCTGCCTGAAGCGTGCCCGCCAAATAGAGCCCGATCAGCGTTTCCGGGGTCTCCGGCGACAGGCCGACCGTCACCTGAATGTTCTGCTCCGCGAACAGACCCTGCGCGCGCTGGCCCATGCCGCCCGCGAGAATCTGCTCCGCGCCCTGCTCTGCCAGCCAGCACGGCAGCACGCCCGGCTCGTGAGGCGGCGGGACCAGATCCGTGCGCCCGATGATTTTCCTCTGCACCAGATCCACGTCGACCAGCGCGAACGTCTCGCAGTGTCCGAAGTGCATGCACA
>CAYZQL010000420.1:0-1970 GCA_964480555.1 uncultured Lentisphaeraceae bacterium | reverse complement strand
CGCTGGTCGGTGATGCCGCGGGCGATCACGCCCTCGACCTCGAAGCGGGCCGCGTTGGGGTCGCCCCCGGTCGCGAAAGGCTTGCAGCGCGAACCCAGGAAACCGGCTTCGGAGAAGCGCCCCTGCGGCTGGGTCAGCACCACGTAAGGCGGGATCAGGCCTTTGTAGCCGGCGTTGTAACCTTTGAGCAGGGCGAAGACCGCGCCGATGCAGGGGTAGGCCAGTCGCTGGCCCGGCATGTGGCCGGTCTGCATCAGGTACGCCGCCGTCTCGTGCCCGTTGTTGCGGTGGGTCATGCCGCGGATGAGCGAGAACTTGTCGGCCTGTTTGGCGAGGCTGGGAAAAAGCGCGCCGAGGCGGATGCCGTCCACGTTGGTGGGGATCACCTCCTTGAACTGGCCGGTGTAGTCGTAGCCCGCATCGGGCTTGGGGTCCCACGTGTCGGTGTGGGACATGCCGCCCCAGAGGAACACCTGGATCACGGACTTGGCCTTGACCTTGAGGGCGGCCGGCGGTTGCGCTTGCGCGCGGGCCGAGGTCACGAGGCGGTCCGCCAGAAGGACCCCCGCCGCGCCGCAGAGACCCTGCCGCAACGCCGCGCGCCGGGTGAGGCGCGCTTCGAACGGACGCGCGGTCCGATTGACACTGTTTTTCCCGCTCATGACGTGTACCTCAATTTCAGGTTTCTGGTTCCAGGTGTCAGGTTGTGGAATTAACTTGGAACCTGAAACCTGACACCTGGAACCTGACACCAAACTCCCGCACCTTTAGAACGTACCTCTCAAACATCTCCCTCAGTGCCGGTAGAGGAATTCGTCGCTGTTGATCAAGGCCCAGGCGAGATCCAGCCCCGCTTCGCCGCTGCTCACCACGCCGGAGCGCACATACGCCTCGACCTTCGCCACCTCATCGGAAGTCGGGAAGCGTGAAAGTATGGTAAGGTAGAGCTCCTCGATGACCTCCTGCTGCTTTCGCCGGGGGTTGAGGAGCTGGCGGATGACCGGGCCGGACTCGAGTTTGCGCTGGATGTGGCTGGAGTTCAGAAGGTGCATGCGCTGGGAGGGCATCGGGCGGTTGACCCGCTCGTTCGCGAGGCCGGTGGCGCGCGCGGGACGCCCGAAGAGCTCGAGGAAAGGGCTGGTGATGGAGCCGTCGGGCAGCGCGATGGCGGGCTTGTTGGCGGGGATGAAGGTGAAGGGCTCGGGGATCGCGCTGGTGTAGAGGTCCGAGGTGCCGGTGACTTTGTTGATGGCGTCGATCAGCACCTCCGCGTCGAGGCGGCGCAGCGGATAGTAGGCGAAGAGCGGCGCGGCCTGCTCGATCTTGTCGGCGGGAAAGTTCGATGAGAGCTGATAGACGCGGGAGGTGAGGATCAGGCGGTAGAGCCGCTTGATGTCATACCCGCTCTTGGTGAACTCGCGCTGCAGCAGGGCGAGCACGGCCGGGTTGCTGGGCGGGTTGTCGGGCCGTATGTCGTCCGGCTCGTGGATCAGCCCGCGACCGAGCAGCCAATACCAGACACGGTTGACCAGCGCCTGGGTGAACCAGGGGTTCCGGGGAGAGATCAGCCAGTCGGCGAACACCTCGCGCGGGTCACGGTCGGGCGGCAGCTTGACCTTGGTCTTGTCGGGCAGGAGCCCGACGAGCGGGCCTTTCTGCGCGGGGGTCGCGGGAGCGGGCGGGGCCGACGCGGCGTTGGTGGCGGAGGCGGCGCCGAAAGCGGCGGCGAGCGCTTTGTCGGGGTTCCAGAACACGATCTCCTCTTTCCACTCGCGCGTGGGCTTGTAGCTGACCTGCGAGAAGAAGACCGCCATGCCGGCCAGCGTGTTGGAGGGCCAGTGGTCGGCCCTCACGCCCATGAAGGTGAGCGCGACCGTGGCGGCGATGCCTTCGGGCGAGCGGTCCTGCATGGCGCGGTAGAAGTTGACGGGGCCGACGCGGAAATTGCTGCCGCTGGACGTGAGCAGCTC
>CAYZQL010000419.1:0-1971 GCA_964480555.1 uncultured Lentisphaeraceae bacterium | reverse complement strand
ATCCGCCCGCCGAACGGCGAGGTGGATATCGCGGTGGTGGGCAAGTACATCAGCCTGCGCGACTCCTACAAGAGCATCTACGAGGCGCTGACGCACGGCGCGATCTCGGCCGGCGTGAAGCTCAACATCCGCATGATGGAGTCCGAGGAGATCGAGCAGGATGGCGCGGAGGCCAAGCTGAAGGGCGTTCACGGGATTCTGGTCCCGGGCGGCTTCGGCATCCGCGGCGTCGAGGGCAAGATCGAGGCCATTCGGTATGCGCGCGAAAACAAGATTCCTTACTTCGGGATCTGCCTGGGCATGCAGTGCGCCGTCATCGAGTTTGCCCGACACGTCTGCGGGCTCGAAGAAGCGAACAGCACCGAACTAGCCCCGGGCGCACCGCATCCGGTGATCTCGCTGCTGGACGGACAGCGCGGAGTGACGGACATGGGCGGCACGATGCGCCTCGGCGCATATCCGTGCGGGCTGGTCCAAGGGACGAAAGCGGCGCAGGCGTACGGCCAGGAGCAGATCATGGAGCGCCATCGCCACCGGTACGAGTTCAACCCCGCGTACCGCGCCATTTTGGAGAAGGGCGGTCTCGTCGTGGCAGGGCTGTCTCCGGACGGCAAGCTCGTCGAGGTGATCGAGTTGAAAGGGCACCCGTGGTTCGTGGCCTGCCAGTATCACCCCGAGTTCAAATCCACGCCGGTCGCGCCCCATCCGCTGTTCGCGTCGTTCGTGAAGGCGGCCGTGGAGATGCGCTGAATGACGGGGCTTGACGGTTCCACGATGTAAGAGCAAAATTGTCGCCCAGCCAAAACAGGGGCCGACAAAAGAGTCCGAAAGCGGGCCTTCATAAAGGCCTGTCCACGCTCAACCCGGGTGATTCGAGGCGGATTGCCGATGAAAGGCGATCTTGGCATATTGCGTGCTAGACTGAAATTGGTGTACGTAGGCGTCCACAAAAGGCAAATTGGAGAAACCGTATGAGCATCACACGACAGAAGGCGATCGAGTCAGCGATTCAATACCGCGCGGGTGACGAGCCCGTGTTGGGCAGCGAGAAGGTCCAGTCGTATTTCGGGATGAATGTGTTCGGTGACGACCAGATGCGGGAGCGTTTGCCCAAGGACGTCTACAAGGCGATGCGCAAGACGATCGAGGAGGGTGTTCCTCTGGACAACTGCGTGGCGGACGTTGTGGCGGCGGCCATGAGCCGTTGGGCGATCGAGCGCGGGGCCACGCATTATGCGCACATCTTTTATCCGCTGACGGGACTGACGGCGGAGAAGCATGACAGCTTCTTCAGCCCCGACGGCAAAGGCCATCTGGTCGTCGACTTCACCGGCAAGCAGCTGATTCAGGGCGAGCCCGACGCCTCCAGCTTCCCGAGCGGCGGCATCCGCGCGACCTTCGAGGCGCGCGGCTACACGGCGTGGGACGTGACCAGCCCGGCTTACCTGATGGAGGGGCGCAACGGCAAGACGCTCTGCATCCCGACGGCGTTCTGCTCGTGGACGGGCGAGGCGCTCGATAAGAAGGTACCGCTGTTGCGCTCGATGCAGGCGCTGAAACGACAGGCCCGGCGCGTGCTGAAGCTGTTCGGCCATGCGGACCCGGGCATGATCACCGCGTCGGCCGGGCCCGAGCAGGAGTATTTTTTGATCGACCGCAGCCTGTACTACGCGCGGCCTGATCTGCTCAGCGCGGGCCGCACCCTGTTCGGCACGCGTCCGCCCAAAGGACAGGAGCTGGAAGACCAGTACTTCGGCACGATCCCCGCCCGCGTGCTGGCCTTCATGACGGAAGTGGACTCTGAGCTGTACAAGTTGGGCGTGCCGGTCAAAACGCGTCACAACGAAGTGGCGCCGGCGCAGTACGAGATCGCCCCGGTGTACGAGAGCGCCAATCTCGCGACCGACCACCAGTACCTCGTCATGCAGGTCCTGCAGGCCGTGGCTCCCAAATACGGCTTGGCCTGCCTGT
>CAYZQL010000418.1:0-1975 GCA_964480555.1 uncultured Lentisphaeraceae bacterium | reverse complement strand
CGGGGGCGAGGAGCAGGTTGACCATCAGCTTGATGACTTCGCGGGGAGTGAAGTGTTCACCCGCCTCCTCGTTCGACTGTTCCGAGCCGATGCGGATCAGCTCCTCGAAGACATAACCCATCTGCATGTTGTCCACGCGCTCGGGCGAGAGGTCGATGGCCGCGAACTGCTTGACCACGAGGTAGAGCAGGTCTTTGTGGGCCATCGTGCTGATCTCCTCGCCGAATTTGAAGCGCTCGACGATGGAGCGGACGTTGGGGGAAAAGCCGCTGATGTAGCTGTTGAGATTGGGCGCGAGCTGGGTGGGGTCGTCGAGCAGGCCGTTCAGTCCGCTTTTTTCGGCGGGAATGCCGAAGGTGAACTTGGAGAGGTTGTAGAACGGGACGCCGGAGACCTGCGAGAGACGATGACGGACGATATTGTCGCCCTTGCCCTTAAGGGCGGCCTGCTCTTTGAGGACGGCGGTCCGCGTGGGGGCGAGGATGCAGTCGAAGCGGCGCAGGACGGTGAGGGGAAGGATGACCTTGCGGTATTCGTTGCGCTTATAGGGGCCGCGCAGGAGGTTGCAGATGCTCCATATAAACGATGCGAGCTGGGCGTGCGCTTCAACAATCATTGAATCAATCCTCTCGAGTGTCAGACCCTACTTCGGCGCGAGGCCTCAGGCTCAGTTCCTGAACAGCACACCGGTCAGCTTGGCCAGCTCCTCGGCCGGGATCTTGACGCTCTTGCGGTCGTACGTCATCAGCCCGTTGATCTCGCCTTCCACGTCGGTGGTCTGCGTGTAGACGGCGCCGGCGATGCCTTGCGGCCTCAGCTCGTTCAGCATCTTGATCGAGGTGGCGAAGCGCTCCTTGTACTCCGCCTCCGTCTTCGGCAGGCCCCCGTAGCCCCAGTTGTCCCGCTCGGCGTCCCACAGGTGCCCCTTGACCGGGTAGCCGTGTCCGCCGAACTCCCCGACGACCTTGACGAACCCGTCGAAGCGTCCGTCCTTGCCCAACTCGAACGGGAAGCCGGGGTGCGGATACCGGTGCGCGTCCACAATGTCGCCCACCGGCCAGAAGTTCCCGCCGCTGGCGATGTTCACCAGGCGCGTCGGATCGCGCCGCGCGACCCATGTGCCGACCTCGACGGTCCGGTGCTGGCCCCACGCCTCGTTGAACGGCACCCAGCACACGATCGAGGGATGGCTCTCCAAGGTGTCGATCATGCGCGCCAGCTCAACCATAAACTGCCCGTGCTGCTCGGCGGGCCACTCCGCGTCCTTGGGCTCCGGCTTGAGGAAGGTCCAGGCCGCCCCCTTGCCGCCGCTCACATGGTCCTGCCACACCATCATGCCCAGGCGGTCGCACTGGTAGTAGTACAGGCGCGGCTCGACCTTGATGTGCTTGCGGATCATGTTGAACCCGGCGCTCTTCAGCCAGCCGATCTCGAAGGCCATCGCCTCCTCGGAAGGCGGCGTCAGCAGACCGTCGGGCCACCAGCCCTGATCCAGCGGGCCCCAGTGGAAAAGCGTCTCGCCGTTCAAGGTGAGCCGCAGGTGGCCTTGCGCGTCCCGGGTCTTCCCGACCGTCCGGATGCCGGCATACGAGTTGACCGTGTCCACCACCCGTCCGGCCCCGTCCAGCAGGTCCAGCTCGAGCGTATAGAGGTGCGGCGAGGCCGGCGACCAGAGCTTGGCGCCCGCGACCGCCACCGCGACTTCCTGCCCGGCCGCCCCCGCGGCGCTCGCCACCTGCCGGCCGCCGTCCTTGACCCGCAGCGCGACCCCCTTGGCGGCACCCTCCGCTGCGGCGGTCACCCGGATCGTGCCGGAAGCGGCGTCGGTGCGGATCACCAGGCTCTTGATGTGGCTGGCCCCCACCTGCTCAAGCCACACCGTCTGCCAGATGCCGGAGACCTGAGTGTAAAAAATCCCGTGCGGGTTCAGCGTCTGTTTGCCGCGCAGCTGGAAGCCCTCCTGCTCGTCCTCCAC
>CAYZQL010000417.1:0-1986 GCA_964480555.1 uncultured Lentisphaeraceae bacterium | reverse complement strand
ATCCTTCCGCTTCACCTCGCGCGCACCTGCCACTCCCCTGTCGCTAACCGATTACGCGCTGTCGATAGCCCTTCGACGGCCGGTCAAACTCGTCCCTTCCCGTTCCCATCCCCGTTTGCCCAACAGCCTCACGGTCTAACAGCCTTCCCCCCCCAACTTTACCACTTTACCCCGATTATTAAGGGGGTGAATGGTTTCCCCTTTCGCTCAATAAAGGAAAAGGTATGGACTCTACCACCATGAAGGGCACGGACCGGAGAAGTGCGTTATTGCGGGAGTTCGGCATTGCGTCAGTGTGACAAAGGCGGGGAGGCGTCCCTGCCGATGGCAACGTGTGATCCATCTTCGCAAAGCTCAGAAAAAGCCCGGGAAGCCTTCGCGCGTAAACGAACAGAAACGCGCATAACCGATCACAATCGATCAAGATAAATCAGATTGCGCTTGCATCGCGCGGCCGATCCGGTTATATACATGCGGCGTCTTTGAACGGCGCCCCGACCGGGACGCGAAAGGAAGAGCCCCATGAACTACGCCTACCTCCACCCGCGCGATGAGATCGCGCTGACCCTTTCCCGCATTTACCGCTACAAGATGACGACGACTTCGGGAGGGAATCTCTCGATCATCGACGAGAACGGCGACATGTGGATCACGCCGTCGCGCGTGGACAAAGGCACGCTGACCGCCGCCGACATCGTCTGCGTCAAGCGCGACGGGACCGTCGTGGGGCCCCACAAGCCGTCCTCGGAGTTCCCGTTCCACCGCGCGATCTACGAGGCGCGCCCGGATATCCGCGCGATCGTCCACGCCCACCCGATGGCGCTGGTGGCGTTCTCCATTTCCAAGAAGGTGCCGGACACGAAACTGATTCCGCAGACCTACCGCTGGAACGGGCAGGTCGGGTTTGCGCCGTACGGGGTTCCGGGCAGCGAAGACCTGGGCCAGAAGATCGCGGTCAAGTTCGCGGAGGGCTTCGACAGCGTGATTCTGGAGAGCCACGGCGTGTGCTGCGGCGGGAAGAGCCTGCAGGACGCTTTCCAGCGGTTCGAAACGCTGGAGCTGTGCTGCAAGACGGAGATCAAGGCGTCGATGTTGGGCGAGCCCAAGTTCCTGAGCGAGCAGCAGCTCCAGCTGGAGAGCAAGAGCGATGTGCAGATGGCGTCGTTCGAGTACGACCCCGGCATGATGTCGATCCGGGAGAAAGAGCTTCGCAACACGCTCTGCCAGTTCGTCGAGCGCGGCTACCGGCAGCGGCTGCTGACCGGCTCGACCGGCACCTTCTCCGCCCGGATCGACGAGCGGGCCTTCCTCATCACGCCGCGGCCCCTGGACCGGTTCAGCGTGTTGCCGGAGGAGATCGTGATGATCCGCAAGGGGAAGTGTGAAAGCGGCAAGAACCCGAGCCACGCCACGCTCTCCCATCAGGCGATCTACGATGCGCACCCTGAGGTTCAGGCGATCATCAACGCCTGCCCCCTGAACGCCTTGGCCTTCAGCGTCTGCCACAAGGCGATCGACACGCGGACGCTTCCGGAGTGCTACATCTTCCTGCGCGAGGTGGGGCTTCTGCCGTTCGAGACGACGTTCAACAACTACGCGGCCATGACCCGTCAGCTCTCCCTGCGGCATCCGGCGGCGGTGTTGTGCAACAACGGCGTCATGGTTGTGGGCCGCGACATCCTTTCCGCGTTCGATCAGCTCGAAGTGCTGGAGTGCTCGGCCGAGGCGATCCTCGACAGCCTTCCGATCGGGGGCCACGTGCCGATGGGCAAGCCGGTGATCGACGAAATCATCAAAGCGTTCAACCTGCCCGAATAGCGCGGGCCAAGACTCGTCTCCCCCGGCGCACCTCCTTTCTGGCCACGTTCGCTTTTTTTCACGTCATCGGTTGATGACCGGGGAAACACGAGTCTGATGCGTGTTGGGTGCGAAAGCACGGGAGCAACTGTCTTTTTGCGGCATACCGCAAATGGGGGGAATTGGCAG
>CAYZQL010000416.1:0-2004 GCA_964480555.1 uncultured Lentisphaeraceae bacterium | reverse complement strand
ATAAATCATGCCCTATACAACAACAAAATAAAAAAATCAAAATTAGAATTGCTGAATCGCGCATGTCTGCGCTTGCGGAACGAGGCGGTTTAAGCATATAATCAAAGTTCAAATTTTGGAGCGACTATGCAACGAATTATCCTGGCTTCGTTTTTGCTTTTCACGGGGGGCTTGGCGGTTGATGTGCGGGCACAGGCTGCACGGCAGCCCCCGCTGATTTCGGTGGTCAAAAAAGGCGCTGAAAAGAACACGGTGTCATTGGCCGGGTTGAAGGCTTCCGGCCCCAATGGACAGTTGTTTCTCCGGACGCTCGCACGCGATCTGGAGCTTTCCGGATGGTTTAAAGTGGCAGCTTCCGGAGCGGTCAGCGTGAACGGTACAGTTGCCGAAGCGGGGGCTGGCATTCAAAGCGGGTGCCGGGTTGCCTGGCCGGGCAAGGCGTTCAACTGGAACAAAGTCTCAATGGGGCAGGCCGAGGTGCGGCGTCAGGCGCATCAGTTGGCGGACGAGATGGTGAGGCTGATCGCCGGTGAGACCGGTATCGCGCAGACGCGCATCGTGTTCGTGAACCGTCGCGGGCGGAACAACGCTGATCTCTACATGTGCGATGCGGACGGCCAAGGGATGATGCAGATCACGCACGACAGTGTGGCCGTGGTCGGCCCCCGCTGGGCGCCGAACGGGCGGGATATTTACTACACCAGCTTCCTGAAAGGTTATCCGGCGGTTTACCGCATGGTGGCAAGGGGCGGCGAGCGCAAGGCGCTGGCTTCGTTCCGGGGGCTGAACACAGGCGCGGCGATTTCGCCAGACGGTTCCAGGGCCGCTCTCATCCTGTCCTATCAAGGCAACCCGGAGTTGTATGTCCTGGGGCTGTCCTCGGGACAGTTGACGCGTCTGACCCAGACGAGCTACGGGGCGGAGGCCAGCCCGTGTTGGTCGCCCGACGGACGCAGAATCGTTTATGTGAGTGACATCACCAAAGCGCCGCAGCTCTACATCGTGGATGTGGCCACCCGGCAGTCGCGCCGGTTGACATACAAGGGCTCTGAGAATGTGAATCCGGACTGGTGCGCCAAGGGGAAAATTGCCTATGCGACCAAGCGCGGGGGCGGTTATCAAATCGCGGTGATGGATCCTCGTATCGACGAAAGCTCAGGCGAACTTGTGACGCCGGTGGGTGATTACGAACATCCTTCCTGGGCGCCAGACGGGCGACACATCGTCTGTTCCAGCCGTTCGTCGCTCTACCTTCTTGACACTCTGGGGGATCCTGCGGTACGTTTAATCAACCTTGCCGGAAACTGGATGTCCCCGGATTGGTCAGATCGTTAAACGGTTCATGAGGAGTTCACACATGCATATTCGTTCTGTCGTCGTCGTCAACGTTGCGCTGATGGGCGCGTTGGTTTTCACCGATACCGGTTGCCGCACCAAGGCGGGCGGGTGGCGCTGGCCTTGGCAGAAGGACAAGTCCGAGCTGGCTGGCAGCGGTCTGGGTGATCCGACCCTGTTGGAGAATACCGACCTTGCTAAGGTGACCGACGAGAGCGGCAACCTGGTCAGCGGCTCACGGTTTGAAGACACGCTGCAGGCGGTGCAGGGCGCTAAGTTCGCCCCGGTCTATTTCGCGTTCGACAGCTATGCGTTGCCGCCTTCCGAGGTCTCGAAGGTCGAGCAGGTCGCGCAACACTTGACGCAGAACGTTTCACATGTTCTGGTCGTCGAAGGCCATTGCGACGAGCGCGGCAGCAACGAGTACAACCTTTCGCTGGGCGAAAACCGGGCTTTGTCGGTCCGTTCCCATCTCGTCAATCTCGGCATTTCGGCCGAGCGCATTCAAACCCGCAGCTACGGCGAGGAAAAGCCCGCTGTCGCCGGTTCGGGCGAGGAAGCGTGGCGCCTGAACCGTCGCGGCGAGTTCGCACTGTTTCAGAAATAAGCGGGTAGGGGTCGGGAGCTTCCAGGTATGGCGTATTTTCCAAGTGTGGCGTTCCTGACCGG
>CAYZQL010000415.1:0-2024 GCA_964480555.1 uncultured Lentisphaeraceae bacterium | reverse complement strand
TCGCCTGATCTGACCACCAAGTTCATCTGCACCAGCCGTGTCCCGCTTTACGGAAAGAGGCGTCGGATCATCGGTGTCGCGGCCATCTACCGTTTTGTCGCCGACGCAAAAGAGATTCCGGAGTGGTACAGCAGCTTCTCGGATGTGGCCGCCTTCATCAACACCCGTTACGCTGAGGCGATCGCAATCGACGATCTGGTGCGGCTGACCCGCTGCTCCAGCAGCCAGTTCCGGCGCGGTTTTAAAAGGTTCTTCAAGATGACGCCGATGGATTACATCCTTCTGACGCGCGTCAACGCCGCACGGGAGCTGCTCGAGCACTCGACCCGCCTCATTGCCGATATCGCGCAGACGGTCGGCTTCTGCGACCACAGCCATTTCATCCGGACCTTCAAGCGCTTCCGCGGAATCACCCCGCACCAGTACCGCCTGCAGCACCGTCGCGGCCTGACCGGGAAACGGTGAGAGCCGGCCCTCACGGTTGCTTCAAACACCTGCCAGGTGCCGCCGGCCGGTCCGTTCGAAGTGGCGCCGTGAGGCGCTTCTTCTGTTACCACCGAGGCTCTTACGAGCCCACTACAAACGGATGCACCAAACGCTCACGTCCCGGCCCGTTCGTAGTGGCGCCGTGAGGCGCTTAATGTGGGCGCTCGAATTATACATCCCAGCCCTCGCCAAACCGTTCAATCGGATACTCGCGCGCCCACGCCTCCAAAACCTCGGCTCCCACTTCCTGTTTATAGTGCGCCAAACTACTCCACCGCCACACATCGGCATGTTCGATCCACCCATGGTGAACCGGATTTGCATGCACGTAGTTTAGCGAAGCAAAGTAGTGCCTGTCATTTCTTATCCGGCGGTCAGCGAACCGATGCCACACTTTTCTTCCGGGCGTCTGATCTTCTCGATTCCACTGCGTCGACTTGCCGTTGTGCAAACGGCCGATCTTCGAAGCGAGTACATCAAGATTGACTTGCGCAACGAGATGATAGTGATTCGGTAAGACCACCCAGCCCCGCAAGTCACCGCCTGAGTCGGCGACACAGGCTCGAAGGGCCGCGAGCCATTCATCGCGGCGAGCGTCCGAAACAAGAAGGGCTTGATGCTCGAAGCAGGCGGCCGTCAGCAAATAGATGTGCTCGCCATCCGCGAAGTGCGGCGGCGCATGCCACGGCCACGATTTGCGTTGGCGCTCGATAAGTAATTCCCGCTGGATTTCAGGAGTTGCATGTCGGTACTCGTACATGGCATTCGCCTCCAAAAGAAGGCCCTCACGGGCCCACTACAAACGGTTGCGCCAAGCGCTCACGTCCCGGTCCGTTCGTAGTGGCGCCGTGAGGCGCTTGTCTCACAGCTGCAGCTTGGAGAAGGCGTCGCCGAGCGAGCCGAGCGAACCGCCGCCCTTGTTGTTCGAGAGCCAGGTTGAAACGTCATGGCCCTCCTCGTCGCCGCCGCGGGTTTCCCACTTGGCGGGAAGCGTGAGCGAGATGCGGTCGCCTTCGACGGCCTTGACCACCACCTCGATCTTGCTCGACGGCGGAAACTGTTTTTCGAGCTTGGCGGCCGGGTTGCCGCCTTTGGGCGTGTCGGTCTCGCTGATGTGCAGCAACCCGGTCTTCTCTTCGGAGAGGCGGACGAACAGGCCGAACGGCTGGATCGACTCCACGATACCATCGACCTTGACGCCCTCGGCCAGCTCGCCGGGCTTGAGCGCCTTGACGCGCTCGTCGACCGGCCTCAGGCTGAAGCGGCGGCGCTCGATGTCGACGCTGTCCACCTGCAGCAGAAGCTCCTGGCCTTCGGTCACCGCCTCGCGGGCGGACATGAGCCGGCGCCCGCCGCCCAGCTTGCCGATCGGGATCAGCCCTTCGACGCCGGGGATGAGCTGCGCGAACGCGCCGAACTTCTCGAGCTTGGTGATCTTGCCGATGAACGTCGTGCCCTGCGGGAAGCGGGCGGCTGCGTCGTCCCACGGGTCGCCCTGCGCGCCGCGCAGGCTGAGCGAGATGCGGTTGCGGTCCCAG
>CAYZQL010000414.1:0-2141 GCA_964480555.1 uncultured Lentisphaeraceae bacterium | reverse complement strand
CCGCCCACGAGACCTGTCACCTGAAACCTGTCACCTGAAACCTGTCACCTGAAACCTGAAACCCATGTCCTTTTCCAATCTTCATATCCAACCGGCCTTCCGTCTGTTATCGACCGAACGCATGCAGGTTGTTTTCATCCTGCTCTTCGTCCTTTTCAGCGCCTTTCTCACCCTGCGTTTCGTCGTGCTTCCCCAGCGCGAATTGGCCGAGAACAACCGCACGGTGCGCGAACAGCTCGAACGCAGCCGTTACGCGAACTTCTCGCTCACCCACATGCAGACGATCGCCGATCACGAATCGTCCAACCTGGGCCAGCTCTCCAACGAGTGGTCCCGCATCGCGGAACGCCTCGCCACCTTCCCGAACCAGACGGTGATGCGGAAAACCGAGGTCAACCGCATCGACTACAAGGTGCAGCTCTATGAGATCCGGCAGCGCCTGCAAGCCAAGTCCGACGAGCTGAAAATCCAGCTCATGCCCACTGAGCTCGGCCTCGATGAGACGGTCGCCAGCGGCGACATCATCCGCGTCCGCATGCTGCAGCTCAAAGCCGTCGAAAAGCTCGCGGACCTCACGCTCGACCGCCAAATCCAGCGGCTGGTGGAAATCTACCCGCTCGCGCCGATCGAACACACGGACAAAAAGGGCCGCCGGACGTTCGAAGAGTACCCGGTCCGCATCGAGTGCGACGTGGATTTCGAGCACCTGTTCACCTTCTTCCAATCCGTTTTCGAGGAAGGGCAGGTCTTCGCTTTCCGAAACCTGCGCATCGAGTCCGGCCCCTCTTTCGACTCCAAGCTGCGCGTCAAGGCCATCCTCTCCGCGCTGCTGTTTGAATAAAGGATTTTCCCATGGACAAACTCTGGAAATGGATCATGCGGCTCAACGCCAAGGCCTTCTGCCTCGTGGCGGTGCTCTTCTTTGTCGGCGTCGCCGCATACTGCGCGTGGCTGTACACGCACCCGCCCGCGCCGATCCAAGACGGACACGGAGGGAGCCGACCGCCTGAAGCCACGCCGGCCTGGACCATCGGCACCCTTGATTTCGTCACCAATCAGCTCACCGCTGAAACACTTGTCCTCCCGATCGATCCCTTTAAACCCACCATCGAGGCGATCTTGACCAACGAGGTCGAGCGCACCGCCTTCCTCAAAGCCCTCAAGGCGGCTCAGGCGTCCGCCGCCGGGATCGCGGGGGGCAATACCGCCGCCGGCACGTCGGCAGACACCAAGAAGGACCCCTTCGCGCACCTGCGGAAAAAAGCCGCGGTCCCCGGCGGACTGGTCGGCCCGGACGGCAAACCGCTGGTCGTCCCCAAGCTCTACTTCGAAGGGTTTCTCCAACGCCCGGACGGGACGCGCGTCGCCATGTTCCGCGACTCGACCGAGAACACGACGATCTTTTACGAGCCGGGCAAGAAGGTTCACGGCGTGGAAATCCTGAGCGCCAATGTGCGCGAAGCCGAACTCCGCCTCCCGAACGGGACAACCCGCACGCTGAAGATCGGCGGCGCCCCCGCCGACCTCGACCCCGAGCCCGCCAAAGCACCGGTAAAAAAGGCGATTGTTCCGGTCAAGGCCGGCGCAGCGGCAGCGGCAAAACCCGGCGCAGCAGCGGCAGCCAAGCCCGGTGCCAAACCCGGCGCGGCAGCCGCCGACCCCGGCAAGGCCCAGCAAAAACCCGGCGCACAGCAAAAGAAGGCCGCACAGCAAAAGCGAAACCAAAAATAGGGCAGCCCGCCGAAACCTGCCACCTGAAACCTGTCACCTGAAACCCGAAACCGCCTTCCCTCTTCCCCGCCTCACTATGAACTCTGACCGAAACATCCGATATTACACCGAGGAGTTGATCGTCGACGTCTGCCAACGCCTCGTCGACCGCGGCCTCCTCACCCCGGAGAAGCTGGGCGATATCCAAGGCCGCGCCGCGCTCACCCTGCAAGGCGTCGACCGCCTGCTGATCCAGGAGGGCATCGTCAACGAGCCGGACCTGCTCAACGTGTTCGCCGAGGCCAGCGGCATCCCCTTCCACAACATCGGCGACTTCAAAATCGAGCAGGAGGCGATCGACAAGGTCAACGCCAAGGTCGCCCTGCGCCACCGCATCGTCCCCCTCACGTTCCAGAACGGCGTCCTCCTGC
>CAYZQL010000413.1:0-2147 GCA_964480555.1 uncultured Lentisphaeraceae bacterium | reverse complement strand
CCGATCGGTCAGGAGACTTGCCTTTCTCCGTCTGCTTGATCGCCTCCCAGTTGCGCAGAACCTCGCCCGACGAGTGCGCCGCCACATCGCCGAAAACATGCGGGTGCCGCCGGATCAGCTTTTCCGTCAGCGCTTCCGCCACATCGTCCAGCGTGAAGAGCCCCTCTTCTTCGCGGATGGCGCACTGGAAGACCACTTGCAAGAGCACGTCGCCCAGTTCCTCCACATGCAGGGCCAGATCCGATCCGTCCATCGCCTCCAGCAGCTCGTAGGTTTCCTCCAGAAGACACGGTTTCAGCGTCTGCAACGTCTGCTCCCGGTCCCACGGGCATCCGCCCGGCGCACGCAAACGCTTCATGACCTCGTAGAGCCGTCCAATCCCCTTCAGCCCGGTTTCCATTCGCTCGCCCTCCAAAAAAAACAGGCCCCGTTTCTCGATGAAACGGGGCCGCGTCAGTCAACTGTAGTCCTCTGACCGATCAGCCTCACACGCGTAAAATGCGGGTCACGTCGTCCACCAGCCCGGCCGAGAACTCGCTGATCTTGAGATCGCACCCGCTGATGTCCTGATACTCGGTCACGGCGTTATCTTTAACCAGTACGCCCATGCCGGAGGTCAGCGCACCCTTGACAGAAAAACCGCACCCCGCCACCGCCACGCAAAGCCGCTCGTGCAGATCGTTCTTGCGGGCCGCGCGCCGCCAGCCGTCCCAGCTGCAGAACCCGAAGCTGTTCGCCAAGTCATGCATGACGACCAGCTTATCCGACTGCACGTCCGCAAAAACAGCGCGCACGGCCTCACTGTCCGCCCGCGAAACGATCACGACCTTGATTTCTTTGGCGAGAAGCGCTTTGACAAACGCGATAAACCCGGCAGGCACCTTGGGCAGCGCGCCCTTCAGCGCCTCGGCGAACTGTCCGTTGCACTCTGCGATCACCGCCGGCACGTCCATGGTCTTCTGCAACTTGTTGCACATCGCGTTCAGGCCGGAGGAGAACGATTTCCCGCCCATGTAGCGGGCCATCAGCTTCGCGTCCGGTTTCAACCCCTCTTTCTCGAGCCGCACGCTGCAAATATCCTTCAAAAACGCATGCCCCGGCAGCACCGCAAAATCAAACTCCACAATCACACCGCGCTGCAACTGGGCTGCAGTTGAATTACTCATCATTTGCTCCTATCTGTGTTCTGACTACCTATGCTCGAAAAACATGAGTGCCTACTTTACCCGTTAAGCGCCCTTGCGGTCAAGCCCGTTGCTTTTAGCTAAGCCCTTGACCCTGTCCGTTATCGCGTTATACTCTACGGCGTCATGACAAACGTAGTTATCGCCAATGCGCGCGTGCTCGACCCCGCCGTCAACCGCGACGAATCCGCTGAGCTGATCATCCGCAACGGAATCCTACAGCCTTTTGGCGCGTCCGCTGACGGGCTTCCCCGCATCGAGACCTCCGGCCTTTTGGCCGCACCCGGCTTCTGGGACGCCCATGTCCATTTCCGCGACCCCGGCAACGCCCTTGCCGAAACCCGCCGCACCGGCGCGGCGGCCGCCGCCGCAGGAGGCTTCACCCGCGTCGTCACCATGCCCAACACCGTCCCCCCCGGCGACTCTCCCGCATGGCTGCGCGAGCAGATCGAAGACGCCCTTCCCGTCCGGATACTGCCCTCCGCGTGCATCACCGCCGGCCGCCAAGGACGCGAGGTCGCCGCCCTCGAAGCGCTCGCCGAAAACGGCGCGGCCGCCTTTACGGACGACGGCTCAACGGTCGCCGACGACGACGTGATGCGGGCCGCCATGCTCCGCGCCCGCGCCCTCGAACGGCCGGTGATGGATCACGCCGTGCTCCCGGCTCTCGCCCGGAACGGCGTCATCCGCGCCTGCCCCCTCGCCAGCCGCCTCGGCTTGCCGGTCTTTCCCCCCGAAGCCGAAACCGGCTGCGCCACCCATATCCAGCACATCTCCTGCGCAGGGTCTGTCGCCGCCATCCGCGCCGCCCGCGCCGAAGGGCTGCCCGTCAGCGGCGAGGCTTCGCCGCACCACCTCGCCTTCGCCGCAGAAGACATTTCGTCCGATGACGGCAACTACCGCATGAACCCGCCGCTCGGCAACCGCGCCGACGTGCGCGCCATCCGGGACGCCGTGCTGGAC
>CAYZQL010000412.1:401-2194 GCA_964480555.1 uncultured Lentisphaeraceae bacterium | reverse complement strand
ACCTGCGACCCACGGATTAGAAATCCGTTGCTCTATCCAACTGAGCTACAGGGGCCCGCATGACCCGATGGCTAGAAAGGGCCAATGAAGAATTGCGGCATAGTCTAACAAAGGTCTCACTCGGAACGCAATGGACAAGGGGCCGAAGGCTGCAATTCAAATTTTCGGTCTCAGACTTCAGGTTGAGACCCCGCGTCATCGCCGGCTTTATGTTGGGGCGCGCGCAGGGTTTTGACGATGAAATACAGGCTGAAGCCGCTCACGAGCAGCCAGCAGAGGCTCAGGGTGACCCAGCCCGCGACGGTCATGGCGCGCTCCGCTTCCAGCCGGATGGCAGGGCGTCGATGACGGTCTCCACGACTTCATCCAGCGTGAGGCTGGTGCTGTCGATCTCGATCGCGCCGTCGGCTTTCCTGAGGGGCGCGTGCTTGCGCGTGGAGTCGATCGCGTCGCGTGCCAGCAGCGAGCGCTTGACCTCTTCGGCGGACTGGTCGGCGATTCCTTTCTCGACTTCCTCTCTGCGGCGGCGCTCGGCGCGGGCCTCCGCGCTGGCCACGAGGTAGAAGCGGGCCGGGGATTCGGGAAAGACGGCGGTGGTGATGTCGCGCCCCTCGACGATGAGGTCGCCGAAGCGCGTCATCTCCCGCAGCCACGCGGTGACGCGGTCGCGGACCGCCTTGACGGTGGCGACGGGGCTGGCGTGCGCGTTGATCTCCGGCGTGCGGATGGCGTCGCCCGGTGGCTGCCCGTTGACGAAGTAGGCGATCGCGCCGTTCTGCGGCAGGCAGGTGACATTGACCGTTTGCGCGAAGGCGGCGACGGCCTCCGGGTCGGCGGTGTCGACGCGGTGCTGCAGGCACTGCCAGGTCATGATGCGGTACAGCGCGCCGGAATCGACGTGCAGGAAGCCCAGCTGCTTGCCGACGCGCTTGGAAACGGACGATTTCCCCGCGCCGGAGGGGCCGTCAATGGCGATCACTCGGCTCATAGCGTGTTTTCCTGTCTAAGGCTGGGCGAGTGCGGGTCACCGGATGCCGGCGTGGTAGGCCTGAATGGATTTGACGCCGCCGGAGCTGTCCCGCGCAGCGCGGATCCCTTGGGCGCTGGCCGCGGCGGCCGCCACGGTTGTCAGGTAGGGCACCTTGTACTTGAGCGCCGCCTTGCGGATCGACGCGTCGTCGGCCCGCGCGTCGCGCCGCCCGGAGGGGGTGTTGATCACGAGGCAGACCTGGCGGTTGACGATCACGTCGAGCACGTTGGGACGGCCCTCGTTGATTTTGCTGACGACGTCCCCCTTGATGCCGTGCTCGGCGAGCCATTGGATGGTTCCCGCAGTGCCGATGAGGCTGAAGCCCAGCTTGATGAACTCCTTGGCCGCTTTCACCGCGGAATCGGTCTTTTCCGAGAGGCTGATGAGGATCGTGCCCTCTTCCGTCGGCAACTTGGCGTTGGCGGCTTCCTGAGATTTGTAGTAGGCCAGGCCGAACGTCGAAGCCAGGCCGAGAACCTCGCCGGTGGAGCGCATTTCGGGGCCGAGCACAGGGTCGACCTCCGGGAACTTGTCGAAGGGGAAGACCGCTTCTTTGGCGCCGAAATGAGGGATCACCTTTTGGACGAGGTTCAGTTCCCCGATCTTCGCGCCGAGCATGAGCCTCGTGGCGATGCGGGCCATCTGGGTGTTGCACACCTTCGAGACCAGCGGCACGGTGCGCGAGGCGCGCGGGTTGGCCTCCAGCACGTAGACCTTGTCCTTCTCGATGGCGTACTGCATGTTCATCAGGCCGACCACGTGC
>CAYZQL010000412.1:0-351 GCA_964480555.1 uncultured Lentisphaeraceae bacterium | reverse complement strand
GACGCAGGCCGAGTCGCCCGAATGCACGCCCGCGAGCTCAATGTGCTCCATGACGGCGGGGATGTAGACATCCTTGCCGTCGGAGAGGGCGTCCGCCTCGCACTCCAGCGCCTCTTGCAGGAAGCGGTCGAGCAGCAGCGGCCGGTCGGGGGTGACGCCGACGGCTTTGGCGACGTATTCGCGCAGCATCTGCTCGTCGTAGATCACCTCCATGCCGCGGCCGCCGAGCACGAAGGAGGGGCGGATCATGATCGGGTAGCCGATGCCCTTGGCGACGTCAACCGCCTCGTCGATGGTGGCGGCCATGCCGGACTCGGGCATGGGGATATCCAGACGCTCCATCATGTGGCG
>CAYZQL010000411.1:0-2199 GCA_964480555.1 uncultured Lentisphaeraceae bacterium | reverse complement strand
GGTTTCTTCTTGAAGGGGTGAACCCTGAAGCGGTATCGTACTCGCACTTATGAACGAGAAGAAAAACGTGCTGATCCGGCCGGCCATCCTGAAAGACGCGATGTCGATTTTTAATCTCATCCGCAGCCATCCGGATGATTTGATTCCGCGCCCCATCGGCGATGTGATCCAGAACATCGACCGGTTCGTCGTGTGCGAAGCCGAAGGCCGCGTGGTCGGTTGCGCCGCTTGGCAGATCTTGCCGGAGATCGGTCAGCCCGAGCGTGCTTCAGTTGAGATCCAGTCGGTCGCCATCGACACGGGCTTTCGCCGCCATCAGATCGGCACGCGGATCGTCAAACACATTCTCGAAGACATCCGGCGCTTTCAGCCTGCGCAGGCGATTGTTCTCACCTTCGCGCCCGAGTTCTTCACGTCGCTCGGATTCAAGGTCATCCCCAAAACCCAGGTGATGCACAAGCTCTACATGGGCTGTATCAACTGCACCAAGCACGCCGATCCCTTCACCTGCCCTGAAATCGCCATGGCGCTTGATCTGCGCCAGCCTTGACCGTGCCCATGCCCGCGTCCCTCCACCGCCGACTGCTCGACTGGTATGACGCGCACCGGCGCGAAATGCCGTGGCGTGGCCATCCCGATCCGTATGCGGTCTGGGTCAGCGAAATCATGCTGCAGCAGACGCAAGTCGACACCGTGCGAGGTTACTTCGCCCGTTTCATTGCCGCCTTTCCAACCCTCGCCGCTTTGGCCGCCGCACCCCAGCAGGAGGTTCTCAAAGCGTGGGAAGGGCTCGGCTACTACACCCGCGCGCGCAACCTGCAGAAGGCCGCGCAGGCGGTGGTCGAACGCGGCGGAGTTCTGCCGCAGGGCGTCGCGGAATGGGCGTCGTTGCCGGGGGTCGGCCCCTATACCGCCGCCGCCATCGCCAGTATCTGCTTCGGCGCGTATGCTCCGGTGGTGGACGGGAACGTCATCCGCGTGTTCGCGCGGTTTCTTGGCTGGCCGGACGACTTCCGCAAGGCGCCCGTGCGGCTTCGGCTGGCCGCGTGGCTTCAGCCGCACATCGAGGCGTCCAAGCGCCCCGGCGATTTCAATCAGGCCATGATGGATCTCGGCGCCACACTCTGTGCGCCGCGCGCGCCGGCGTGTGCGGTGTGCCCGTTGAGGCGGGAGTGCGTCGCCCGCGGCGAGGGACGGCAGGACGCGTTGCCCGTCAAGCCTGCCAAGAAAGAGGTGCCGACGCGAGTCGGCGTGGCGGTGCTTGTGCGCGATACGGCGGGGCGGGTGCTCTTTACACAGCGCACGGATGAGGGGTTGCTGAGCGGCCTCTGGGAATTGCCGAACGTGACCGTCGAGCGCTCGCCGACTCAACGCGACGCCCTGCGCGCTTTGAGTCAGCAAGCGGGCTTGACGGCCACGCGGGCACGCCGCCACGGCATGGTGACCCATGCCTTCTCGCACTTCAAGCTGCACCTGCATGTTTTCGCTGTGCCGGTTTTCAGCGGCACGCTTGACCTTGGGAGGAAGCCCCCGGTGCGCTTCGCGACCCCGGCAGAGTTGCCGCTCACCACCGCTACCCGCCGCGCACTTGCGCGATGAGTCCGGCGTGCGGGTCTCAGTCCAGCGGCATGGGGTTGCAGAGGTTCTCTTCCTTGTCCGCGACGCGTCCGCAGTTGAAGCAGATGAACTTGGGTTCCTTCGTGAGGGTCTTGATCTCCTCGAAGCGTGCGGCGCTGGCCAGCAGGCAAATGTGGCCCTTGTGGTTGCCTGTACAGGTTTGTGACGAGTTACTCATGAGGTCTCCTTTTTGAGGGGTGAAGGTGCGGAAAGCGGCAGAATGACGCCGACGGCTGCGGGGACCACTCTGCGCGAAAACAGAAGCGTTTAGACGTCGCAGAGCTGGACGGCGCGACGCAGGGAGTCGACGCCGTTTTTCGGGCTGAACTCGTGGGCAACGTAACCGCTGAACTTGCCCTCCTCCGTCAGCTTTGCAATGGCGCGCATGATGGCGGGATAAAACAACTCCTGGTCCTCGTCGAGATCCTTGCGGCCGGGGTTGCCGGCGGTGTGGAAATGGGCGATGTGGGCGATGTTGTCGGTGAGGGTGCGGATAACGTCACCTTCCATGATCTGCATGTGGTAGATGTCGTACAGGAGCCGGAAGCGAGGTGAGCCGACGCGCCGGCACAGCTCGACGCC
>CAYZQL010000410.1:0-2238 GCA_964480555.1 uncultured Lentisphaeraceae bacterium | reverse complement strand
TGTAGCGGGTGCGGGGTGAGGGATGCTCGGCGGGGTGGCCCAGGGCGATCGCCGCGAGCGGCAGGACCTCCTGCGGGACGCCGAAGCGGGCGCGGATGCCGCTGACGCGGTCTTCGTTCGGATGGACGCCCAGCCAGACAGCGCCCAGTCCCAGGAGGTGGGCGGCCAGCAGCAGGTTCTCCACGGCGGCGCTGCAGTCTTGCAGCAGGTACGAGAGTTCCTGGCGATGGGCGCAGGCGGGTTCGCCGCAGACCACGATGCCGAGCGCCGCCTCGTTCAGCATTTTTCCGTGCGGCAGAATCTCGGCGAGCGCTGCGAGCGCGGCGCGGTCGCGCACGACAAGGAAGCGCCAAGGATCCATCGCCATGGCGGACGGTGCGGCCATGGCCGCTTCGAGCAGCGCGCGCACGGCATCGTCGCTGACCGGCTCTGGCGTGTATTTCCGGATGCTTCTGCGGCTCAGAAGCGGCAAGATGCGTGTGTTCATGTCAAACTTCTCCTAGCGGGATTCACGATCTTTCAAAACGGACATACGATACCACACTCGGCGGCCGCACGGAAAGCGGTCGTCCTGTCCGGCGCTTGTTTCTGACCGGATTACGCTTGTAGACGGCAAGGCCGGAGCCTATAATTCTGGGTCAATCTGACACTGTGAAGGGGTGTGACACAGATGGCTTCCGGTTTTTTTGACAGATTGGTGGCACGGATCGACAAGCTGGGCCCCGAGAGCCTGCAGGCGCAGATGCTGCGGCTGGCGCAGGAGCGTGGTTTTCTGGAGACCATTTTCCAGACCATTCAGGAGGGGGTGTTGGTCATCGACAACGCGGGCCGGCTGCTCTATGCGAACCGCGCCGCAGAGAAGCTGGCGGGTTTCGATTTCGCGCGCACCAAGGGAAAGTCGATCATGCGGTTCCTGCGCGAGTGGGACTGGGAGCATCTGCTGGAGGCGCCGGCCACGGACAGCGGGTGGTCGCGCATGGTGACGCGCGAGATCGAGATCTCCTATCCCGAGCACCGGTTCATCAGCGTCTACGCCGTGCCGCTGGACGAGCAGGGGCTGGTGGACAAAGGCGTGCTGGTGATCCTGCGCGACGTGACGCGGGACCGCAAGCAGGAGGCCTCGGTGCTCGAGAGCGAGCGCTCCAATGCGGTCAAGCTCTTGGCGGCCGGGGTGGCGCACGAGATCGGGAACCCGCTCAACGCCCTGAACATCCATCTCCAGCTGCTGGCCCGCGAGCTGAGCGACCTGCCCGACGGGACGCGCGAGCCGCTTGCGGACCTCGTCGACGTGGCGCGCACCGAGGTCGGGCGGCTGGACGCCATCATCACGCAGTTCCTGCGGGCCATCCGGCCCACCAAGCCGGTGCTGGTTCCGGAGTGTCCGACCGAGGTGCTGCAGGAGACGCTGCGGGTGCTGAAGAGCGAGTTCGAGAACCGGCGCATCGCGGTGTCGGTGGATATTCCGGCCTCGGTGCCCATGGTGCACCTCGACCGGTCTCAGATCAAGCAGGTGTTCTTCAACATCGTCAAAAACGCGCTGGAGGCGATGCCGGACGGCGGCGCGCTGAAAGTGGTCTTCGCGGTGGAGGATGCGTATGTGGACATCGCGTTCACCGACACGGGCAAAGGGATCGCGCCCGACGAGCTGGGGCGGGTGTTCGAGCCCTACCACACCACGAAGGCGAACGGGAGCGGGCTGGGGCTGATGATCGTGCAGCGGATCATCGAGGAGCACGGCGGCGAGATCGAGCTGGCGAGCAAGCCGGGCGAGGGGACCTGCTTCAAAATCAGGCTGCCGCGCTCCGAGCGGCGGGTGCGAATGCTCAAAACGGGGACGTGATATGTCAGACAGGCCGGTCATTCTGGTGGTGGACGACGACAAAAACACGCGCGACGGACTGCAGCGCGCGCTGCAGCGCCATTACGACGTGAGGACCGCCGAAAGCGCGGACGCCGCGCTGGCGCTGCTGGCCGGCGGCACGGCGGTGGACGTGATGCTCTCGGACTTGCGGATGCCGGGCACGGACGGGCTCGCGCTGCTGCGGCGCGTCAACGCGCAGCACCCGCAAACCGTGTTTATCCTGCTGACCGCGTACGGGTCTGTGGAGACGGCGGTGGAGGCGATGAAGCAGGGCGCGTACGATTTTCTGACCAAGCCCATCAACCTCGACCACCTCGACATGCTGGTGGCGCGCGCGCTCAAATCGCGCGACCTCGAGAAGAAGGTCGAGACGCTGG
>CAYZQL010000409.1:0-2278 GCA_964480555.1 uncultured Lentisphaeraceae bacterium | reverse complement strand
GTCGGCATCGGCACCGGCGAGCAGGACCGCGTGGGCGTGGCCGAGATCGCGCGCGACAAGGCCTACCGCAAGCTCGCCGACTGGATCGCGTGGGAGAAGTACGCCACCGCCTACAACGAGCTCACGCTCAAGTTCGGCGACGAAGGCGCGCGGCGCATGGCCGCGATCGACGAAGAGGTCAAGGCCCGCAAAGGCGGCCTGATCGGCTGCAGCATGGTCTCCGACGCCTTCTTCCCCTTCCGCGACGGCGCGGAGGTCGGCATCCGCGAAGGCATCACCGCCATCGTCCAGCCCGGCGGCGCGATCCGCGACTGGGACGTGATCGACTGCTGCAACGACGCCAACGTCGCGATGGTCTTCACCGGCCAGCGCAGCTTCCGGCACTAGAAGAAGGCTGTCAGCGGTTTAGGCTGTAAGTCTGTCAGGGACCACACTTGAACGTTGAGCGTTCAACGTTGAGCGTTTCTCAATGACCACTCTCCTTATACTCTTTCTTGCGTGGCTCGCCATCAATCTGCTTCACACCGCCTGGGTTGAGACGCGCCGCTTTTTCTGGGAAAGGCGCGTCAAGCGTGAGGCGAGCGGACTCCTGCCCGGCGCCTCCGCCTACCGGATCGGCGACGGTCCGGTCGCCCTGCTCTTCATCCACGGTTTCGCGGACACGCCCTGCATCTGGCGGCGCATGACCCGCCACCTCGCCAAGAAAGGGCCCTTCACCTGCCGCGCCCTGCGCCTGGAGGGCTGCGCCGAGCCTGCCGCGCTGGCGAGACGGCAGTCGCTCCCGCGCTGGCGCGCGCAGATCGCCGACGAGATCATCCGCCTGCGCGAGACCCATGAGACGGTCTGGCTGGTCGGCCACTCGATGGGCGGCGCGCTCGCCTTGGACGCCGCGCTGCGCAGTCCCGCTTCGGTCGACGGCGTGGCCGTGTTCGCCCCGCTGATCGAGGTCGCGCGCAAGCGCTCGCCCCTGCTCCCGCCCTCCGTCTGGTTCCGCATCGCCCGCGTCGCGCTCGGCCTATCGCCCACCTTCGAGTCCCCTTTCTCGGCCGACGGCGTGGCCGTGGACGACCCCTCCTTCACCTACACGCGCGACCGCTTCATCCCGTTCTGCGTCTACCGCGGCCTGTTCGAGCTGGTCCGCGCCAACCGCGGCCTGTCCGCGCGCCTCGACAAGCCGGTGTTCGCCGTAACCGCCGCCCGCGACTCCGTCGTGGACACCCCCGCCGCGCTGCGCTGGCTCGCCGGGTGCCCGGGGCCGAAGGAGATCCGGGAACTGCCCGACATCGGACACGTGATCCCCTTGGAGACCGGCTGGCAGCCCCTCGCCGACGGCCTCGCCGCGTTCATCCTCCGGCACGCGGCGGATCAACCATGAGGTCCGCCTTCACGATGCCTCCCGCGGCGCGGTCCGCTCCGTTTCCACACCGCTTACCCATTTTCCCATTGACCTGTCAGGCGCATTCCGCTTCACTACTGACACCGTACGAAACGCCAATAAACGAATGAGAGGCTGAACCATGATGATCAAGACATCCTGCACGTTGATGACAAGCGTCCTTGCCGCACTCTGCATCGGCGGCTGCGCCGCACCGAAGAACAACACCGGCCTCACGCCGCTGTCGGACTTCCCGCGCCTGGCGAGCCCGGCCTTCTACAAGCCGGACGGCTCGTTCGACCAGGCGACCGCGAAGCAGGCGTACTACGCCATGATGCAGGCGTACAACTACCCGATTCCGGAGCTCCTGAAGACGGACGCGTTCTGGGTCGCCGATTTTCTGCAAACCGACTTCGCGAAGCTCGGCATGGCCGGCATTTTCTGGAAGAACGTCGAGGGCACCTACGGCAACGTCGGCGCCAAAGCCTACAAGGGTTCGTTCAAGGACCAGAAGTACGGGTACCTCGGCCATGAGATCTTCCTGCTGCCGGGTCAGGTGCTGCCCGAGCACAACCACCTCACGGACGGCGACGGCAAGGGCTTCGGCCCGAAGATGGAGACCTGGCACATCCGCCACGGCTCGGTCGAGTTCTTCGGCGAATACAAGGGCGAGGCCGGTGAGACGCTGATCAGCGACATGCCCGCGGACGAGCGGCCCTGGGGCTATGGCCAGCCGTGGTTCAAGTCGAAGTATGTCAAGAAGTGCGGTGCGGGCGAGATCTACTCGCTCAACGACCCCGAGTCCTGGCACTTCATGCGCGCCGGCAAGGACGGCGCCATCGTCGCCGAGTACGCGACCTACCACAACGACGTCAAGTTCAGCAAGCCGGACATGCAGTTCGG
>CAYZQL010000408.1:0-2296 GCA_964480555.1 uncultured Lentisphaeraceae bacterium | reverse complement strand
AATGGGACAAAGACGGACGCTTCACCGCGCAGCTCGACCTCTCCGACCTGCCCGCCGGCGCGTACCGCATCGGCGCGGAAATCCGCGACGGCGAGATCCCCTATGACCGCGTGGAGCGCGTGGTCGGGAAGCGCGCGAGGACCGACGACGTCGACGCGGCGCCGATTCCCGGGTCGGTCATCCCCGCCGAAGCGGTGCTCTCGGGCAAGCGGGCCCTGTTCCATCTCGCCGATGCCGACCGGTTCGGCTTCGGCCGTTTTCCGCTGGACACCCACTGGGAGCAGGCGACGAAGCCCTTCCTTCAAGAGGCGGCGACGGTCTCGCGCGACGTCGAGGTCATCGTGCCTTGGCCGCTCGTGGAGCCGCTGCCGGGCGTCTACGACTGGAGCGCGGTCGACCGCTATCTGGACACCGCCGCGACGAACGGGCTGCGCGTCCTGATCTGGGCTTCGGTGCGCGCCGAGGATTATCCCGAATGGATGCCGGCCGTTCCCATGGCCAACGAGGAGGGCGACGTGTTCAGCCACTTCGCCTACCTGTTCCACGGGATGCACCCGAACTATTTTCACAGCAAGGAGGTGAGCGGGCCGTGCATGCGCTTCTTCGAGGCCGTCGCGCGGCGCTACCGCTCGCACCCCGCGCTCGATGGTTATTATCTGTGCATGGAGCATCCGGGGGACGCGCCGTTCCGTGACTGGTACGAAGGCTATTCGCGCGAGTCGGTGGACGATTTCCGGCGCTACAGCCGCGACCAGTGGCGAAGCCTCAAGGCGGTCAACGCGCGCTGGGGCACGCGCTTCTCCGCGTGGAAGGAGCTGGCCGCGCCGCCGAGGGACGCCCCCTCCGACCGTTACCAGCTCGACTGGCTGCGCTTCAAGGTGGACGCCTTCGAGACCTTCCACCGCGACTTTGTGCTCGCGGTCCGCAAGCACGACCCGCGGCGGCTCGTGATGGTGTATTCGACTTTCGGCAACGACGAGTGGTATCGCGACCACGGCTGCATGACGGCCAACGGCGGCGCCCATGCTGGCTTCATTCCCTTCTACGCCGAGAAGGCTCTGCGCGGCCTGCAGATGCGGACGGAGGAGATCACGCCGCGCCACTGGAGCGGCACAGGCCCGTACCAGCTCGACCAGAGCCTGTTCTTCGTCATGGCCGGCGGCGGGGCGCACGCCCACTGCAAGGCGTTCATCGACACCACCAAGCGCTTCGCGGAGGTGCAGGAGCCGCCGCGCGCGCTGGGCCGCTACACGCGCTTCATCCCGATCTGGAACGAGTTGCGCAGCACGTCGGCGCCGGCGGTCGAGGCGTTCGTTTTCGATGAGCTCAACAGCGGCCTGATGCAGAACCGCAGCACCTACACGGGCACGACCGGCGACTACTGGACCACGCTCAGCCTGCTCCAGGCCCAGATCCCGTTCGCCAACACGCCGCCCGATTTCGCCGCGCTCGGCAAGCTGCTTTTCGTAACGGCGACCCCTTCACGGTTCATGGAAAAAGAGACGCGCGAGCAGGTGGTGCGCTTCGCCGAGCGCGGCGGGACCGTGGTCATGAAAGCGTTCGCCGGCAGCAAGGACCCGGATCTTCCGGCGGAGGAATGGGTGCTGTTGAGGCGCTTCGGCTTCGCTCCGCCCGAAGGTCCGGTCGAGCCTGGCCGCTACACGCTCACGCGCCCCGTGCCGGGGCCGGTGTTCGGCGACCAGCCGGGCGACTTCGTGCTGCGCGACCTGTGGAACGTGCCCGTGCGCGAGGGCGAGCAGGTCGCCGCCGTCGTAGCGAGCAAAACGAACCGCGTGGCGATCACGTGGCGCCCGGTCGGCCAAGGCCGCGTGGCGGTGATCTGGGCGGAGACCGTGGTCCCGCCGTTCGCCAGCGCGTCGCATGGCGGGACGCGTCCCTTCTTCCGCGATTTCGCCCGCTGGGCCGGCGTGTCTGTTCCGGCCGATTCCGATTCGACGCTGCTCTGGACAAACCTCCTCAAACGCGACGACGGCGCGGCGTGGTACGGGCTCGTCCATGCGGGGCACGACGGCAAGCCCGTCACCGGCCGAACCTGGTGGCCGGGACTGCCGGAAGCAACGTACCGGGTCACCGAGCTGATCAACGCGCGCGAACTCGGCGAACACGCCGCCGCGCGCCTGCGGACCGAGGGCGTCTCCGTCACACTCCAGCCCCACGAAGTCGCGATCTTCAAGCTGGAAATCAAGCGATAAGCCTTCGGGAAGGCGCAAGAAGGGGAAAGAGGAAGGAAATGGAGCGGGCGATGGGAATCGAACCCACGTAAGAAGCTTGGGAA
>CAYZQL010000407.1:0-2297 GCA_964480555.1 uncultured Lentisphaeraceae bacterium | reverse complement strand
ACGCCCGCAAGGCGCTTGACGCATTCATCAAGGACAAGGAGTTGTCAAAGCTGCAACTGGTGGTGGACGCCAACCTGCTGCTGGTCGAGGTCGCGAGCGAAGAGGGCAAGACCGAGAAGGACGACAACGAGCGCACGCGTCTTTTCAATGCGGCGGTCGACGCGCTGAAGATGGTGAAGAAATACCGCAAAGAGCCGGAGCAGATGGCCGAGTTGGACCTGACTTCGGGCGAGGTCCTGCTGCGCAAGATGGAGGCCGAAAAGAAGCTGGGGCTGGCCACGCAGATGGCCGAGACGCGCGGCAAGGCGATCGTGGCGTTCCAAGTCATGATCCTGAACATGAATCCGGGCAACGTCAAGCTGGCCGCGACGCTGGAGAAGGCCTATTTCTATTGCGTGCCGCTGCTGTTGGAGCACAAGAAGTTCAAAGACGCGCAGGAGGACAGCGAAACCTATCTGCGGATCTTCCCGAACGGGCGGTACACGACCGACATTCAGAACTGGCTGAACCAGGCGAAGATCGGGCAGTGAGGATACGGGGGGGCAGGCGGAAGGCCTCCGCCCCTCGACAGGCTTTGAGGTTTTAAGGAGCAAACGAATGAAGACGAGCACACACACAGGAGTCGCCGCGCTGGCCGTGGCGCTGTTCACCGCTTCTGCCATGGCGCAAATCGCGGGCGTGATAACGACCACGGAAGGCCGCAAGATCGAGGGCGCGATCAAGTGGAAGGTCCGCGAGAAGACCTACGCGATCACCGCGAAGGGCGGCAATGTGGAGCTGGAGATGGCCCCCGCCAACATCAGCGACATTCAGATCCCCCGGCCGAAGGAGCTGGACGCGGCGATCGCCAGCGTGCAGCAGGGCAATGCGGCGGCGGCAGTCCCGGTGCTGGAGAAGGTGGCCGGCGACTACCTGATGTTGCAGTGGGATAAGGTCGCCACGCGTCTGCTGGCGGATGCGTATGTGAAGGCGGGCGAGGCCGACAAGGCGATCCGCGTGTGCGAAAAGGTGATCGCCGCCAACCCGGAGGCCGCCTATCTGGGCGAGATGGCACCCGCGTATTGGGCCGCGCTGCTGAAGTCCGGCCGCGTCGCCAAGGTCGACGATCTGTTGGCCAAGGCGGTCAAGAGCGGCAACCGCGAGTCCTCGGCCTTCGCTCTGACCATGCGCGGCGATGTCATCCTGGCCTCGGGGGATACGAACGAGACCGCGAAGAAGGCGCTGCGCGACGGGTATCTGCGCGTGGTGACGCTGTACAAGGGCGAGAAAGCCGCGCAGCCGGAGGCGCTCTACAAGGCCGCCAAGTGTTTTGAGAAACTCGGGCAGTCTTCGCGCGCGGAGCAGATGCGGACCACGCTCAAGGGAGAGTTCGCGTCTTCGGAGTGGGCGCGCAAGCCCTGAGGGAATCACGGATTTCCCGCGCCGGAGGGTGCGGGGAGGGGTGGATGAACGGATTTCTGTTAGTCTAGAAACTAACTCGAACACTAAGGAAACAAAGCAGAGGTTAATGATGAAAAAACTGGTCATATCAGCAGTGTTGTTCGCAGGCTTGATGATGGGTTCGGCCGTGGTGATGGCGCAGGACGCTGCGGCGCCTGCGGCGGCTGCAGCGCCTGCGGCGGCACCCGCCGTGGCGGCGGCTCCGGCGGCGCTCGAGAGCACACAGCCAGCGGCAGCCAAGAAGAAGAACAGCACCGGGTTCCTCGCGGTGGTTGTGGGCTCGGGCTGGCTGGGCGTCGTGTTGTGGGCGGCACTGTTCGGTTGCGGCGCGGCGGCGATCTATTTCATCGTCGACAGCACCGTCATGATCCGTCCGCAGAAGATCATGCCGCAGTCCCTGATCGACAAAGTCAAGGGCGCGATGGCCGAAGGCGATGTGATGAAGGCGCTCCACGCGTGTGAAACCGAGCCCGGCCCTATGGCCAACATCCTTTCTGCCGGCTTCTCGCACGTCGAGGAGGGCTTTGAAGTGATTCAGGAGTCGATCGGTGCGGCTGCCGACTTGGAGACCGAGCGCATCATGCAGCGGCTCACCTGGATCTCGGTCTGCTCTAACTTGTCGCCGATGCTGGGGTTGCTCGGCACGGTGCAAGGCATGATCATGTGCTTCGCGACCCTGGCCACGGGCGCTCCGGACGTCGGCGCGCTGGCCATGAGCATCGCGCAGGCGCTGTGGACGACGGCGGGCGGCCTGTCGGTCGCCATCCCGGCCATCACCTTCTACTACAGCATCCGGAATAACGCCAACCGGCTGATCCTGCGCATGCAGGCCATGACCATGGAGCTGATCAAGGATC
>CAYZQL010000406.1:0-2318 GCA_964480555.1 uncultured Lentisphaeraceae bacterium | reverse complement strand
GGAACAGCTACGGACGCACGTGACGATCCGCAACGTCTGGACGTCGGCGCGCAATATCGTATTGCGGAGCGGAAACCCCCACAACTACCTGCGCATGGTCGAGCATATCATCGCGCTGCGCCTGGGCCTGGGCGTGGACGATCTGGTCATCAGCGTGAACTCCGGCGACCCGCCGCTGTTTGACCGCAGCAGCATGGACCTGGTGGAGGCGATCGAGCAGGCGGGAATCGTCGAGCGCGATGAGCCCGCGCGCTATGTGACCGTCAAAGAACCGGTGACGTTCGGCGGTGACCGTGGAGATTTTCTCACGTTCCTTCCGCCGGAGAACGGCGAAAAAAAGCTGCGGCTGGACTGCGCGATCGATTTCAATTCGATTATCGGCAAGCAGCGCATCGTCTTCGATGTCACTCCCAAGACTTTCCGCCACGGCGCTTATGCGCGCACCAACGCCTCGCACACGCAGATGCTGACGGTGCGGGCGTTTGGCTTTCTGATGGCCGACACGCGCAACCTCGGCTACACGACCGACAATATCCTGATCCACGGTAAGAAAAAATTTCATAGCGAGCCGCGGTTTGTGCAAGGCGGCAAAGCGCTGGAGCCGGCGTGGCACCGCGCCACACTGGACCTGCTGGCGGCGATCGCCCTGATCGACACGGGGCGTTTCGTGGGCCGCGTGGTCTCCTATCGTGCGGGCCATACGCTCGACGTGCGTGCCGTGGGGTTGCTCTATCTGAATAACATGCTGACGCCGCTGAGTTGAGACGGTCTTATGGGATGGCGGTTCATTGAGGAGGACGGGGAATGCACAGAAGGGGGTTCTGGGCGGTTGTTTTCTTTGGCGCTTCTTTGGCGGTCGTGGCGCAGCAGGCTGATCCGCTGACCGTGAGCCGGGAGGATGTGAAAGCGCGACTGGACAAAATGCCAGCCACGCACCCTCGGCTGTTCGTCAGGCGGGCTGACGCGTTCGAAACGCTCCGCGGCGTGGTCGACCAGAAGCCAGAGTGGCGGCTGATTCGCGACTGGATCGTCAAAGAGGCCGACGGCGTTCTTCCGCAGCCGGCGGTGGAACGCGTGCAGCAGGGCATGCGCATGCGGGGGCAGCATCTGGTTGAAAAACGCGTCGGCGCGCTTGCGGCCGCTTACCGCCTGACCGGCAAGCCCGAGTATGCGGAGCGCGCGAAGCGCGAGCTGCTTGCGGCGGCAGCGTTCAAGGACTGGAACCCGAGCCATTTTCTCGACACTGCGGAGATGACGCTGGGCGTTGCCTTGGGCTATGACTGGCTCTTCGACACGCTGGATGAGTCCACGCGCAAAACCGTTCTGGAGGCAATCCGCGAAAAGGGCCTGAATCAGGCGCTCGCGAAGACATATTTCTGGAGCAAGGGCAACAACAACTGGTCGCAGGTGTGTTGGGCGGGCATGGTGGCGGGTGCGCTTGCGGTGCGGGATGAGGAGCCGGAACTGGCGTTGAAGATCATCCATGAGGCGGTGACTTCCGTGCCGTATTCGATCAAGCCGTATGCGCCGAATGGCAGTTATCCCGAAGGCCCGGGATACTGGACGTACGGAACGACCTATTACGTCTACATGATGGATCTGCTGACCCAGGCGCTGGGCACGGATTTCGGTCTTTACGACCTGCCGGGATTTGCGAAGACCGGCGACTACATCAACATTGTGACCGGGCCGAGCGGACGGTTCTACAACTATGCGGACGGCGGCGACGGCCGCGGGCACCAGCTCGCCCTGTGGTGGCTGGCGCTGCGGAGCGGCCGGCCCGACTGGGCGAAGCGGGAGGCCGCCGACATGCGCGAGGCGGTGCGCCTCGGCGACCCGCGCAAGACGGGGCTGCGCAGCGTGGCCTTTCCGGTCCTGCTGCTCTTCTGGTTTCAGGAGGTTGATGCGGACGTGCAGACCGCGGTGCCGCTCAACTGGGCGAGCGAAGGCCATGTGCCGCTCATCGTGATGCGCACGTCGTGGTCCGACCCGAACGCCGGCTATCTGGCGACGAAAGGCGGCCCGGCGGTGCAGAACCACGGGCACATGGATTCCGGGTCGTTCATCTACGAGGCGGACGGCGTGCGCTGGGCCGTCGACCTGGGCGCGCAGAGCTACTACTCCATTGAGAAGCTGGGCATGAACCTGTGGAACTCCAAGCAAGACTCGGACCGCTGGAAGATTTTCAGGCTCAGCAGCGCGAGCCACAACGTGGTGACGATCGACGGGCAGCTGCATGTGGCCAAGGGGGAGGGCAAGATCCTTAAGTTCGGCGGCGCCGCGCCGCAGCCGCATGCGGTGATCGATCTGAGCGACGT
>CAYZQL010000405.1:0-2335 GCA_964480555.1 uncultured Lentisphaeraceae bacterium | reverse complement strand
TTCGACAAGCTCTGGGTGGTCGTCAATTCACCGCAGACAGAGGAAGCTTTCGCCGGATGGCTTCTCCGAAACACCGACATCAGTTGGACGACCAATCTGCCTTCGCCCTTCGCGAGTATTTCTTTGTCGATTGTCTCCGGAGTCACAAACGCTGTAGATCCCGAACCGAACCCGTCCGTCATCGGCGGGTACTGGCATCCTCCCGAATCCAAGAACACCTACATGCACCATGACGCAAAATATGAAATGCGGTCTAAACCAACCGTTGATGGTCATGGCCACCAAGCGATGTATGATGGTGACGGTGTGTTGATCGAAAATCCTATTGCGGCGGGAACAGCGGACATCGCCGCACCGATTAACTATCGAGGGCAGGTAAAATTGAGCTGGGAGCATTGGGAAGGTGACGTTCGGCCTTATATACAAGCTCTGCAGCTTGACGGCAATCCGGTTCACCCCACGGACATCAACCAGAACTTCAACCGCCCTTGCATCCACAAGGGAGTAAACACGGACAGGTACATCGAAGGACGTCCAGTCTTGCCTACAGGAAAACAACCATGAAAATCAAAACCAGGAGTCTGCCCATTCTTTTCGCATCCGTGCTGTTGCTGATTCGTCCGTGTTTCGGGCAGAGCAACGTTGTCTTTTACGGAACCAACGCAAGTTCAATAGGGGTCTCATTTGTTGACACCAACCTTTCTGCGTCAGCAAAGGCGTCTATAGTGGCTGATTTGCAGGTGTGTTTGAACGAATGGGGGAAGAAAACTTATTTGAGTCTTAGTCTCGGTGCTGATGAACCGGGGTTAGTTGGTTATCTCGAACGACCCACTGTCAGCCCGCATTATCCCGAAGGCATCGAATTCCCAAAAGGGGTCACAAACACTCCGTCTGGCATAGCCCTGCAAATTCCCAATAAACTCAGCGACGCCTACACCAACGCCTTCGCTTTCGCCGCAGCGAATTCCAACATCGTTGCAGCCGCATACGAGTTCGTTGAGTTTGTTTCATCCAGCAACCTTGTTGCCATTTCGTCGAATGCCCTTCCTGATTACGTCATGCAGAAAAACATGTCTACAAATGATATTGTCGAAACCGCTAACGAAATTATCTCTGACCTTCAAAAGCAAACCTATTATCCGCCAAGTATCTTGGGGTTTTATTATAGTCAAAGAGGCCCGTCCGCATCCAACCTGTGGTTGCGTGTTCCCAGCTCGATCAATCCACCTCTGGGAATGGACTGGCTTCCCTTTCCCGCGCTTTGGCATGAAGGAAAATGGCGGTTCTGTGTTTGGGACAACTGGGTTCAGTGACAAGCACGTCGAAAAACATCCCTTTTTACCCACAGGAAAGCAATGACATGAAAAACACGCCTTCCCTAGTCGGCGCTGTCGCCGCCGCAATGCTCAACGCCCTGTATTGTACTGCGCAGAGCAATGTTGTGTTTTACGGAACCAATGTGAGTTCAATATGGGTCTCATTGTTGACGCCAAACTTTCTGCGTCAGCAAAGGCTTCTATCGTGGCTGATTTGCAGGTGTGCTTGAGCGAATGGAAAAAAAGGAGTCAATCGATTACCCATCGCCGGATTGCCGGGACGCGGTGAATCTGTTTTACTATGCGTATGAGCGATATCCGTCCGATCATGGTCTATCTGCAGCAGCTTGCTCGGCTTTACCCGAACGCGCGCAGCAAAGAGCGTGCGTACCGAGCCGACCTGCAGAACCTGCTGGACCAACTCCTTCCCGCTCTCACCGTGATCCAGGAGCCCGCCGGAGTGGACGGCGGCGCCCCCGATTTTCTGATCGAGAACCGCGACCACGCCGCGCTGTGCTACCTTGAAACCAAGGACATCGGAACCGCACTCGATTTCGGCGTCGGCGCCTCGCCGCACGACCGCGAACAGTTCGAGCGTTACCGCGCCGCTTTCGAGACACTGGTCTACACCGATTACCTGACCTTCCGTTTCTACCGGCACGGCACCCTGCGCGACGAGATCCGCATCGCCGACATCGACGGTCTGAAAATCGCGCCCCTCCCGGAGTCCTGCCGCGCGCTGGCCGAACGGTTCGCCGACTTCACCACCGCTTTGGAGCCGGTCAAGACCGCCGCCCGCCTCGCCTCGCTCATGGCCGCCAAAGCCCGGCTTGTGCAGCGCGTCGTGCTGCGCGCCCTGCGCGAGGACGGCGCCGCTGAGGAGTCCGACTCCCTGCGCCACTTCTACGGCTATCTCAAGTCCTCGCTCATGGCCGACCTCACGGAACACGCTTTCGCCGATGTCTACGCGCAGACCATGGCCTACGGCCTTTTCGCGGCCCGCGTCCACGACACCAAGC
>CAYZQL010000404.1:0-2344 GCA_964480555.1 uncultured Lentisphaeraceae bacterium | reverse complement strand
TTGGCGGTGACCTCGCGGATGTTGATCTCCGGGTTGAAGTTGGTGGCGAAGGGCTGGCCGTGGCTGCCCGCGTTGCAGTCGATGATGTCGATCTCGTCGATCTGCGGCACGAAGTGCTTCTGGAGGTAGGTGCAGAACACGCTGGTGACCCCGGGGTCGAAGCCCGATCCGAGCAGCGCCATAAGGCCGGCCTTCTTGAAACGGCTCTGGTAGGCCCACTGCCATTTGTACTCGAACTTCGCCGTGTCCGGCGGCTCGTAGTTGGCGGTGTCCATGTAGTTCACGCCGGCCTCGAGACAGGCGTCCATGATATGCAGGTCCTGGTACGGCAGGGCCACGTTGATCACGAGGTCGGGCCTGTGTTTCTTCAGCAGCTTGACGGTCTGCGGCACATTGTCCGCGTCCACCTGCGCGGTGGTGACTTTGCGCGGGAGTTGCCGGGCGAGCGCGTCGCATTTGGACTTGGTGCGCGAGGCGATCACGATGTCGTTGAACACTTCGGGCACTTGCGCGCACTTGTGGGCGACGACCGCGCCGACGCCGCCGGCGCCGATGAGCAGAACTTTGGACATGAAAGATTCCTTCCGAGCCGTTCAGAGGTTAACAGTTAAAAATCGTGGTCCGTGTGCGCCGGTTGGCTTCACAGGGCGTTATCTTACACGAAACGAGAGCGGACGGGCAACCCGTCGCGTCACTTTCCGGGGAACTTTCTGGAGGACCTTCGAGCATGGCGTTTCTTTTTTCACCATGGAACAACGCCCTCCCCGCAGAAGAACCGCCTCATTTCGCGCGCAAATGTTTTTCGGCGCCGTAAGGGAAGTCCGACGGCACATAGTTCAGGACGCCTTTGTTGCAGAGGCTGTAGGCTTTCGGGAAACTCAGGAAGAGCCAAGGGCAATCCTCTCGGATCAGCGTCTGCGCCCGAGCCCAACACCGGTTGCGCTCGGCCTCATCCGCCGTGCCGCAGGCCGCCTCGTACAGCCGGTCAAACTCGGGATTGACATAATTGGTCCGGTTTGGCCCGGGCGAGACGTTCTTGCTGTAGAAAAGTTGCAGGAAGTTCTCCGCATCCGGATAATCCCCCACCCACCCGATGCGGAACATCTGACTCTGCCGATTGGACACGCGCCTCAGAAAAGTCGGCCAGTTGTGGTACTGCGGCTTCAGCGCAATCCCGACGCGCGCGAAAAACGACACCATCAGCTCGGTCGATTCGCGGATGTCCTGCGACGTGCGCCCCAAATCCAGCGTCAGCTCCAACCGTTTTCCCGTCTTGGGGTCAAGCCCCTCGGGATATCCGGCCTCGCGCAACAGCGCTTTCGCCTTCGCGACATCGGAGCCATACGGGAACGGCGTCTCCAGCCGCCCCGCCGTACCGGGCGGCACCGGCCCGTCACACGCCACCACCCGGTTGTTGAAGAAACGCACCCAGGCCTCGCGGTCGAACGCGCAGTTCAGCGCCTGCCGCAGGGCGCGGTTGCGCCCCACCAGCGGATCGTCCATGTTGATGCCGACGTAGGCCACCTCCAGCGTCGGCATCCCGTAGAGCGTGACGCCGCGCTGCCGCAACGCGTCCGAGAGCCCGCCCGCGCCGTCGATCACCACGTCCCAGTTGTCCCGCGCGATCTCGCCCAGAAAATCCAGTTCGCCCGCAAGGAAACAGAGCCACTGCGTCGACACGTCGTCGATCACGCGGTACTCCACGCGGTCGAACGGCGCCGCGCCCCCTTCCGCCCGCCACCCGCGCCAAGCCGGGTCGCGCGCGTAGGTCATCTGATGGTTGCGCTGCCACCCCGCCAGGCGGTAAGGCCCGGTCCCGACCGCATGGCTGCCGAAGTCTTCGCCGTACAGCTCCACCGCCTCGCGCGGAACCACCGCCGTATAGGACATCGCCAGATACCAGACGAACTGGTGCATCGGCCGGTTGAGCCGGACGCGCACCGTCCGCGCGTCAAGCGCCTGGAGCCCCTCGACCTCACGCCCGTAATCGGTCTGCTTTCCCAACGCCGAAACCTCCGCGAACGCGCGCATGCCCGCGACCGTGTCCTCCACCAGCCACGCGCCCGGCGAGGCGACCCGCCGGTCCGCCAGCCGCTTGAGGGAGTAGATCACGTCGTCCGCCGTCACCGCCCGCCCGCGCGGCTCTCCTTCCGCATCCGCGCCGAAACAAAGGTCCGGCTGAAAACGGGCGTCCGGGTGCAAACGGAACACGTACGCGAGCCCGTTCGACTGCACCTCCGGCATCCGCTCGGCCAGCCCCGGAACCAGCCGGTAGGGGCGCGCCTGATAGTCGAACTCCAGCAGGGGCTCATACACCAGCTGCACCGCGCGCGAAGCGTAGAGC
>CAYZQL010000403.1:0-2348 GCA_964480555.1 uncultured Lentisphaeraceae bacterium | reverse complement strand
TATAGTGCTTGCCGCCCGGCAGGTATTTGTCGATCTGCTCTTGGATGACGAACCGTTTGCGGTAATCGGCGGCATTTTGGAAATAACGAATTTTCTCACAGGCGTCAGAGTGGGTCTGCATGGCGTTTCTCCTCTATGCGGTCAGGCAAACCCTAGTCACATCCCGTCCATAAAAAACCCTTCCGGACGGCACACACGGCCGTCCGGCTTAGTCGGAACTCGCATTCCTTGGGTCAGAGCAAGGCTCCTCAACCGCAGACAGGTTTTTAAGATACGATTTTGCGGGGCAGGACTCAAGTCCCGAATTCCAGCCGCACCTGCGGCGAGAGCACCGCCGGGCGGCGCGGCAACGACCGCAGATCGAAGCGCGGCAGCACGTCGTGCAGGGCGAGCGACTCGCCCCAAGCCGCCCAGCCGCACCACCACGCCAGCAGGCCGATGATCTTCTCCGGCCGCAGGCCCGCCTCGCGGAACGCCCGGATGCGCGTGTCGCCGTGGCGCTTTGCCAGCCGCAGTCCCTCCTCGCTGACCACGAGCGGCACATGCAGGAACGCCGGCGGCGTCAAGCCTAACGCCCGATAGAGCAGGACTTGCCGCGGCGTGGCCGGGAGCAGGTCCTCGCCCCGCACCACCTCGGTGATCCCCATCGCCGCATCGTCCACCGCCACCGCCAGCATATAGCCCGCGCCCTGCGGATCGCGGGCCAGAACGAAATCGCCGCTCACGGCCGACACCTCCTGCGCATACGTGCCACAGAAACCGTCTTCGAAACTCACCGTCTCGCCTTCCGGCACACGGAAGCGCCACGCGGGCAATCGTCCCTGCGGCAAACTCCGCCGTGCCGCCTCGTAATCCGCAAACCGGCCGCGGCAGGTGCCCGGATAATAAAGCCCGTCTTCGGCGTGCGGCGCGGATTGCCCCGACTCCACGTCGCGCCGCGAACAAACGCACGGGTAAACCTGCCCTTGGCGGTCCAACTTAGCCAACGCCTGCGCATAGAGGGCTTTCCGTTCGCTCTGCGTGTATGGGGCGCATGGCCCGCCAAGGTCAGGACCCTCATCCCATTCGAACCCTAACCACCGCAGATCCTCCAGCGCAGCCGTGGCCGCACCCGGCTTGTTTTTGGGATGGTCGAGGTCCTCCATCCGCATCACCAAAGCCCCCCCCCGGCTGCGCGCCCGCAACCATGCGATCAGGAAGGTCCGGGCGTTTCCAAGATGCAGCACACCGGTCGGACTCGGTGCCAGCCGCCCCCGATAAATCGGCCTGTTTTCGTTCATGGAATCATCATATCGGCCCCGCCCCGGCAACGAAAGGCAAAAAGCGCTCAACCGATTTCTTTGAGAATCAAGCACTTACGATAAAACCACAAAATATGGTGGACATTGCCGCCGTCAACCACTATATATGGACCCTGTCTGACCGTAACACCGTACTGTCCGGCCATTTTTTCACACGTCTTACTACACCTCGTTCATCCCCTTCGCCAGGACCTGCCATGAGTATCGAATCCCTTAAGAATTATGTGTTCACTTCCAAATACAGCCGCTACATCCCCGAGAAAATGCGTCGCGAGACGTTCGGAGAGGCGGTTGAGCGTGTCATCGACATGCACCGCAGGCATTTCGCCGCGCGGAACATTGATGTTGAAGACCTGCTGGCCATATGTGAACAATCCATGAAGAAGCGCATGGTTCTGGGCAGCCAGAGAGCCATGCAGTTCGGCGGTGACCCGATCTTGCGCAAGCATGCGCGTATCTACAACTGCACCACCTCCTATTGCGACCGGCCGCGTTTTTTCCAGGAAGCGCTTTGGCTCTTGCTCTGCGGCTGCGGGGTGGGCTTCTCCGTCCAGACCCATCATATCGGCAAACTGCCCGGCATCTCCAAGCCGTCAGGCGCCAACATCACCTTTGTGATCCCTGACACCATCGAGGGCTGGGCCGACGCGTTGGGCGCATTGCTCTCCAGCTATTTCGTCGCCGAGCAGCCGTTCCCGGAGTATGCCGGCATGGTGGTCCACTTCGACTACTCCCTGATCCGCCCCAAAGGTCGCCCCATCTCGTCCGGCATGGGCCGCGCCCCCGGCCCTGAACCGCTGCGCCGCAGCCTCGATGTGATACGCAACCTGCTCGACAAGCGCCTCGCCGAGGGCCGCACGCGCCTGCGCTCGGTGGACGCGTACGACATTCTGATGCACGCCTCCGACGCCGTGCTCTCCGGCGGGGTCCGCCGCAGCGCCACGATCTGCCTCTTCTCGCCGGACGACGACCTGATGGCCACGGCCAAAACGGGCAACTGGTTCACCGAAAACCCGCAGCGCGCGCGGTCGAACAACTCGGCCATCC
>CAYZQL010000402.1:0-2353 GCA_964480555.1 uncultured Lentisphaeraceae bacterium | reverse complement strand
GCGATGCTGTTCATGATGTCCTTGCCCGGCGAGCGGATGATCGCGCTCTCTTTGAAGCCGTCCGGCAGCCGCCGGTAAACGTCCAGCTGGTCGTTCCACATCTTCAGCTCGACCGCGTTGGGCAGTTCGCCGAAGAGCAGCAGATACGCGCACTCCTCGAAGCCGAAGCGCCGCTCGCCCTGACACCCTTTGACGAGGTCGTTGACGTTGATTCCGCGATAGAAAAGCTGTCCCGGGACCGAAACCTTCTCGCTCTCGGAGATCATGTACCCGTGGACGCTGCCGATACAGGTCAGCCCCACCAACACGCCCGTCCCGTCGGAATTGCGAAGGCCGCGCTTGACATTGTACTTCTCATAGAGCGCCGGATCGATCTTCCCCGTCGCACGAATTTGATCCGCGTATCCCTTCAACACCTTCTCGTCGATTCCCGGGTTTGCGGATTGCTCTGCCTCCATCACTGCCTCCTTTGCGGAGAGAACACTCCGCACCTTCCTGTCGCGGGCACGTACAGCCCTTGAAGAGCCGTGAGTGTAGCGGGTTCCTCATATGGGGTCAACTCTTCTCCGGCGCAGATGACAAAAAATCGCGCTTGCGGAACGGGCCGGCCTTTGGTAACTTGTCTCACACTTTTTGAAATTCATGGGGCGGTAGCTCAGTTGGTAGAGCATCACGTTCGCAACGTGGGGGTCAGGAGTTCGAATCTCCTTCGCTCCACCATGTGTAAAAAGGCCGCCGAAACCGGCGGTCTTTTTCTTTGCAATGACAGACCCAAACAGTCTGCGGGACGAAGCGAATGCAACTGTCAGTCAAAGATGCCGCGGCTCTTCTGAATGTTTCCGACGAGACGGTCTACAAGTGGGTTAAGCAAGAGGCCATCCCCTCTTACATGATCAACGAGCAGATCCGCTTCAACCGGGCCGAGTTGCTGGAGTGGGCGACCTCGAAGAACCTTCAAGTCTCCCCCGACCTCTTCACCTCTGAAAGCCCCGGCAGAACCGGGCTGCCCACGCTCTCCGAAGCGCTGAAGGCGGGCGGCGTGGCCTACCGCCTCGGCGGCAGCGACCAGCCTTCCGTGCTGCGGGCTGTCGTCACCGCGCTGAAGCTGCCGGACGCCGTCGACCGCGATTTTCTTTATCAGGTGCTGCAGGCACGCGAAGACCTCGGCTCCACGGGCGTCGGCGACGGGATCGCGATCCCGCACGTGCGCAACCCCGTGGTCTTGCACGTCTCCGCGCCGACCGTGACGCTCTGTTTCCTGGAAAACCCGATCGAGTTCCACGCGGTCGACGGCAAGCCGGTCGACATCCTGTTCACGCTCATCAGCCCCACCGTGAAGACCCACCTGCACCTTTTGTCCCGCCTCGGTTTCGTCCTGCGCAAGCCGGAGGTCAAAGCCGCGCTGCGGCGGCGCGCGTCGCATGACGAACTGATGGAGCTGATCGCCGCGGCGGAAGCCGCCATCGCCCCGGCGGCCAACGGCGCCGGAAGCAAGTAGCGGAATGCGCCGCACCCAACCCTTTAAGGAGTCCGCGTGATCCTTGACCTGATCCTTGCCGCCATGATCCTCGCCGCGCTCAGCGGGCTGCCGGGGATTTTTCTGGCACGGTCGTCGGTCTGGGGCCAGCGGATCGCGGCGGCGCTGATGGCCGGCGCTTCGCTCGCGGGGCTCTCGGCGGCCGCGGCCGGGCTGAGCGGCCGCACGACGCCGCCCCTGTTCTTCCCTTGGCCCGCGGCCGGCGACGCGGTGATCGGCCTCGACCCCCTGAGCGCGTTCTTTCTGGTCCCGGTCTTTCTGATGGGCGGCCTCGGCCCCGTCTACGGACTGGGGTACTGGCCGCAGAGCCGCCACCCCGGCAACGGCCGCAAGCTCCGCCTCTTCTGGGGGCTCATGGTGGCGGGCATGGCGCTGCTGATCGTGAGCCGGCACGCCCTGGCGTTCCTGCTGGGCTGGGAGTTCATGGCGCTCTCGGCGTTCTTCCTGGTCTCCACCGAAGACCAGCACCGCGACTGCCGCCAGGCCGGCTGGGTCTACCTGATCGCCACCCATGTGGGCACGCTGACGCTCTTCGCCCTCTTCGCCCTGTGGCGGCACACGACCGGCTCTTATCTCCTGCTGCCCGTCAGCGGCCCCACGCTGAGCCTCGGCGTGATGAACCTCTTCTTCTTCTTGGCTCTGCTCGGGTTCGGGCTCAAGGCCGGCATGATGCCGCTCCACTTCTGGCTGCCCGGGGCGCACGCGAACGCGCCCTGCCACGTTTCCGCGATCCTCTCGGGCGTCGTGCTCAAGACCGGCATCTACGGGCTGGTGCGCTGGCTCTCGCTGCTGCCCGACCCGCCCGCCGCCTGGGGC
>CAYZQL010000401.1:0-2361 GCA_964480555.1 uncultured Lentisphaeraceae bacterium | reverse complement strand
CTCTTCAGCGTAGCGCTCTTTCTCGGAACGTGCGGCGGCGTGAGGCGCGGTTGTGCAGGCTGGCAGGCAGCAGAGGGATAGGGCCGGCAGAAGAAAAAGGGCAAGGTTTTTCATGGTGGTGCGGTGTGGGCGTCAGGGCGCGTTGCCGAGTTTAAAGCAGGCGAGTTCGCGTTGGTTGCGGATGATCAGCCGGTCTCCGACGATAAAAAAGGTCGCCCAACTCCGGCCGCCGAGCGGGGTGAAACGGGTGATTTCGCGGTAGGCCGCGGCGGTAGGCTCGATCATGACAAGATCGCCCTTTTGTCCGTCCAGCGCGAGCACGACGCCGTCGGCGGCGAGAACCTGGCCATGTTCGAAGGCGTTGATTTTCCAATTGATTTTTCCGGTGGCAGGATCGAAGCACATCAGACCTTCCGGCTTTGCGGGTTTACCGCTGGATGTTCCGAAAAAGAGGCCGTTGACGAGCACCGGCGTGGTGAAAAGCGGGCAGATGGTTTTGGTTTCCCAGACCTCGTGAGGTTGGCCGCCGCGGATTTCGATCACCGTGCTGCCGAAGTGGTCGCTGGCGCCGGTGAAAAGGCGGTTGCCCATGATGACGGGCTGCACGATGTTATTCCCGAACGAGTTGGTGCGGGGGTGAGCCCAAAGGAGAGCGCCTGTCTCGGGGTTCAGCCCCATCAGCGCGTTGGCGCTGTAACAGAGCAGGGTGGGTGTGTTCTCGAAGGGAACGATCACGGGGAGCGAATAACCGGGTTTCTCGGAGTTTCCGCTGCGCCAAAGCATCTTGCCCGTTTCCCGGTGCACCGCCACGATGTTGCCGTTCGTGCCGCCGGGCTGGAGAAAGGCCTTGTCGCCCCAGACGCCGACAGGGGCGGCAAAACCGTGGTTGGGCGCTTGGCCGCCGAGGTCTTTGATGAAGTCGGTTTTCCAGATCAAGCGCCCGGTGGTGGCGTCGAGACAGTGGGCCAGTCCCATGCGGCTGACGGTGTAGACGCGGTTCCGGCAGACCGTTGGCGTGGCGCGGGCGAAGCCGTGATAGTGGGTGTGGGTGTCGAGATAAGCGTAGCGCCAAGACTCCTTGCCGTCGGCGAGCGCAAGCGCGCGGACGATGTCATTGGTGCCGAGGTGGTCGACGATGAATATCATCCCTTTGGCACATGAGGCGCAGGCGTGGCCGTTGTCGGAGAGTGCGGTCTTCCAAACAAGGGCGGGCGGATGCGTTTTCCAGTCGCGTCCGATGGCGGTGGCCGCGGCGTGAAAGTCGAACGTCGGCCCTGCAAGATGCGGCCAGTCGGCTGCGGGGAGGAGGGCGGGAAGAAGGAGCAAAGGGATGAGGGGGTTCATGGGGTTAGGGCCCTGTTGCCGTGCTTGCCCTGCAGGACGGCCCGGTAGACAGCCTCCGTTTTGCAGGCGGCTTTCTGCCACGTGAATTCGGCGGCTTTGAGGTACCCGGCCTCGATCTTCTCGCGGCGGAAGTCGGGGTGGTCGAGCAGCAGGCTGACCGCGCTGGCGATGGAGGCGCGGTCACGCGGGTCGCAGGTGACGGCGGCGCTGCCGCAGTTTTCGACCGCCGCGCCGCCGGAGCACACAACGGGACAGCCGCAGGACATGGCCTCAAGCGGGGGCAGCCCGAAGCCTTCGTCGTGTGAAGGGAAGACAAAGGCCAGGGCGAGGGAGTAGAGCACGGGCAGGTCGTCGGCGTGGACATAGCCGATGCGGCTGACGCGGTGCCGCACGCCGTTTTTTCTGATGGCCTTGTCGAGCGCTGTGCCGGTGGCCGCGTCTGCTGCGCCGGCCAACACGAGGTGGAGGTCGGGACGTTCGCCTTGGACGATCGCGAAGGCGCTGATGAGGTTAAGAATGTTTTTTCGGTAGGTGAGGTCCCCGACGAAGAGCAGAAACGAGGAGGGGAGTGTGTAGCGCTGACGGACCGCCTGAAGGCGGGAAAAGTCGGTGCAGCGCACGAGGGAGGGCGAAAGACCGGGAGGGATGACCACAATCCGGTCTTTTGCATCGGGGAAGCGGTCGAGGATGATGCGTTGCGTATAGGGAGAGAAAGCGATGACGGCGGCTGCTTTGCGGATGGAGGGTGGAATCATGAGGCTGTAGTGGAGGCGGTTGCTTTTGCGGCAAAACTGAGGGTGTGTGAGAACGTGAAGGTCATGGATCGTCAACACGACGGGGCAGGGCGCGAAAAGGGGGGCGACGTAGGCCGGCGCGTGCAAGAGCGGAGCGCGCGCTCTAAAAAGGAGCAGGGGCAGCACCGTCTGCTCCCAGAGGATGCGGAGCAGCCGGGAGCGTGAGGCGATCCCCGAGGTTCGCAGTTGAAGATGGCCGGCGGCTGGAATAGGCCGGTGATTT
>CAYZQL010000400.1:0-2361 GCA_964480555.1 uncultured Lentisphaeraceae bacterium | reverse complement strand
CAAGCATTTCCGCACCGCGCTCGGGCAGATCGTCAATTTCTTCTACACCCTCCAAGGCGAGGCCGCCGGGGCCCAGGCCTTCTCCAATTTCGACACGCTGCTGGCGCCGTTCGTGCGGTATGACCGGCTGTCTGCCAAAGAGGTCAAGCAGGCGCTGCAGGAGTTCATCTTCAACGTGAACGTCCCCACGCGCGTGGGCTTTCAGACCCCCTTCACCAACCTGACCATGGACCTGAGCGCGCCCGCCTCGCTCGCGAACGAGAGCGTCATCATCGGCGGCGAACTGATGCCCGAGACCTACTCGGAATTCCAGTCCGAGATGGACATGATCAACAACGCCTTCCTGGAGGTCATGACCCAAGGCGACGCGAAGGGCCGCGTCTTCACGTTCCCGATCCCGACCTACAACGTCTCCAAGACGTTCGACTGGGAGCGCCCCGGGCTCGAGAAGCTGTGGGAGGTCACCGCCAAGTATGGCATCCCCTATTTCGCGAACTTCGTCAACTCGGACATGAGCCCGGACGACGCGCGCTCCATGTGCTGCCGCCTGCGGCTCGACAAGCGGGAGCTGACCAAGCGCGGCGGCGGGCTTTTCGGCGCCAACCCGCAGACCGGCTCGATCGGCGTGGTCACCATCAACATGCCGCGCCTCGGGCACCTCGCCAAGGACGAGGCCGATTTTCTGGCGCGTCTGGACGGCCTGATGGCCATCGCGCGCAACAGCCTTGAGATCAAGCGCAAGGTCCTGGAGCAGTTCACCGCGCAGGACCTCTACCCTTACACGCGCTTCTACCTGCGGCAGGTCCATCAGCGGTTCGGGACCTACTGGCAGAACCACTTCTCGACCATCGGCCTCGTGGGGCTGAACGAGGCGTGCCTCAACCTCTTCGGCAAAGACATCGGCACCGATGAGGGCCGGGCGTTTGCCTTAAGGGTGATGACGTTCATGCGCGCGCGGCTGGCCGACTATCAGGAACAGACCGGCAACTTCTACAACCTCGAAGCCACACCCGCCGAGGGCACCACCTACCGCCTGGCGCGGCTAGACAAGAAGCTCTATCCGAAAATCATCACGGCCGGCGCTGACGGCGAGCCTTTCTACTCCAACTCGACGCAGCTTCCGGTCAACTACAGCGACGACATCGTGCGGGTGCTCGACCTGCAGGACGAGATCCAGACCAAATACACGGGCGGAACCGTCGTGCACACGTTTGTCGGCGAGGCCGTGAGCGACCCGCTGGCGGTCAGGGCGTTCGTGCGGATGGTCTGCGAAAACTACCGGCTGCCCTACTTCACGCTGACCCCCACGTTCAGCGTCTGTGAAGAACACGGCTACCTGAACGGCGAAGTCCATACATGCCCGCGCTGCGGCAAACGGACCGAGGTCTACTCGCGCGTGGTGGGCTACATCCGGCCCGTCCAGCAGTGGAACGAGGGCAAGCAGCACGAGTTCAGTCAGCGCAAAACCTACCGGGTGTGCGAGGCTGCCGCGCGATGAACCTCGCCGGTTTCGTGCCGCTCAGCTTGTGCGACTATCCCGGGCGCGTGGCCGCTGTCGTTTTCACACAAGGGTGCAACTTCCGCTGCCCGTTCTGTCATAACGGGCATCTGTTGACGTGTGCGCCCGATCCCGCAACCCGTCTCGACGAGGAGCAGGTGCTCGCCCTGCTTGCGGAGCGGCGCGGGCGTCTGGGCGGCGTGGTGGTGTCGGGCGGTGAGCCGACCGTGCAGCATGACCTCCCGCTCTTTCTGCGAAGGCTGAAGGCCCTGGGGCTGGCCGTCAAGCTCGACACCAACGGCTCGCGGCCCGAGATTCTGCGCGCTTTGCTGGCAGAGGGCCTGCTGGACTATATCGCGATGGACGTCAAAGCGCCGTGGAGCAAATACGCCACGCTCACGGGCGTCGCGTGCGACGTCGCCGCCGTGCGCACCAGCCTCGAGCTGATCGCGTCGTCGCAGGTCCCGCACCTGTTCCGCACGACACGCGTGGACCCTCTGCTGACGGCGCCGGATTACCGCGATCTCCTCACTCAAATCCCGCACGCGAGCGCGCACGTGTGGCAACCGTTCCGTGCCATGTACAGCCACGATCCTGCGCTGCGCGCAGCGGCGGAAGCCGGCGCCACGCACGCGCACGCAAAGAAAATGTGAGTCGGCCGAAAGTTGCTGTTGACAGTCCTTAACCCCCCTGATAAAGTTTGCGGCCGTTATGGGACAGCAACTTAGAAAACGACTGAAGCGCCAGCGTCGTGAAGCCCGCGATAAACGGGTGAAAGAACGTCTGCGTGCTGGGATGAAAAAATAAACCTTTTCGTCAAGGTGCGATGGCCGAGTGGTTAGGCAGAGGTCTGCAAAACCTCG
>CAYZQL010000399.1:0-2365 GCA_964480555.1 uncultured Lentisphaeraceae bacterium | reverse complement strand
TGCCTGAAGGTGGACGTGTCGCTGGCCTGTGACCTCGCCGCGGCGGGCGCGAGCGACCTGCTGTGCGACACGGTCGACTATGCGGCGCTGGCCCTTTCGATCCGGGAGGACTTGCGGCAGTCGCGGTGCCACATGATCGAGTGCGCGGCGGCGTGTGTGGCGCGGGTCTGTCTGGCCGATCCGCGCGTGGCAGAGGTCCGGGTCAGGATCGGGAAGCCCGGCACGGTGCCGGGGCTGCGCGAGGCCGCGGTCGAGATCGTGCGCGGCAGGGGCGACGGGGCGTCATCATGACGGGGCTGCCGAAGAAAGCGCTGGTGCTGGCGGCCGGGCTGGGGATGCGGTTGCGGCCTTTGACGCTCGCCTGCCCGAAGCCGCTGATGCCGCTGTGGGACGTGCCCCTGCTGGAGCACCTGCTGCGCCTGTTGGAGGCGTGGGGCGTGGAGGAGGCCGCGGTCAACCTGCACTGGCAGCCCGAAAAAATCCAGACCTATCTGGCGGCGCGCGCCGGGCGGATCAAGGTGCGTTTCTCCTGCGAGCCGGAAATTCTGGGCACGGGCGGTGCGCTGCGTCCGGTGAGGGCGTTTCTGGAGGGGGCCCCGTTCTGGGTGGTCAATGCCGACATCGCCGCCGCGCTCGACCCGGCCCCGCTGCTCACGGCGTTCGGGGCGGGCGACGGGCTTGCGGCGGCGTGGCTCGAGCCGAAGAAGGGGCCGCGCACGGTCGAGACGGACCGCCGCGGGCGGATCACCTGTTACCGCAGCCCCACGCCCGGCGTGCCGGGCACGTATACGTTCTGCGGGCTGCAGCTGGTGTCGCCGCGCCTTTTCGACTTTCTTCCGGCGCAGCCGTTCTGCACGCTGGTGGACGCGTATACGGCGGCGATGCAGGCCGGGATTTTTGTGGACGGCGTGCCGGTGCCGGCCAGCTACTGGGACGACGCCGGGACGCTTGAGGCGTACCTGCGCATCCACGGCGAGACGAAGCGGCTGGCGAGGGCCGGCAAGACGGGCGGCGGCCTGTACGACGCGCGCGCCGACCGGTGCGGTCCGGGCGCGGCGCATTTCTTCTGTGTCGGGGCGGGCGCGTCGGTCGACGCGGACGCGAAGGGGTGCGACAGCGTCGTTTCCGGGCCGTCGCGGGTGACCGCCGGCAGCGTGCTGCGGCAGGCGGTGGTTGCGGGCGGCTGCGTGGGTGGCACGCTGGCGGAGGCCGCCTGTGTGGCGGCGCCGGAAGCGGGGGAGGAGACCCTGCCTGTCGCGCTGGCGGCGCTCGGGTGGAGGCCGGAGGAAACGGGCGCCGTGTTCCTGGGGGCGCGCGGCTCCGACCGCAGTTTCTGGCGGCTGTACAATGGCGAGCAGTCGGCGATCTGCATCCGGTACAGTCTGGAGCGCCCCGAAAACGCGCGCTATGGCGGGCACGCGCGGATCCTGGCTGCGGCGGGTGTGCCGGTGCCGGCGGTTCTGGTCGAGGTGCCGGAGCGCCGGTGCCTGGTGCTGGAGGACTGGGGCGACGACTCTCTGCAGACGCGCATGGCGGCGCGGCCGGGGCGGGCGGAGACGTGGTACCGGCCCGTGGTGGCGGCCTTGGCGCGCCTGCACCGCGAGGGGACGCGGCGGGTCCTGGAAAGCGGAACGGAACTGGAGCCGCCGTTCGACGGGGCCTTGTACGCTTGGGAGCGGGGGCTGTTCGAGAAACACCTGCTGGTAGAGCGGTATGGGCTCGACGCGCTGCCGGAGGAGGCGGCCGAGGAGCTGCGGACGCTGGCCGGGCGGCTGGCGGGCGCGGGGCAGGTGGTGGTGCACCGCGACTTCCAGTCCAGCAACATCCTCTTTCGGGGTAACCGGTTCGCGTTCATCGATTTCCAAGGGATGCGGCTGGGGGCGGCCGCCTATGATCTGGCTTCTCTTTTATACGACCCTTATGTTAAACTTACCGTTTCTTCAAGAGCCTGTCTGATCGCCGAATATGGGAGGTGCCATCCGGAGCATCCCGAGGCGGTCGGGCTGTTTCACGAAGGCGCGGTTCAACGTCTGGTTCAGGCGCTGGGCGCGTTCGGGAGGCTGGCGTCGGTGGGGCAGGCGTCCTTTACGCGCCACATCCTGCCTGCGCTGGAGAACCTGCTGGAGGCAGCCGATGCCTGCGGCCTTGAAGCGGTGGGAGGGTTGACGGAGGAGCTGATCGCCCGGGAACAGCGCCGGTGTGGCGCCTGAGCCGGGCGGAGGTGAGGTAGAGAAGAGGCGGACGGCGTCACATGAACACGACCATACACCAGTTTATCACGCGTGTGCGGCGAGAGGCCCGGCAGAAGCCGATGCCTGTGACGTTGAGGTCCATGGGGCACGAGCGCGTGTTTTACGGGTATGAC
>CAYZQL010000398.1:0-2374 GCA_964480555.1 uncultured Lentisphaeraceae bacterium | reverse complement strand
CGACCTCGCCAACGCGATGCTGGTCCGGCCCATGCACAACGGCTGGAAGCTGGAAACGTTCTGAAGTGCTGAAGTGGGCGGGGCGGAGCGGACACGAAATACGGGGGGTGGCATGAACAAAAGACGGATTATCATGGGAGCGGTGACGGTGGCGCTGACCGCGTCGGGCATGGCCGCAGAACTTTATGTCGGCGCGGCGCAGGCGGACATCACGCCGGACCGTCCCGTCGCGCTGACGGGCGGCATGACCGCGCCCATCTCGACGGGGATCAACAGCCGCGTTACGGCGAACGTGCTGGCGCTCGAGTCGCGTACGAACGGAGCGCCGGCCGACTGCGCGATTCTCGTCTCCTGCGACCTGTGCGTGATCCGACCCGGCATTCAGGCCCGCTTCCGCAAACAGGTGGCTCCGCGACTGCCGGGTTTCGACATCAGCAAGCTCATCCTCGCCGCCACCCACACGCACAAAACGCCCGCACTGGATCAGGAGGCGTACGAACGGTATCCGGGCGCGATGGAACCGCACGAGTATGTGCCGTTTATGTTTGACCGGATGGCCGAGGCCGTGGTCAAAGCCTGGGAGGGACGTCAGCGTGGGGCGGTGGCGTGGGGACTCGGGCATGCGGTTGTGGCCCAGAACCGCAGGGCGGTGTATGCCGACGGTTCGGCCGTGATGTACGGGAAAAGCAACGCCGCGACCTTCCGGGGGTTGGAGGGGTGTGAGGACCATGCGGTGGATTCGCTGTTTTTTCTGGACGCGCGAAACCGGCTGACCGCGGTGGCGGTGACGGTGCCGTGTCCGGCGCAGACCGATGAGCGCGGACCCTGCGGGCCGCGGGTGAGTGCGGATTTCTGGCATGACGTGCGCGAGGGGCTGCGGGCCAGATACGGGAGCGGCCTGACCGTGTTGGGCTTTGTCGGCCCGGCCGGCGATCAGTCCCCGCATCTGATGGTGCGACACGCGAGCGAGACGCGCATGGAGCGTCTTCGAGGCATGTCGCGCACGCAGGAGCTGGGGCGGCGGATCGTCGGCGCGGTGGTGGAGACGTGGGAGGCGGTTCAGGCGGAGGTGCGAACGGACGTGCCGTTCGTTCACCGCGTTGAGCGGTTCGATCTGCCGGAGCACCCGGTCGCCGATGCCGATTATGCCGAAGCCAAAAAGGAGTATGAGCGCCTCGCGGCGAAACCTGCGCTGGAAGGTTCGGATTACTGGCGCCGGCGCTGGCATAAGCGGGTTGTGGACCGGTATGAAACGCAGCGGCGCGACGGCGGAACCGTCAACCCGGTCGAGCTTCACGCGCTCCGTCTCGGCGACGCGGCGGTTGTGACCAATCCGTTCGAGTTGTACACGGATTACGGCATACAGATTCAAGGCCGCAGTCCGGCGGTCCAGACCGTGCTGATTCAGTTGGCGAGCCCGTTGGGCATGGCCTTCTATCTGCCAACGCCGCGCGCGCTGGCCGGAAAAGGGTATAGTGCGATCCCGCAGTCCTCTCTGGTCGGACCGGAAGGCGGGCAGATATTGGTGGAGCGCACGCTCGCGGCGATCAAGAGTTTGTTCGAAAAATAGACGCGATCCGTATAAGGAGAAGTATGATGAGGCGATCGGATTCCATTTTGGCTGCGGCCCTGTTCGCTCTGGCGGCGAACGCTCAAGCCTTCGAGGCCGGCGTGTCCGCCTATTCGTTCCGGCAGGTCACGGCGTTCGAGGCGATCGACAAGGCCAAGGCGTGCGGCGCCGAGGTCATCGAGTTCTTCCTCTGGCAGAAACTCAGCCCGGAGCATCCGGACGTCATTTTGAACGCGAACCTCGCCGGCGAACACCTCGCGGCCCTAAAGGCTAAGCTGCAGGCGAGCGGCATTCGGGCCGTGAATGCCTACTTCGGCGACATCGGCAAAACCGATGAGGACGCGCGCAAGCTGTTCGCCTTCGCGAAGAAACTGGGGCTCCGGGGCCTGACCGGCGAGCCGCCCGCAGACCGCTTCGACCTCATTGAAAGCGTGGTCAAAGAGTACGACATTCAGCTCTGTTTCCACAATCACGCGAAGAATCCCGACAAGCCGCAGTACCGCAACTGGGACCCCGTCTACCTGATGGGGCTGATGGAGGGGCGCGACCCGCGCATGGGCTTCTCGGTGGACACGGGACACATCATCCGCTCCGGCATGGATCCGGTCGCCTATCTCAAAACGGTTCAGGGCCGCGTCCTGTCCGTTCATCTCAAGGACGTCAAAGAGGCAAAACCCCAAAGCCCGGATTTGCCGTACGGGCAGGGGATCGGCAACATCCCCGCCGTGCTGGACGAATTGAAGCGGCAGGGTTTCGACGGCCCTGTCGGCGTCGAGTTCGACCACCTTTCGGAGCATCTGGAGG
>CAYZQL010000397.1:0-2382 GCA_964480555.1 uncultured Lentisphaeraceae bacterium | reverse complement strand
CCGCGAGCTTTTACCGCATCAACGGCTCTTCCACCCAGCGCAAAGGCGTGGCGTCCGACATTGTGATCCCCTCGACGCTGGACGGCCTGGACATCGGCGAGGACAAACTGCCGGGCGCATTGCCCTGGACGCAGGTCGAGTCGGCCCTCTACATTCCGGTATCTGATGTGGCCAAATTCGTGCCGCAATTGAAGGAGCAATCGGCCAAGCGTCTGGCGGCCAACAGTCGGTACGCGCGGTACTGCACGCTCGTGCGGCACGTGCAGGAGGTGAATGCGAAAACCGAAGTGCCGCTGGAGATCAATCAGCGCCGCAAGATCATGAAGGCCGAGCGCGAGATGCGCAAGCTCGAGGACGAGGAGATGGAGTCGGCGCAAAAAGGCGCGGGAGAAGACGACGTGGTCCTCGACGAGGCTCTCAACATTCTCTCCGATATGGTCACCCTCTCGGGCGGGGCCGAGATACCGATGGAGACGGAAGGCGACCTGCGGACGCGGATGATGCGCATTTTCGGACGCGACATGCCGTGACCTTGGGGCGTGCGAAAGGAGGACGGAGCCGATGAAAATCAAATTCACGAAAATGCATGGGGCAGGCAACGATTTCGTGCTGATCGATGATCGGGAAGGAACGGTTCCTTGGGAAGACCATTTCCTGATGGCCGCTCTGGCCGGCCGCCGCACGGGGATCGGCTGCGAGGGCGTGATTCTGGTGCAGCGGTCGGACAAAGCCGACTTCCGCATGCGGTTCCTGAACCCCGACGGGACCGAGGTGGAGCTGTGCGGGAACGGGTCGCGGTGCGCGGCGGCGTTCGCCCACGCGATCGGCGCGAGCGGCACGGCCCTGACGATCGAGACGATGTGCGGGCTGGTGGACGCGCAGCTCACGAAAAACGGCGCCTGCGTCTGGATGCCGGAGCCGACGAAGAAGAACTACGGCATCGAGCTCAAGGTCGGGGGAGAGACCGTCCGGGGCGATTTCATCAACACGGGCGTGCCGCACTTTGTGGTGCAGGTGCCGAACATCAGCACGGTCGATGTGCAGGGGCTGGGCCGCGCGCTGCGCCTGCACCCCGCTTTTGCGCCCGACGGCACGAACGTGGACTTCGTCACGTTCCGCGCGCCGAACCGCATGACGATGCGCACCTATGAGCGCGGGGTCGAAGCCGAGTCCGGCGCGTGTGGCACCGGCGCGGTCGCGTGCGTGGTGGTGGCGGTGGAGACTGCGCAGTTCACGCTGCCCACAAAGGTCAAGACCCCTTCGGGCTACGATCTCACGATCGACGGCGACTGGCGGCACCACAAATGCACGGGGCTGACGCTGTCGGGCCCCGTGAAGTTCGTGTTCACCGGCGAGATCGATCTCGACGACATTGACCTCGGCGACGAGATCGACTGAACGTATGAACCGCATTCTTTTTGAAGCGGGGGAGGTCCGGGGCGACGGCACGGTGGTGCTGTCGGACGGGCGGGCCGCACACATCCGCGAGGTTTTGCGCGTCTCCCCAGGCGACGCGATCCGCACGGGCACGGTGAACGGTCTGGCCGGGGAATCAAAGGTCATCGAGGTCTCGGACGCGCAGGTGCGGCTGTTGCCGGAGCACGCCCAAGCGATGCCCGAACCTTGGTTCGACCTGCTGCTGGCCGCGCCGCGGCCGAAAGTGCTCAAGCGGCTGTGGCCGCAGCTGGCCGCCCTCGGCGCGGGGCGCGTGGTGGTGGTCAACGCCGCCAAAGTCGAGAAGTGCTATTTCAGCAGCCAGTGGCTGGCCGCCGCGCACTACCGTCCGTTGCTCATCGAGGGGCTGACTCAGGCCGGGCTGACGCGGCTGCCCGAGGTGTTGGTGCGCCCGCGCTTCAAGCCGTTTGTCGAGGATGAGTTGGAGTCGCTTTTCCCAGGCCCGTCGCGCCTGCTGGCACATCCCGGCCCGCGCACGCCTCTGCCTGCCGCCGGCCGGGCCGGAACGCGTCCGCTGCTGGCCGTCGGCCCGGAAGGCGGCTGGACCGACTACGAGGTGAGGATGCTGCTGGCGCGCGGCTTCGAGCTGTTCTCCCTGGGCGGGCACACGTTGCGGACCGACACCGCCTGCGTCGCGCTGATCGCGGTGCTGGGGTGGCTCAAGCCGGCACCCTGATCAAACTGCAATAAAGAAGCGGATTGCTTCCGCGAAAAGGGTCGCGTACACTTTGTCTTCAATGAGACAGAGAAACAAGCAGTTTAAGGATTTCCGGGGGGAACACGCCGACGAGCGGCGTGCCCCATCTGACCGCGGCGACTGGGTCTACGGCCGCCGTCCGGTGTTGGAAGTGGTCAAGTCCGGCAAGCGCCACCTGTATGAGGCCGTGCTGCCGCCCGAGGGGCGCGACGCGCCGGAGGTGGCCGAAC
>CAYZQL010000396.1:0-2388 GCA_964480555.1 uncultured Lentisphaeraceae bacterium | reverse complement strand
CGAACCACAGCTCCGGCTTCATGATCATGCCGGGGCCGCCGCCGTACGGCCTGTCATCCGCGGTGCGCCGGGCGTCGTGCGCAAAATCCCGCAAATCAACCGTACGAAAAACCACCGCCCCCTGCGCCGCCGCCCGCTTCAGCATGCTCTCTTCGAGGAAACCTCGGAGCATGCCGGGAAACACGGTCAGCACGTCGATCTTCAGGGGGCCGCCCATACTGACCGTCCAACGCCGTTACGCCGTAGCTGCGGTCGCGCTTTTTTTCGTCTTGCGGACCATGCTCGCCACGGTCTCACTCAAACGCGCGCCTTTGGATTGCCAGTGCGCCACACGATCCATGTCCAGCTTGAAGTTCTCGCCTTCACGCTTGGGATCGTACCAGCCCAGAATCTCCAAAAACTTACCGTCGCGGGGCGAACGCTCATCCGTTGCCACCACGCGGAACGACGCGTTGTTGTTACAACCTGTTCTGCGAAGTCTGATTTTGACCATTTGCTCCTCCGTGAAACGCAACACGATACCAACATAACCCCGCCCGATGCAAGCGGGATTTTTTCAGGCCGTCATTTTTTTGTCTCCGCCGCTGCTCCCGCCTCGCCGGCGGCGTAAATGCGGGCCTCGAGCGCGGCCCGCATCGCGGCCACATCGGCGGTCTGGCCGGTCCACAGCGCGAAGGCCGCCGCGCCCTGGTACACCAGCATGCCCGCGCCGTTCACCGCGTCCGCGCCGGCCGCCAGCGCCGCGCGCATGGTGGGGGTCACGCGGGCGGTATAGACGATGTCGTACAGGAGCTGGCCGGGCCGGAAGGCTTCGGTCGGCAGGGCCGGCGCGTCCCCTTCGTGCAGCCCCGCGGGCGTGCACTGCACCGCCACGTCGACGCTGCGGCACCGCTCGGCCCAGACGCCGGCGTCGGAGGGGAGCGCCTCCACGTGCGCCGACGCATCCGGCAGCACGCGCCGGATGTCCCCGGCCAGCCGCTCCGCCTTCTCGAACGTCCGGTTGGCCAGCAGCACGTCCGCGGCGCCCGCGTTGACGCAGGCGATCGCCAGCGCCCGCCCCGCGCCGCCGCAGCCGAGGATCAGCACGCTGCGGCCCATCGGCGAGAGGCGGCAGTTCAGGGCCAGGTCGGCCAGGAACCCTTCCGCGTCGGTGTTGAAGCCGGTGAGCCCGCGCGGAGTGAAGCTCACTGTGTTGACCGCTCCGAACAGGCGCGCGGAGCGGTCGAGGCGGTCCATCAGCGGCACGGCGGCCTCTTTGTGGGGCACCGTCAGGTTGAGCCCGGTGAAGCCTTCGCGGCGGCAGGCGTCGAGTTGGCCGGCCAGCGCCTCGGGCGGCACGTCCAGGCAAAGGTACTCCGCCTCGATGCCCAGCGCGCGGAACGAGGCCGCGTGCATCACCGGCGAGAGCGAGTGCGCCACCGGATGCCCCAAAAGCCCGAAGCGGTACGCCTGTGCCATGCCGTCAACCTCCCGCGCGTTACTTGGCCGGGTGGGCCGGGTGGTCGGACGCCTCGCGCCCGACGGCGATCACGCCGGTGCGCGAAATGTCGATGATGGCGTACGGCTTGAGCAGGCGCAGGAAGTCGGCCACCGTTTCCTGGTTGCCCGCCATCTGGATGGTCACCGACTCTTCCTGCACCGCCACCACGCGCGCCATGAACAGCGACGCGAGGTCCACGATCTCCGCCCGGGCGTGGTGGTCCTGGGTCGCCAGGCGCACCAGGATGAGCTCGCGGTCGAGGTGGCGGCGGTTGGTCATGTTGACCACCTCGATCACGTCGACCTGCTTGGAGAGCTGGTGCGTCACCTGCGAGATGACGTGGGCGTCTCCCGGCACCACGATGGTCATCTTCGAGACCGTGGGGTCCGCGGTGGGGCCCACGTTCAGCGTTTCGATGTTGTAGCCGCGGCCCGAAATGAGACCCACGATGCGCGCGAGCACGCCGGGCTGGTTTTCCACTAAGCAGTTGATGATGTGTTTCATCGTATGGCCTTTTCTTCTCTTCCTGACAGTCTAACAGGCTACAGCCTATCAACCTGTCCCTCACACGGTTCGGTTGATCATCTCCGCCACATGCTGGCCGGGGGGGATCATGGGGTACACGTTGGCCTCGGGGGAGACGATGCACTCGATCACCCAGGTCGCGCGGCTGGCGAAGGCCTCGGCCAGAGCGGGCGCCACGTCGTCCGGCTTCGCGACGCGGCGCGTGCGTGCGCCGTGCGCCTCGGCCATCTTCACGAAGTCCGGCAGGTAGGCCGGCGCCTCGTCGATGTGCTCGTTGGGCAGCCGCCCGTGCTGGCTCAGCATCACGCCCGAGTAGCGCTTGCCGTAAAACAGCTCCTGCCACTGCCGCACCATGCCGAGGTAGCCGTTGTTCAGGATCACCA
>CAYZQL010000395.1:0-2400 GCA_964480555.1 uncultured Lentisphaeraceae bacterium | reverse complement strand
CGCTGGTGATCTACGACGACCTCACCAAGCACGCGCAGGCCTACCGCCAGATGTCGCTGCTGCTGCGCCGCCCGCCGGGGCGCGAGGCGTTCCCGGGCGACATCTTCTATCTGCATAGCCGCCTGCTCGAGCGCGCGGCGAAGATGTCCGACGCGAAGGGCGGCGGCAGCCTGACGGCGCTGCCGATCGTCGAGACCCAGGCGAACGACATCTCGGCGTACATCCCCACCAACGTGATCTCGATCACGGACGGGCAGATCTTTCTGGAGGCCGGGCTGTTCCACGAAGGGCAGCGGCCGGCCATCAACCCCGGCGTGTCGGTGTCGCGTGTCGGCGGCGATGCGCAGGTCAAGGCGATGAAGCAGACGGCGGGCCCGCTGCGCATGTTGCTGGCGCAGTACCGCGAACTCGAGGCCTTCATGCGCTTCTCGTCGGACCTGGACGCGGGCACGCTCGAGCAGCTCGCGGTGGGGCGGTCGCTGATGCACGTGCTGCGCCAGGTGCCCAACAAGCCGGTCGCGGTGCACAAGCAGGTGGCCGTGCTGTACGCGGGCACGCAGAAGGCTCTGGTGAAGGTGCCCGACAGCCGCTTGCAGGAGGTGGTCAAAGCCCTGTATGACGCGATCGACACGCGCGAGGGCGGGCGGGCGTATGCGGCGCGCTTCGCGGCCCGGCCGGTCATGGACGACGAGCTCAAAGGGCTGCTCGCGGGCGTCATCGAGGAGACCGTGAAGCCCTATCGCAAAGGGTAACGCGCGGCAGGCGGTGTGAACCATGGCAAACTTCCGTGAATTCAGTGCGAAACTCGCCGCCATGAGCGGGATGCGGCGGGTGACCTCGACCATGAAGATGGTGGCGGCCTCGCACTTGCACCGCGCCCAGACCGAGCTGCGCCTGCCGGAGCCGTTTTTTCTGCAGCTCCGGCTGCTGTCGAGGATCGCGCGGCTGGAGCGCTTCAAGAAGCACCGGCTGTGCCTGCCGCCGCCCGAGCGGAACGTGCGCATCCTGCTGCTGGTGATGTGCTCCGACCGCGGGCTGTGCGGCTCCTTCAACAGCACGGTCATACGCGAGGTCCGGCTCTGGCACAAGGAGCAGACCGCAACCCGCAGCGCGCAGGTCGAGGCGCTCTACGCGGGGCAGAAGGGCTATGCGGCGCTCTGGCGCGAGATCCCGCCGTGCAGGAAGGCGATGGACCTGACGGCCCATCCGCACATCCAGGAGACCGCGCCGGTCTCGTCGTTCGCGCTGGACGGCTTTCTGGCGGGCCGGTACGACGAGGTGTGGGTCGCGGGCAACCGGTTCGTCAGCACCATGGTGCATCAGACCGAAATCAGGCGGATCTTGCCGTACGACCCGTGGAGAGTGACCGGCGCCGTTGCGGAGCAAGAGCCCGTCTCGGAGATCATCGAGCCGCTGGACGACCGCATGCTGGAGGCGATCGTGCGCCAGTGGGTCCATTCCTGCGTGTACACGGCGCAGCTCAACCGTGCGGCCAGCGAGCAGGCTTCGCGCGTGATGGCCATGGAGAACGCGACGATCAACTTGCGGCGCATGGAGAAAGAGCTCATCCTGCTGAGGAACCGCGCGCGGCAGGCGGCCATCACCAATGAGCTGACCGAAATCGTGAGCGGCGCGGAATCGCTGGGGTAAACCGAACAGGGGCGGGCCGCGTGTCCACCCGGATGTCAGAGGGCGTTATGAGTGAACAGACGGCGGAGAGTGTGAATCGCGGGCGCGTCATCCAAGTGCTGGGCGCGGTGGTGGATGTGGAGTTCCCGGACGGCCATCGGCCGCGGCTGCTCCACGCGCTGAAGACCACCAACCCCCTGCTGAACGACCGGCCGGACAACCTGGTGCTCGAAGTGGCGCAGCATTTGGGCGACTGCCGCGTGCGGGCGATCGCGATGGACTCGACCATCGGGCTGGTGCGCGACGCCGAGGTGCTCGACATGGGCCAGCCCATCACCATGCCGGTCGGCCGGCCCACGCTGGGGCGCGTGATGAACCTGCTGGGCGTTCCCGTGGACGGCAAGGGGCCGGTCACGTCGGACGAGTGGCTGCCGATCCACCGCCAGCCGCCGCCTTTCCTCGAGCAGAACCCCGAGGCGCAGGTGCTGGTCACCGGCATCAAGGTGATCGACCTGCTGACCCCTTACCGCAAGGGCGGCAAGATCGGCCTGTTCGGCGGCGCGGGCGTGGGCAAGACCGTGCTGATCCAAGAGCTGATCCACAACATCGCTCACGAGCACGGCGGCTACTCGGTGTTCGCCGGCGTCGGCGAGCGCACGCGCGAGGGCACGGCGCTCTACCAGGAGATGGGGAGCGCGGGCGTGCTCGACAAGACGGCGATGGTGTTCGGCCAGATGAACGAGCCGCCGGGCGCGCGGGCGCGCGTGGCCC
>CAYZQL010000394.1:0-2403 GCA_964480555.1 uncultured Lentisphaeraceae bacterium | reverse complement strand
GTGCCCGGGTCTGGGTTTTCCCCTCTTCCGAATAGACCGCCTCGGCGGCGCGCTGGACGGGGTAGGAAACGCCGTTGAACTTGGTGGTGTGCCGGCGGGTCCACAACGGGTGCAGCGGCACGGCTTCGCCTTTTTTTGTGTAGGCCATGACCGAGGTGGGGACGACGGTGAAGGCGCAGCGCGTGCCGGTGAATCCGGCGGTCTTCGAAAAACTGCGGAACTCGATCGCCACATCGCGTGCCCCTTCGATTTCGTAAATGCTGTGGGGCAGGGCGGGATCGCGGATGAAGGCTTCGTAGGCGGCGTCGAAAAGAATCAGCGCCTTGTTTTCACGCGCATAACGCACCCAGGCCGCGAGCTGCTCGCGTGTGGCGGTCGCGCCGGTCGGATTGTTGGGGAAACAGAGGTAGATGAGGTCCACGGGCTGGTCTGGCAGGGCGGGCACGAACCCGTTGGCCTCCGTGCTGTCGAGATAGACGAATCCTTTGTAACGGCCTCGGCTGTTTTTGCCGGTGCGGCCCGCCATGACGTTGGTGTCCACATAGACCGGGTAGACCGGGTCGGGAATGGCGATGGTGAGTTTGTCGGCAAAGAGCTCTTGGATATTGGCGGTATCACATTTGGAGCCGTCGCTCACGAAAACCTCACACGCGTCAATCTTTGCGCCGCGGGACTGGTAATCGTTCTGCGCGATCGCTTCCCGCAGGAAATCGTAGCCCTGCTCGGGGCCGTATCCGCGGAAGGTGGCGCGGGCGGCCATCTCATCCACGGCTTTGTGCAGGGCTTCGATGCAAGCGGGCGGCAGGGGTTCGGTGACGTCCCCGATGCCGAGCCGGAGGACCTTCTTGTCGGGATGTTCCGCCTGATAGGCTTTGACGCGCTTGGCTATTTCGGAGAAGAGGTAGGAGGACTGGAGCTTGCTGTAGTTCTCGTTGACACGGATCATGGATTTACTGTTCCTTTCAATCAGGCGGGGCATTCGGGTTGCGCCTCGGCCGGCAGTGAGGCGGAGGGGTTCTCTTCGCGAAGGGGCGTGAGCACCCAGCGCTTATTGTACCAGAACCACTGTTCTGGCGCGTGACGGATGGCGGCCTCCACACGGGCGATGACGATCCCGGTGATGCGCCGCGCGTCGGCCTCTTTGTCCAAAGAAGGGTCGGGCAGGATGGCCGGGAGCAGGTCAAAGCCATGGAGGGTCCAGCCTTCGCGTCGCAGAATGGCGGGGATGACGGGGACCTTGGCCGCGATGGCGAACAGGGCCATGCCGCGGCCGAAATTGGCGGTGGCGCCGAGAAAGGGGATCTTGAGGTCAGGCGTGTAGACCCGCACATCCGGGAGGATGGCCAGCACGTTGCCGTCACGCAGCAGCCGGATGATCTGTTTGAGGGTGCCGCCTCCGCGCTCGAGAATGGTCATGCCCGACTCGCGCTGGCGGTTGATCCAGCTGTTGACCAGCGGATTCTTCTGTTTGCCGGCGATGCTGAACATGCGGATGCCGTAGCGGTGGCACGCCCACCCGGCGAGATCCCAATTGCCCATGTGAGGCACGCTGATGACCGCGCCGCCGTATTGCCGGATCAGCGCCTGCACCTGCGGCACGGCTGCCGGGAAAGCGGGGATATGGCGGTCGACCCACATGCGGTCGATGGAGGACGCGCGCATCATTTCGACCATGTTGAAGGCCATGTTGCGCAGGGAAAGCCAAGCGATGCGTCGGGCGCGCCGGGAGGGGAACTCCGCGCCGAACACCTCATGGATCCGGCGGAGGGTTTCGCGGCGCCGGAAACGGCAAACATAAAAAACGAAGGCCGCGAACCCCCACGCCACGGCCAGAGCGGCGCGATAAGGCAGTGCCCGCAAGAGTGCGGCAGACGCGCGCAAGGCGGCATATTCGAGTCTATACTGGAAACAGTGGCGCATACGGAAGCGTCATAACCTTCTGGAGGTGGCAACACGTGCGAGGTCAATCGCAGCCGTCGGTCCGCACAGGTTCAGGTCCGATTTCGGTTACGGTGACGGGGTTGTCGGTACGGGCGTCGCGGTGCTGCGCTTTGGGATCGGCAGACGTGCTGTCCGAATGCGGCTTGCGGCGCCTGCGGCGGCGGCGGCCCCGGGGGGGCTGATCCTCCTCGCCGTCGCGAGGCTCGTTGGCCTCTTCGTCCGGCTGGCCGTCATCACGCCGAGGGGGGGGGGCATGACGGGCGACTTCCTCATCGTAAAGCGCCTGCCATTCATTGATGAGCGTGGTGTCGCCTCCTTCGGCGGTGAGCACGATGCGTTGGAAGGCCAGCGCTTCTCGGAAAGCGGGATGATATAAGAAACGGTGCCCGCGGCTTTTTTGGGGCGATTCCGCGAAACGTCGCTGCACGTCCATGAGGGCGATTGCGGTGAAAAGGGTAGCCT
>CAYZQL010000393.1:0-2423 GCA_964480555.1 uncultured Lentisphaeraceae bacterium | reverse complement strand
CTTTCCTGAGGCCGACACGTAGTTTTGCGCGTTGAACGGAATCTCGATTCCCTTCTTCGGTTCGAGGCCCATCTCCCGCCACGGGATGTCTGCCGCGATGTCGTAATTCGGCCGACCGGCCCTCTTCTCGCCTTTCGCAAAATAGTCGAACGTCTTGCCGTTCACCGTCAGCCGCACGCCGTCGGCCGCGCCCCAAGAGGTCCCCACCGTTATCGGCTCGTCAGACATGTGGACGATTTTGAGACGGACATGCAGAGCCTCATCATCCCACCACACGTCGCCGTTCATCGGGCTGCCGCCGTGATGGCGTCCGTCCGCGGTGCGGTCAAGACCGATCCGTACGCCCGGCTTCCCCCGTCCAACCGCCACCGCCTTCCTTTTCTGCACCGGAACATCCGGTCTCGGCTCCTCCTGGATGCCGAACGGCCCGAAGAAAACGTTGTCCTTCCAGACGGCGACCGCCTCCGGCGAAACCACGCGGTATTTCCCGCCGTAGTAGACCCGGTTGCCCTCAAAGACCGTCTCGATACTGTTCTGGAACGACAGGGTGGCGTCGCCGTGGATGATGAACGTGTTGTTCCTCAGCACGTTCCCCCGTGACATGTGCATGTGGAACGGGATCGGCACGTCCACCGTCACGTTCCCCTCGAAAACATTTCCAAAGCCGCCTTCGTCATTGTAGAGACCGTTGCCGCCATAACCTCCGCCCACCGTCTTGATATCCTCGATGAGATTGTTGCGGAACGTGCAGCGGTTGTAACCGCCGTAGAACGCCGCGCCGTCGGAAAGGAGGCGCATCACGCGGGCGATGCGGTTCTCCTCATAGACGGCGCCCGCGCCGCCGGCGAGGATGCCGCTGTAGGGGCCGTCCGTCACCGTGTTGCGCCGCACGTGCGCCTGATCGCCGCCCACGGACGCGCCGCACGCGCTCGGATACTGCACGCCCACGCGCTCGATCCGGTTCGAGACGAACTCGAGTTTGTCGCCGTGCACGCGTGCGCCCACTCCGCCGATGTCCGTGAATCGGCACGCCGCCACGCGCGCGCCCGGCGCTCCGTTCACCTGCAGCGCCGTTCCTCCCGTAAAGAAGAACGACAGGTTCTCAAGCCGCAGGCCGTCGCTGGAGCCGGAGAACTGCACGGCACCCGGCAGGTCGAGTCCCGCGAACCCGGCCCGCATCAGAGGCGGCGTTGTTCCCGTAAAGGCAAGGCCCTCTAGCGTCACGTTCTGCACGTCTTTCGCGGTGAGCAACAGCTCCAGCACGGGCACGGAAACGGACACCTTCTTCATGTCCTCGCCCGGTTTCGGACGGTACACCACCTTGCCGCGCGTCCTGTCCAAGTACCACTGCCCCGGCTCCTTCATGCCCTCCCGCGTGTTGTAGACGATGTAGTCGCGGCGGTTCCAGATGCCGATCGGCGGAATATTCTTCGTGAGCCAGATGCGGTTTTCGGCGACCACATTGGATGCGATGCCGACCAACGATTCGCTCCACACATGAAAGACCCTCACTTCCGCATTAGAAATATCCAACCCTTGCGGCAAGTCTTCCGGCTTGTAGCCGAACGACCGCGTTTCGCGATCGGTCGGGGGACGGTCCCAGAAACCCTCCATCGCGCTACGCATCTTGAGCGTGCATTTGTCTGTAAGCTGGAAACGTTTTCCGCTGCCGGGCAGCTCCGCACGCGGGGCGAACGTGCCATTCACGACGAGCGTACGCGTATCGTGTTTGCCTTCCTTCACGCCCGGCACGTCGGCGGCGCAGAGCCCGTCTCCATCCGGCTCCCAGCTCGTCAGCTTCACATCGCCGCGCAGGCACGCCGTTCCCGGTTTTTCGGCGCGGAGCGTCAATCCCGAATCCACCGCCTCGAGCACGAGCGGCGAATCGAGAACATAGTCGCCCGGTGCGAAAAGCACGACCTTCTCCTTCCGGATTCGGGCCGTTCTCACCGCCTCCATAAGATCGACGCCCGGCGTCACGCACACGGGACCGCACGCCCATTTTTCGACGGTCTCCCGGTGCAACTTTTCGAGCGCTCTCTGGTACTCGGGCACCTTCACGCGGCTTTCGCGGTAGTCGACGCGCACCTTCCGAAGGCGTTCGCAGCGCGCCGCATCCTTGCAGCGCGAAAACTCGCCGTCCACCCACTTCTCGACTGCCGTTGCCGCCGGACCGATGTCCGCAAGATCCACCTTTGCACCGAGCCCTTTCACAAAGCGATCGCAGTAGACAAGCGCGCGGAGGCGTTCCGTCTCCTTGCGCACCGGATCGAGCGCCGTCCACAACATTTCCGCGGCCGACCCTTTCGGCACCGCGAAGAACCTCTCCGCACCGGCAGGCGTCACGTCCGCAGCAGGGATCTCGCCCGCCGCCGCGAGAATCGCCGCGGCCATGAACCGGTTGCCCGGCAGATTCGGATGGA
>CAYZQL010000392.1:0-2425 GCA_964480555.1 uncultured Lentisphaeraceae bacterium | reverse complement strand
TCGGACATCACGGGCTCGATCCTGGCGGCGGCGGTGAAGGCCGACGTCTACGAGAACTTCACCGATGTGGACTCGGTGTACCCGGTGGATCCGCGCCTGGTGCCGAACGTGAAAGCCGGCATCCCGATGATGACCTACCGCGAGATGCGCGAACTCTCTTACGCCGGGTTCGGCGTGTTCCACGACGAGGCGGTGATCCCGGCGGTGAAGGCGGGGGTTCCGATCAACGTGCGCAACACCAACCGGCCGCAGGAGCCGGGAACGCTGATCGTGCAGTCGCGCCGCGTTTTGGCGGGCGGCGTGGTGGGCATCGCCAGCGACGACGGCTTCTGCAATATCTTTGTGGACAAGTACATGATGAACCGCGAGATCGGGTTCGGCCGCCACCTTCTCCAGATTCTGGAGTGGGAGGGCGTGTCGTACGAACACATGCCTTCGGGCATCGACAACGTGTCGGTGGTGATCCGCGACAAGAATTTCAGCCCGGAGTGCGAGCGGCGCGTGATCGAGCGCATCAAGCGCGACCTGAACCCCGACGCGGTGCTGGTGGAGCGCGGCTACGCGCTGGTGATGGTGGTCGGCGAGGGGCTCTACTACACGGTGGGCATGGCCGCGAAAGCGACTCGGGCGTTGTCGGATGCGGGCGTGAACATCGAGATGATGAACCAGGGCTCGTCCGAGATCAGCATGATGTTCGGGGTCAAGGCCGAGCAGCGCGCGAAAGCGGTGCAGGCGTTGTACAATGCTTTTTTCTGATCGCAAAAGACGAGGAGCGCAAGAGTATCAGGACGGGCCTTTGCGGCATCCGAATCGTCCCGGCAGGGAAATTCCCGCTTTGCGGCGGGTAACACCCTGAGACATGATTATTACCGTCTTCCCTTTCTGAGGCCGGATGTGCTTTAATGGCGCCCCATCTTATAACGGAGTTCCCCATGCCGCTTTCTTGCTGGTGCTATGTTCTGGGTCTTATCTGCGTCCTGCTGGGCGCCGCCATCGCCGTCGCACCCGGGCCGCTCTCCCGGTTCTACAATGCCCTGCCGCGCAGCGTCATCGCGGGCGGCATCCTCAGCACGATCGCATGGGTCTGGGCCGGGTACGCGCTCTGGACGATGGAGCTCGACCTCCTTCTGCCGTTCAAAACATATATTCCTTTCGCCGTGCTGATCTGCATCCCCCTCACCTGGTACTGGCTCGACAATCTTTTGCCCTGCCGCGCGCTCGGCGGCATTCTGGTGCTCTTCCCCTACGAGCTGTTGCACGTGGCGCGCGTCCACCCTTCGCCGTGGCGGCTGGCGGTCGTCGCCGTGGCCTACCTCTGCATCGTCAAGGGAATGGTTCTGATCCTTTATCCGTGGAAGCTCCGCCAGGCCATCGTCTGGATGACGCAGAGGCCGGTGCTTTTCCGGCTTGCGGGAGCCCTGAACGTCCTGTTCGGGCTTTTTCTCATCGGTCTCGGGGCGGCCGTGCTGCGCTAGTGCGGAGGCGCGGCCAGCGGGGCGCGGCGCCGAAACGCGAGGGTATCGACAAGGGGGCAAAATGCGGAAATGGCGCAACAGTTGAACCAGGCCGCGCTGGGGTTGCAGGCGCTCGTGATGCTGCAGGCGGCGCAGAATCCGGACGCGGCGGCGCTTGCGCAAGGGGTCAAGGTCGCGCTGCAGGACACGGTCGTGACCGTGAACCTCCAGCTGCCCGAAGAGACGCTGAAGAAAATGCTGCAAATCCAGGTCGCCCAGCGCGAGGCCGCACAGGCGGCCCGCCAGGCGAAGCGCGAGGCGGCACCCGCACCCGGCGCCGGGAAACAGCCCGAACGGCCGGCTTTCTGAAACGGTTGAGCGGCGGGTCTCAGGCCGGCTCAGAAAAGCGAAGAAATGCGATTTTTTGCTTTTGCGCTTGAATTGACCGCCGAAAAAGTCAAAGATACGCGCCTTTAATTAGCCCCGAAAAGGGCTTTTCTTGCCGGATGCAGGAGTCCGGCCCAGAACGGGCGAGTCGAACGCGAACGCGCCCTAGAGCGAAGACCACGGCTACAAGGAGTCCAAGACCATGCCCAGAACCATTCCGCTGGAGAGAGTCCGTAACATCGGTATTATGGCGCACATCGACGCGGGCAAGACAACGTGCAGCGAGCGCATCCTTTTTTATTCCGGAAAGAATTACAAGATCGGCGAGGTGCACGAGGGCGCCGCAACCATGGACTACATGGTGCAGGAGCAGGAGCGCGGCATCACCATCACCTCGGCGGCGACGGCGGTCTCCTGGCGCGATCATCAGATCAGTCTGATCGACACCCCGGGACATGTGGACTTCACGGCCGAAGTGGAGCGTTCGCTGCGCGTGCTGGACGGCGCGGTCGCGCTTTTCTGCGCGGTCGGCGGCGTGCAGCCCCAGTCCGAACAGGTGTGGCGCCAGAGCGAAAAGTATGAAG
>CAYZQL010000391.1:0-2432 GCA_964480555.1 uncultured Lentisphaeraceae bacterium | reverse complement strand
TAGGCCATCTTCGTGAGGCTCTGCGCCACGCGGGACTTTTTGCGGTTGGCGTTGTTCTTCGCGATCACGCCCTTTTTCGCAGCCTTGTCCAGCACCGAGGTGTACGAGGAGTACTGCTTTTGAGCATCTTCCTTGTTCCCCGCGCTGATAGCCGCCAGAACCTTTTTACGCGCCGTCAGCACGCTACTTTTGCACGACCGGTTGCGCAACCGACTCGCCTCGGACTGCTTTGCACGCTTGACTGCACTCTTGATATTCGCCATGAAACGTTGCTCCTTCATCCTCTTTCTAAAAAGGCTTAAAAACCTAGTATCATACCAATTTTGCGAGTCGGGTCAACACGGAAGCGAAAAAATCATGCTCCGAGCGCCGCATCGATCGCTTTCACCAACGCGTCGCCTCGCTGCAGCCCGACCATCTGCTGTGCGACCTTGCCGTCCTTGAAGATGATCAAAGCCGGTATGCTCTTGACCGCGAACCGTATGGCCAGCTCTTTGGCGTCGTCGACATTCACCTTGGCCACCTTTGCCCGGCCCGCCACCGCAGGTGCCACCTGAGTTTCCAGAATGGGGGTCTGCATTTTGCACGGTCCGCACCAGGGTGCCCAGAAATCCACCAACGTCACTCCGGTGGCGACCGCCGCATCGAAATCCGCCGCCGAAAGGTCCAACACGTTGCCTGCCATACTTCCTCCTTGTTCACGTTTCGGAATACTATAACCGGCCCTCTGCCTGAAAGCAAGTGCCGGTGTCTGCGCGCCCGGATTAAAATCAACATCAGGCTTGCAGTTTGGGCGGCTAGCTTCTAATATATGCCCACTTTTTGCGCCTGTAGCTCAACTGGATAGAGTGTCGGCCTCCGAAGCCGAAGGTTGTGGGTTCGACCCCCGCCAGGCGCACCAGTCCGTTGACGTGCTCCCGCACCGGCGCTCCATGAAGGGGGTTGTCATGTCTCTTTCTCAGGATATCTGGCGGATCAATATCAATGTGCGTGACTATGTCGTCACCCACTTCACGCCATACGACGGCGACGACACCTTTCTGACCCCTCCCACCTCCCGCACATGTACCCTCTGGGAAAAAGTGTGCCAGCGCATGGACGAGGAACGCGCCCGCGGCGGCGTTTACGACATCGACAGCACCACCATCTCCACGCCGGTCTCGCATGCGCCGGGCTACATCGACCGCGAGCTCGAACAGATTGTCGGCATCCAGACCGACAGTCCCCTCAAGCGCGCGATCATGCCGTTCGGAGGCATCCGCACGGTCAAGGCCTCGCTCAAGGCCTACGGACGCGAGCTGCCCGCCGAGATCGAGAACGTCTTCCGGTACCGCAAGACGCACAACGATGGCGTGTTCGACACCTATTCTGACGAGATGAAGCTCGCCCGCCACAACGGCATCATCACCGGTCTGCCTGACGCTTACGGGCGCGGGCGCATCATTGGCGATTACCGCAGGCTGCCGCTCTACGGGATCGATTTTTTGATCGCGCACAAAGAGGCGGCCAAGGCGCGCTACGTGTTTGACGCGATGGATCTTGAGGCCATTCAGGTCCGGGAAGAGATTTCCGAGCAGATCCGGGCGCTCCAAGAGGTCAAGGCCATGGCCGCCCAGTACGGGTTCGACATTTCCCAGCCTGCTCAGGACACGCGCGAAGCGGTCCAGTGGCTGTATTTCGCTTACCTCGCCGCCATCAAAGAGCAGAATGGCGCGGCCATGTCGATCGGGCGCGTCTCGACGTTCCTCGACATCTACGCGGAGCGCGACCTCGCGTCCGGGCGTTACACCGAGGAGCAGATCCAGGAGTTCGTCGACCACTTCGTCATGAAACTGCGCCTCGTGCGGTTTCTGCGCACGCCCGCCTACGACGCGCTCTTCTCGGGCGACCCCACGTGGATCACGGAGTCTCTGGGCGGCATCTGTGAGGACGGCCGCCACATGGTCACCAAAATGACCTACCGGTTTATGCACACGCTCGTCAACCTCGGCCCCGCACCGGAGCCGAACATGACGGTTCTTTGGAGCGCGCGCCTGCCTGAGGCGTTCAAGCGGTTCTGCGCCCGCCTTTCCATTGCGACGTCGTCGATCCAGTACGAGAACGATGAGCTGATGCGCGAGAAATTCGGCGACGACTACGGAATCGCCTGCTGCGTTTCCGCCATGCGCATCGGAAAGCAGATGCAGTTCTTCGGCGCCCGGGCGAATCTCGCCAAAGCGCTGCTCTACTGCATCAACGGCGGCAAGGACGAGATTACCGGGCAGCAGGTCGGCCCCGAGATGGCGCCGGTCACGTCCGACGTGCTCGACTACGAAGAGGTGGTCCGCAAGTTCGACCAGATCTGCCGCTGGCTTTCGCGCCTCTATATCAACACCCTCAACGTCATCCACTACATGCACGACAAGTACTGTTACGAGCGCGTGCAGATGGCG
>CAYZQL010000390.1:0-2454 GCA_964480555.1 uncultured Lentisphaeraceae bacterium | reverse complement strand
AGCCAGAAGACGGACCGGATGCAACCTGCGGCACTCCTTCGCGCCAGAGGAGCCTAAGCGTCATCCGGCTGTATCCGGAACACCTTTTGCTCTCGCGTTCGCGCCTCTTGCGTTCAGACGTGTCTAACCCTTCCCGCAAGAGGAAACCGAACGATGACGACGCAGACTCCGCCCCTCCGCACACCGGCCGCACTGGCCGCATGTCTGTTCTTTACCCACACGCTCCATGCGCAAGCGCCGCGTGACACACCTCCCCCCGGCACCACCAATCTGCCGCCCATCATTGTGCAGGCCAGCCGCACCGGACGCGCCGCGGCCGACATGTCCACCCAGGTGCAGGTCATCACGGCAGAGGAGATCCGCAAGGCCGGCTACACCGACACCGTCTCGGCGTTGAGAAGCGCGGCCGGCGTCTATTTCCGCCAGTACGGCGACAACCCGGGAACGTCGGAAATCAGCATGCGCGGATTCGGCGCGAACTCACACGGGCGCGTGCTCGTACTCGTGGACGGCGAAAGGCTGAACAGCGCCGACATGAACGCGCCGAACTGGCTCCGCATCCCCGTCACGGCGATCGACCGCATCGAGGTCCTGCAGGGACCGCAGACCGCCCTGTACGGCAACTACGCGGTCGGCGGCGTGGTCAATATCATCACGAAAAAGGACGCGGAGCCGGGCACAACCCTCTCCGGTCACGTCGGCTCAGACGACAGTTGGGGCGCACACGCACACCGGACGGGCGAGCTTGAGGGCACGCGCTATTCGCTTGACCTCGACACGCAGGCGAGCGACGGCTGGCGCGAAAACACCGCCTTCAGCGCCTACGACGTCCGCACCGCTGTTTCACGTCAGCTCAGCGACCGGCTGACCACCCGCCTCTCCGTTTTCTACAACCAGAGCGAGTACGACTTGCCCGGCGCACTGACGTGGAAGCAATTTCACGACGACCCCCAAGGCTCAAGTTCTCTAACCGAGTATGAAAGCGAATCCTGGGGGTTCTATTCGCTGACCGAAGGTGCCGCCGGCGAGTCGGGAGCGGTGTCGCTGGGCGCTGGCTTCAACCGCAGGCTCGTTGATATCGTGAGCGCCTACAGCGACTCCAAAAGCCAGTTGGACGACTTTGTCCTTCAGCCCAAATACTCTTTTTCGCACGAGCTGTATGCCCTCCGGAACAGCGTCACGGTCGGCCTCGACTGGCATAACGAGTGGTTCGAATCCTCGCGCGGCGACATCGACCGGTGGTCTCCGGCCCTGTGGGCTGAGGACGAGCTGTTCCTGACAGACCAGCTCTCTCTGAAGCTGACCGGACGCGCGGAGCAGAACCGCTCCCATTTCAACTACACCGCCTCCGACGCCACGACCATCGACTCGCTGAGCGCGGTGGACGCGGCTGTTCTGTATCGTCCCGCAGACACCCTGAAGCTTTTCGCGCGCGGCGGAACAACCTATCGTTTCCCCTTTGTGGATGAGTATGTGGTGACCGACTCCTCGTATGCCATCACCGGCCTGAACCGGGATCTCGATCCGGAAAAAGGGCTCTTTGAGGAGGCCGGAGCCGAGTGGGCGTTCGCGGAAAACTGGCAGGCCAGCCTGACGGCCTTTCATATGGACATGGAGGATGAGATCGCCTGGGTGACCGACCCCGTCACGTGGGGGGGCTCCAACGAGAACATCGGCCGGACCAGCCGGAACGGTTTCAACGCCGGACTCTCCTGGCACGACGAGGAGGGTTACGTGCTGGCGCTCAACTACGCCTATGTCCATGCCCGCATGGAAAACGGGGCCAACGAGGGGAACGGCATTCCCCTGGTTCCGGAACAGATCGTGACGTTACACAGCGAGTTGCCGGTTGGCTACGGGGTCGCGTTGCTCAATACCCTGCGCGCCGTCTCGGAACAGGAGCTCAGCGAAGACAACCTGGCTTCGCCTCTCGCCGGCTATGCGGTCTGGGACACCGGCTTACGCTACGAGCCCCGTTTCGCCACCTGCCTGAAAGGGCTTTCGCTGACCTTCATGGTCGACAATGTCTTCGACAAAATTTACGCGACGCAAGGATACGGATCAGTCAGCACATGGGGCAGCTATTACGGCTACTACCCCTCCGCGGGCCGCACATGGAAACTCGGGGCCTCGTACACCTTTTAAACCATGTTCCTGTTTCGTTCCATAGGACCGGCAACGGCAGGCCTGTTCCTGCCCGTGCTTCTTCTGCTCGCCGGCTGCTCGCGAACTGCGGAGCAACCGGCGGGCGAAGAGCCGTTGCGGCTTGTGTCGACCGCGCCGAACCTGACCGAGTGCGTCTGCGCGATCGGCGCGGGCGAATTGCTTGTCGGACGCACCGAATCGTGCGACTACCCGCCCGAAGCCGTGCGCCGTGTGCCGGTCACCGGAGGCTTTGGCACACCCTACCTTGAGCCCCTGCTTGCGGCCCGCCCCACGCATGTCCTTGAAACG
>CAYZQL010000389.1:0-2457 GCA_964480555.1 uncultured Lentisphaeraceae bacterium | reverse complement strand
GCTTGGCAGGGTTGTAGCCTTGCTTGTTCACGGGGATCGTGCCGAAATAATTGGTGCGCACCACATCGACTTCGGCGTCGAGGACATCCGCGATCTCGTGGGCGATGATGTCCGGGATGCGTTTGTAGTCGATCTCGAAGCCGCTCTCTTCCCCCAGCGATTCAAAGAGCGCCTGCCGGCTGTGATACAGCCAACTGCCATCGACAAAGATCATTGTTTTAACCGACATACTATTAGCCTTTCCGCTATTCCCTACTATTTTTCCCCGGAGCGTTGTATACGTACAACACAGGTCTTTGGAATTGATCTAGATTGCCAAAAGATCACGCGTTTGTCTATGGCTAAACGGCGATCTTGAGAACAATTTTTTTCACGGGGGAAGGGCTTTCGCCGCATCGTCCCGGCAGATGTCCGTCCTGCGGAAAGAAGATGGCGAACATGCCTTTGCGCACGCGCGTGAGGCACGCCTTGCCTTCGTAGAGGCCGAAGTCCTTGGTGGCGTCGAACGGCTGGGAAGGCGTCAGCTCGCCGAGCGGAGCGTATCCCATGAACTCTTCGCCTTCGAGGATGAACTGGATGTCGATATACTTCCGGTGCGCCTCGATCTTGCCCTCGTGTGCGGGTTTGGTCTCATATTCCTGGACCAGCGCAAAAAGGTTGAGGCCCTCCAGTTCGGTGCGGCCGACGGGGACGGATCCGATGCAGGGGCGCTGCAGGAAAGCGAAAGCGGTTTTAAAGCGCGGGTGCAACGCTTCATAGCGTTTGCTGTTCTCGAGAGTGTCGATCACCATGGTGTGTCCTTTTTGTTGGGTGAGGGTTAAAGGGCCGAAGGCGCGGGCTGGGTGAGAAAACGCACGAGGCTGGGGATGGCCTGACGGATGAGGTCCCGGCAGCGGCGGTACTCGTCGAGGCTGCCGCAGAAGGGGTCGGAAAGGTCGCTGTGGGGCGGGGAGGCGGGGTCGAAGTCCCGCAAGAGGAAAAGCTTGTCGCGCGCGGCGGGGAAGTGTGCGAGGAGCTGCTGCACGTGGGCGCCGGTCATGGCGACGATCGCGGCTGCGGACTGCACCCGCTCGGGGGTGACCTGCCGGCTGCGGTGCGCGCCCAGATCAACGCCGGCTTCGTCGAGCGCGGCGATCGCGTTCTCGGACGCCCGGGCCCCTTCGCAGGCGGCGAGGCCGGCCGAGGCGGCGCGCCACGTCGCATTTTTTGGCAGCGCCAGCCGGAACAACGCTTCGGCCATGGGGCTGCGGCAGGTGTTGCCGGTGCAGACGAAAAGGACGAGCGAGACCATGCGGAAGCGGCCCTATTCCGGTATCAGCACGCGCCAAGGGATCGTGCCGGTGTTTTTTGTCGTGAGGGGGAGGGCCGTGGCCATCATGCCGTGCGGCGTGTCCGGCGGCGTGACGCCGGCAGGGGCGACGGGCGGGTCTTTCACGGCGGGAGGGAAACGCGGGTCACGCGGGGGAACGGGAGACGGTGTGGCTGCGGGGGACGGTTTCTGCGGTTCAGGCTTCGGCGCGGCTGCGGCGGCGGGCGGCCGCGCAACGGCGGCGAGCGCTGCGGGCGCCACGGCGACGTTCGGCGCGGCGGTTATGGCGGGAGATGCCGGTTTGATGGCGGCGGCGGCGGGCGGGGCAACGGGCTCCGCAGGTGACGGCGCCTTGGTCGGGGCCGGCGGGATAACCGGCGCGGCGGCGAGGGCCGCCGTTTTTTTCGCCGTCGCTTGGAGGGTGACCAACTCGTCTTTCAGTTTGTCGCTTTGCTCCTGCATGCGCCGGAACTCGATCCGCAACTTTTCCATCTCGCCGTCCTGCGACGCCACTTTGTCGTGGACCTTCGCGGTGATTTCGCTCACGCCGTCCAGCTTCTTGTCGAGGCTCGACTGGAGTTCCGAGGTGGCCCGGGACATCTGCCGGACGGACTCTTCCAAGGCGGGGGAGGTCTGGACAACCGGAGCCGGGGCTGGAACCGGAACGGGTTGCTGCGGAGCGGTCTTCGAAGCCAGGGCGACGTCGAGCAGCTTGTTCTGGACGGTCGACATGTTGCGCATCATGAAGAGGCCGGCGGAGAGGAAGCCCGTTACGACCACGCCCATGAGCACCGCGAAAAAGATCGAGAGCTGCATCACGCGCTTGCGCGCCTGAGCGCGCTCGGCCTCGAGATAATCCTGAAAGGCTTTCAGCACGGGAAAAGATTCGGCGCTGGCGTGCGAGGCGGCGCTGTACATGGCGACCAGCCCGCCGCCGGTCTCGGGCGCGTCATACGGTGGCGTGTCGGGCGTCTGCTTGGGGGGTATTGCACTCATGCCGTATAGATTAGAGCATTTGGACGGGGCATAAAAGAGGAAAATCGAACGGGGATGGCCGCCCGCGCGCATCCCCGTTTCCCTGACCGTTGGGCGGTTTGGGGTTACAGGTTACAGGTTATAAGTTTTGGCGACACCTCCTTTTTGCCGTT
>CAYZQL010000388.1:0-2466 GCA_964480555.1 uncultured Lentisphaeraceae bacterium | reverse complement strand
ACGGCGCGAACGAGCTGGACATGGTGATGAACATCGGCAAGTTCCTCTCGGGCGACGATGAGTACGTGAAGCGCGACATCGCGGCGGTCGTCGCCGTGGCCAAGCCCAAGGGCGTCCTGGTGAAGGTCATCCAAGAGTCGTGCCTGCTGACGCTGGAGCAGGTCGCGAAAGCCTGTGAGCTGTCTATCGCCGCCGGTGCCGATTTCGTGAAAACCTCGACCGGGTTCAACGGTGACGGCGCGACGGTCGAACAGGTCGAGGTCATGCTGAAGACCTGCGCGGGCCGCGCCAAAGTCAAGCCCTCGGGCGGCATCCGCGACTGGGAGCGCGCGGTGATGTTTGCCAAGATGGGAGTGGGCCGTCTGGGCGTCGGCTCGGCCGACAAGATCCTCGACGGCGCGCCGGCGGGCGACGGGTACTGAGACGCATGGACCTGCGGACGGCGTGGCAGCCGTCCCTCCCTGACGGAAAGTAAGCTTTTTCTCCCGAAGGAGGGAGGGCCGGGTGCCACCCCGGCCGCGTGTCCCCCGAATGTATTTCTCCCCGAGAAAACTATGAGTGAAAGAACGATGCGTGCGGTGGTGTATCACGGCCCGATGGACGTGAAGGTGGAGTCGGTCGCCGTGCCGCGGTGCGGCGACGGCGAGCTGTTGGTCAAGGTCGACGCGTGCGCGGTGTGCGGCTCGGACATGAAGGCGTACAAATCGGGCAACCCCCGCATGCGTCCGCCGATCGTGATGGGCCATGAGTTCGCGGGCGTGATCGTCGAGAGCCGCGCGGGCGCGGGCTTCCAGGACGGCGAGCGCGTGGTGATGGCGACGTCGGTCGCGTGCGGCACCTGCGCGTACTGCGCGCGGGGCTGGCGCAATCTGTGCGCGAACATCCGGCCGATGGGGTTCGGCTACGACGGCGGCATGGCCGAGTACGTCGTGATTCCCGAGCTGGCGGTGCGCGGCGGACACGTCATCAAGGTTCCCGCAGGCGTCGAGCCGCTGCATGCGGCGTTGGCCGAGCCGGTGAGCTGTGCCGTGAACTCGTGCGAGAACAGCCAGGTGCGGAAAGGCGACACCGTGCTCGTGATGGGCGCGGGGCCCATGGGCATCCTGAACGCCGTGGTGGCGCGCGAATACGGCGCGGCCAGCGTGATCCTCTCGGAGATCAACCCGGCGCGTCTGGCGCAGTGCGAGGCGTTCGGCTTCAGCCGGCTGGTCAATCCTGCGACCGAAGACCTCGCCCAGATTGTGAAAGACGCGACCGGCGGCATCGGCGCGGACGTGGTGATCGTGGCGGCGCCGGCGGCGGCGCCGCAGGAGCAGGCGATGAACCTGGTCCGCAAGCGCGGCACCGTCTGCCTCTTCGCCTCGCTGCCCGCCGGCAAGAGCATGCTGAACGTCGACAGCCGTCCCATCCACTACGGCGAGCTGCGCGTGGTGGGCACGAGCGACTCGACGCCGGCGCATGTCGCGAAGGCGGTGGCGCTGATTGCGGCAGGCACGTTCCCGGCCGGACGGCTGGTGACGCACACGCTGCCGTTCGAGGGTTTCAAGGACGCGGTCACCCTGATGGAGAAGGGCGAGGCGCTGCGCGTGGTATTGCAGCCATAAGGCAAACGCCCAACGTTCAACTCTGAAGCGAACACACTTGAGCGTTGAAAGTTGAGCGTTCAACGTTGAGAGTTTTTTTCTCTAGTAATTCGGTAAGAGAGACGAAAATGGATTTAAAGATCAAAGACAAGGTGGCCATTGTTACGGGATCGTCGAGCGGAGTCGGCAAGGCGATTGCGTTCACGCTCGCGGCCGAAGGCGCAAAAGTGGTCATCAACTACCTCAAGAACGAGGCCAAGGGGTTGGACTTTGTGAACGACGCGCTGGCTGTCGTGGGGGAGATCAAACAGCGGTACGGTACCGAGGCCATCGCGGTGGCGGCCGATTTGGCGTGCGAGCGGCAGGTCATCGCGATGTTCGATGCGGCTGAGGCGAAGCTCGGCCCGGTCGATATCCTTGTGAACAATGCGGCCTATCTTCCGAAAGGCCCCTTGACCGGGTACACGGTCGAGGAGTGGAACTACACCTTTCAGGTCAATGTGACAGGCTGTTTCGTGGCCTGCCGCGAGTTGGTCAAGCGACTGCGCGCCCGCCAGGCGAAAGGCAAAATCGTCAACATCGCTTCGCAGGCGGCGTTTCTCGGCTCGACGTCCGGGCATCTGCCGTATGACTCCAGCAAGGGTGCCGTGGTGTCGATGACCCGCGCGATCGCGCGCGAGACCGCGAAAGAGGGGATCAACGTCAACGCCGTGGCGCCGGGCATGGTGATGACCGAGATGATCGCCAAGATCTGGGAAGAGCGCAAAGAGCAGTATCTGGCGCGCATCCCGATGTACCGGATCGCGCAGCCCGAGGAGATCGCCAGCGCGGTCGCGTTTCTGGCGTCCGACGCGGCCAGCTATATGACCGGCACCACGCTGGA
>CAYZQL010000387.1:0-2511 GCA_964480555.1 uncultured Lentisphaeraceae bacterium | reverse complement strand
AGCGCCTTGCGCACCGCGCGCTTGGCCTGCATGATGCGCCGGGTGTCCGCCACCGACACGCGCTCGATGTACACCGGCGCTTTGAGCTGGTTGAGCACCTCGCACGCATGCAGCGGATAACCCGCCGTCAGCGGGTCGCGCCCGAAAGGCGACGTCATGGTCTTCATGCCCTCCAGCGAGGTCGGCGCCATCTGCCCGCCCGTCATGCCGTAGATCGCGTTGTTCACAAAGAAGACCGCCACGTGCTCGCCTCGGCTCGCGGTCTGAAACGTGTGGTTGAAGCCGATCGCTCCCAGGTCGCCGTCGCCTTGGTACGAGATGACCACCGCGTCGCGCCTGACCCGGTTGATCGCGCTCCCCACCGCCGGCGCGCGTCCGTGCGCCGAGCCCACGTTGCCGCAGTCCCAGTAATAGTAGCCGAACACCGCACACCCGATCGGGTTGACCATAATCGTGCGGTCTTGAAGACCCAGCTCGACCATCGCCTCCGTGATCAGCTTGTGAATGATGCCGTGTCCGCACCCCGCACAGTAATGGGTCGCCCGCGTCTCTTTGCCGCTGCGGATAAACGACTCGTACATCCCGACTGTTTTCTTCTGTGTCATATCCAAACCCGTGTCTCTTTTCCTGAAGACCTAACCCCTCGTCGCCTTGCGCGCGGCCGCGACCACCTCGTCCACGGTCACGATCATGCCGCCCATGCGGTTGCAAAGGTCCACGGGCTGATACCGGCCGCCATCCTTCGCCAAGTGGAACAGGACATCGTCCCGGAACTGTCCCGAACTCAGCTCCACCACCATGGCTTTCCGCCCTTGCAGCGCCGCGCACAACGCCGCGGCCGGGAACGGGTTCAGCGACTGGGGACGGAACACGCCGGCTTTAATGCCCTCGGCCCGCAACGCTTCCGCCGCCGTCCGGGCAATGCGGCTCGAAATGCCGTACGCCACCAGCACCAGCTCCGCATCCTCGCACAGATAGGTCTCGTGCCGCGCATCCTCCCGCATGGTCGCATACTTCGCCTGCAGGCGCAAATTGTGCGCCTCCTGTGCCGGCGCATCCAAATAGATCGACGTGATCAGGTTCTTGCGCGTCTCCGCCGTGCCGTGGACCGCCCACGCGGACGTGTCGGGCCTCTCGCTCTCGCGCTCCGGCAACACCAGCGTCTCCATCATCTGCCCCAGCAGTCCGTCCGCCAGCACGATCGCGGGCGTGAAGTATTTGAACGACAACTCGAAGGCTCGGACCGTGAGATCACACATCTCCTGCACGCTGGCCGGCGCCAGCACCACGCACTGGTAATTGCCGTGGCCGCCGCCTTTGACCGCCTGGTTATAGTCGCTCTGCTCGGGATAGACATTGCCGAGCCCCGGCCCCGCGCGCATGATGTTGACGATCACGCCCGGCAGGTTCGCCCCCGCCAGATAGGAGAGGCCCTCCTGCATCAGGCTCATGCCGGGGCCGGAGGTGGCCGTCATCGCCAGCCGGCCCGCCGCCGCCGCGCCGAACACCATGTTGATCGAGGCGGTCTCGCATTCGGCCTGCAGGAACTCGCGGCCGACCGACGGGAACCAGTTCGCCGCCGCATGTGCGATCTCGCTGGCCGGCGTGATCGGATAGCCGAAATAGACGTCACAGCCGGCATACAGCGCACCGACCACCACCGCCTCGTTTCCCTTGACAAATTTCGTCATGCTCGCTCCTCATCCTTCCACAAACCCTGTTGCGCCCGCGCTCGGCTACCGCTTCTCAATCGTGATGGCGTACGGTTCGGGACAGTTGTAATAACAGATCGCACAACCGGTGCACCCTTCTCCCACATACTCCGCTGGCTTCACGCCGCGGCTGTTCAACCGAGGGGCGAGCCGCAGACATTTCTTCGGACACGCACTCACACACCGCCCGCAGCTCTTACACTCGTCGGCGTCGATCACCGGCCGCGGCAGCACAGGCTTTCCCGCTTGTTTTTCGCACTCAGACATCGCCATCTCCTCAACATAGGTCCCCGGTCAGAAAAGGGTGTTAGTTTGACATGTTTGGCGGCGCCGCGCAAGCGCGCTGTCGCGCTCATTCAACCGCCCGTTCCTCGGCCTTCACCGCATCCCACACGGCATCCATCTCGGCCAGCGTACACGCCTTGAGCGACCGCCCTTGCCCCCGGATACGGCGCTCCACTTCGCGGAAACGGCGCGCGAACTTTTTGCTCGTCCCCTCCAGCGCGCTCTCGGCGTCAACGCCGACGAAGCGGCAATAGTTGACCACCGAGAACAGCAGGTCCCCCATCTCTTCGGACACCTTCTGCGGGTCTCCGGCCGCCACGGCCTCCTGCAACTCGCCGAGTTCCTCCTCGATCTTTTCCGTCGCGCCGGTCGCGTCCTCCCAGTCGAAGCCCACGCGCGCGGCCTTGGACTGGATGCGTTGCGCCTTGAGCAGCGCGGGCAATGCCGCCGGCACACCGTCTATCGCCGATCGGTCAGGAGACTTGCCTTTCTCCGTCTGCTTGATCGCCTCCCA
>CAYZQL010000386.1:0-2542 GCA_964480555.1 uncultured Lentisphaeraceae bacterium | reverse complement strand
CAGTATTGCAAGAGCAGATGAGCAAGAGCGTGAATCCGTTCATCGAGCAGATCAAAGACGATCTGGCTCCGGCGGGCACGTGGGTGGCGACGATCATCGACATCAAGGATCAATTCGGTGTCGTGCGGCCGAGCTTCGACAATCCGCAGGTGACCGAGGTGGTCGATCTGACCACGTTCCTCTTCGGGTTCAGGGATCAGGCGGGGCAGCCGCACAAGATCGCATCGAAAACGATGCGCATCAGCGGCAACGAGAAGTCGAATCTGTTCGGTTTTCTCAAGTCCGCCCTGGGGTCCGCGCCGAAGTACGGCTGGGACTACTGCGAACTGAAGGGCAAGAAGTGTCTGATCACCGTTGCCCATGAGCAGAAGCGCAATGGGCAGGGGGTCTTCCCGACGATCGCGGCGCTGTGTCCGGTGCCGGCGGGGATGGCCGGCGGCCATGCCGCCGAGGGAGGAGTTAGGAGGGAGGAGTTAGGAGTTGCGGGAGGAACGCTGAACGCTCAACGTTCAACGCCCAACGCTCAAGTGAGTGCCCCTACCGCTGCGCCGGTGGCCCATTCCCCTGCTCCCACGCCGGTGCCTGCGCCGGTGGATGACGAGCCGTTGCCGTTCTGAGTGCAGCCGCGCGGGATGGTCGGCAACGACCGTCCCTGCGCGGGGTTTTCGAGGGAATCGAAAGACTCGACTGAATCGAACGAATCTAAATGGAGGGATAAGGTCATGGCTATTTTGACACGGAACGCGATGAAGAGTTCGCATTGGTACACGCGCGAGGGCGCGCCGATGCACCGGATCATGAAGGCGGACGGCAACGGCGACCGGGCGACCACGATCACGGACGCGAAGCGGCTGAAGCTGCTGCCGTCGGTGACGGGCGTGATGGGGCTGCTGGCGAAGCCGGCGCTGGAGAGTTGGAAGATGAACCAGGTGGCGCTGGCGACGCTGCGCACGCCGAAGGGCGAGGGCGAGGCCGAGGATTATTGGTGCACGCGCGTCCGCGACGCGGCGTTCGAGCAGGTCGAGCAGGCGGCCGACCTGGGGAGCGAGATCCACGCGGCGCTGGAGTGCGCCACGGCGGGCGAGCCGTGGGACGAGGAGCGGTTCGGCGTGTACGTGCGTCCGGTGCTGGAGTTCATCGCCCGCGAGGGGATGACGGTCACGGCGCGGGAGAAGCGCGTGGTCAACGGGGCGCACGGGTTCGCGGGCACGACGGATCTGCTCTTCACCTGGGACGGCGGCAAGCCGGGCATCCTGGACTACAAGACCAAGAAGACCAAGCCGGGCGAGAAGGTGGCGGCGTACGACGAGCACCGGCTGCAGCTCGCGGCGTACGCGGCGACGGAGTACGGGGAAGAGCGCGTCGGCGAGGTGGCGGCGTTCAACGTGTTCGTGAGTTCGACCGAGCCGGGGCGCGTGGAGATCATCCGGCACGGCGACCTGACGCGGGACTGGCAGGCGTTCAAGATGCTGGCGAGCCTGTGGCGTTACTCGAAGGGGTATGACCCCTGCTTTGCGGGGTGAGAGGTTACAAGTTACAGGTTACAAGTTGAAGGTTTGGAGAAAGCCCGACACTGAACGCGATTAACCACAGAGGATTGAGATTGTTTCACGCGGAGGCGCGGAGAGGAGAGATGAGCAAATGGCGGATGCGACAAGTGATCTGTTGGCGGCGGTGCTGGCGGCAACGCCGGACCGGAAGGCTATGGCGTTGCGGGTTCTGCGTGGCGAGGACGGCGGCGGCAACGGCGAGAAAAGGAATGCGCTGCCGGAGCGGTTCGTCACGCAGCGTGAGATGGTGAAGATGCTGGGCGTGAGCGCGATCAGCCTGTGGCGCTGGAAGGTGCCGGGGCATGAGCTGGGCGGTCGGCGCCGGTTCCGCGTGAGCGAGGTGCTCGCGTATCTGGAGAGCCCGGAGTTCAAGGCGAGGGCCGAGGAATTGAAGGAGAAAAGGAAGGAGATGAGGAGCGCTCTCAGCGAGTCTGGCGCACGCAGACCGCGCGGTCGGCCTTGTGCGGTGTGATTAACGGCGGGAGGTGTTTCACGCGGAGGTGCGGAGGGCGCGGAGGGGGTGTTATTGAGACCACAGAGTGGTCTCAATGCGGAGTGTAAAACGGGGAGGCGTAGATGAACGGGAGCGTCGTCGGCGTGGATTTCGAGACCTACTACACCGGGGAGTACTCGGTGCAGACGATGGGCGTCTACCCCTACGTCCGGGACCGGAGGTTCCGGGCGTGGGCGGTGGCCGTGGCGGACGGGGACAAGACGGCCGTCAAAGATCCCAAGGACTTCAACTGGCTGTCGATCGACGGGCTGGCGTGGGTCAGCCACAACAGGGAGTTCGACAAGGCGGTCTTCGAGCGGCTGCAGGAGGACGGGGTCATTCCTCAAGGCGTCCGGCCGGGCGTGTGGCACTGCACGTCGGCGGCGTGCGCGTTCCTTCAATATCCGCGAGACCTGAAAGGCGCGTGCTGGGAAGTCCTCGGGGTCGAGGTGGACAAGACAACCCGGAAAAACCTCAAGGGTCAGAAGGGCGCGGACGA
>CAYZQL010000385.1:0-2568 GCA_964480555.1 uncultured Lentisphaeraceae bacterium | reverse complement strand
GCAGCCCCGCCATCACCTGGCAGCGCGCCATGCACTCCGCCCATTGCGCCAGATCGGCCTCCGTGTACGCCATGACCACCGGCGTGCCGGTCGACCCCGAACTCATGTGCATCTCGCGGACCGACGCGTGCGGCATGCAGAGCATCCCCAGCGGATACTGGTCGCGAAAATCATCTTTGGTCAGAAACGGAAGCTCGGTGATATCGTCGAGCGAACGGATGTCGCCGGGCTCGACCCCCGCCGCGGTCAGCCGCTCGCGGTAGAACGCATTGTTCGCCCAGACATGCTTGACCGTCCACTTCAATCCCGCCAACTGTGCCGCCGCCAACTCGTCGCGGGACATCGTCTCCGCCCGCGCGTTCCAAAACTGAAGTCTGTTCATTGCGCCGTCCTTGGAGTCCTGCCGGCACAGCCGGCCTTGTGCGTTACGTTAAATGGAAATTATCCTACCGCTTCCACCCGCCATCGGCAATCCTGTTTTCGCCGGAAGAGCCGGCGGCGCACGGCCTATTCCTTCAGCTTGAAGCCACATCTGAACGGACGGTTCGGGGAACCGTCCCTACCGGAGGAGCACTAAGAACGGGCAAGACAACATGTTCAGGTAGGGTCGTTTCCCCGAAACGACCGCCTGCGGAACCAAAGGAATAAGCCGTGGCCGGCGGCGCACGGCCTACTCGTCCCGCTTCGCCAGCGCGTAGAGGCGCCTTTGGGTCGCGACATAGAGCACGCCGTTCGCCGCCGCCGGCGGCGCGCTGATCGGGCCGTCGAGCACGGCGGACGAGAGCACCCGCCGCTCCCGGCCTGCCTCCAGCACGATGAACTCCCCGCGCCGCGTGCCCACGTAGACCTTGCCGTCCGCAACCAGCGTGGAGGACCACATCTCGCCCTGGATCTCCTGCGTCCAACACGGCTGGCCCGTCGCGGCGTCGACGGCGTGGATCCTGCGCCCGGAGTCCGCGGCAAAGGCCAGCCCCTTCCAGACCGCAGGCGTGGACAGGGTGTGGCGCGTCAGCGCGTACGACCACAGCTTCGCGGTCGCCGTGACGTCGCCCGTCTGCGCCGCGTCGATGCCGATGAGCCACGCCTGGCGCTTGCCCCACCAGATGTCCCCGCCGCCCGCCACATAGACACGGCCGTCGACGAACACCGGCATGGCGTGGATGGTGCTCGGGCTCTCCACGCGGTTGGCCGTATAGCGGTGCACCCGCTCCTTCGGCGCGCCGGGGTCGATGTCGAACCACCACACCTTCTTCAGCTTCTGCACCTCGCCCGTCACTTCCGTGACGGGCTCGAACGCGTAGACGATCCCGTTCGGCCCGGCATAGACGATCAGCTTCCGCCCGCCCGCGACGCCCAGCGCCGGCGAGGACCACGTGCAGTGGAAAATGTTCGGCCCGATGTGCTCGTCGTCCCGCGCCACCAGGCGTCCGGTCGCCTTGTCGATGACGATCAGACAGGGCGAGTCGGGCGAGGCGATATGCCGGTGCGTGTCGTCCACGCCGTTCGACGTGTTGACGTAAAGGAACGGGCCGTCCAAGAGGATCGAACAGTGCGCGCCGTCGTGCTGGCGGACGCCGCACTCCTTGATCATGTCATACAGCCACAGGATGTCCGCATCGGCCGCGCCCGGCTCAAGGGCCCCTTGCCCGGAGGGGACACAGTGCCGCCCCTCGTCCTTGAACGGGCCGCCGTTGCCGTTGGCCTGCCCGGCGACATCCAGGCACATCACCTCGCCGCGGCTGCTGACGACGTAGGCGCGCTCCCCTTCGACCGTCGCCGGAGAACAGATCCCCGCGCCCGTCCAGTCCCAGTACACGCTGGTCGTGATCTTCGGCACCACCAGCTGCCACAGGAAGCGGCCGGTCTTCTCCTCGAAACACATCAGCACGCCGCGGTCGCCGACGTGGCGCGGGTCGCGGGGCCTGCCGTTGTTCGTGCCGATGAAGACCCGGCCCCCCGCGACGACCGGGGTCCCGTGCGTCTCCGTCCCGAGTTCCGCCACCCATTTGACGTTCTGCCCGGTCGCAAGATCGAAACGGTCCGGCAGCCCGCTCTCGGGCGAGACCATGTTGCGCGAAAAGCGCTCGCCCCACTGCGGCTGGTCAGCCGCCCGCGCCGCCGCAACAAGCGCGCAGAGCCCGAGCACGCCTGCGGCCAACGCCGCTCCGCGCCCGCCGCCTATCCCCGCTGGATGTTCACCCCTCATGGCCGGATGTTAGCAAAGCCCGCCCAAACCTTCAACCGCCGCAAAAAGCGAAAAGGCCCGCCGGAATTCCGGCGGGCCTCTCATGGGTCGTTTTCTGGACGTGCGATCAGTTCGCGCCGCGGCCCTTCACGCCGGTCGCCTTGTCGGCGCCAGCCTTGGCCTTCTCATGCGGACGCAGCGCGCGCACCGCCGCGCCCGCGGTCCACATCTCGGAGTCGCGCATGACCTTGAGCTCGGCGTCGAGCTTCTGCTTGTAGTCGGCCGTGCCGCACACCTTGATCACGTGCTTGGCTTCCTTCTGGCTCTTGACCGCCTCGTAGAGGTCGGCGAACACCGGCAGGGTGGCCTTCTTGAACTTCGGC
>CAYZQL010000384.1:0-2570 GCA_964480555.1 uncultured Lentisphaeraceae bacterium | reverse complement strand
GCGCCTCCTTGCGGTCCGCCTTGAACTTGGTGATGCCCGCCGCTTCCTCGAAGACGGCGCGGCGGTCTTCCGGTTTGGAGGAGAGGATCGCGTCGATCTGGCCCTGGGCCATGACCGAATAAGACGTCGTGCCGATGCCGGTGCCCATGAAGAGGCGGTGGATGTCCTTCAGGCGGCAGGGGTTCTTGTTCAGGAAGTATTGGCCGTCGCCGGAGCGGAACACGCGGCGGGTGATGGTGACTTCGTGGAAGTCGGTGTCGAGGACACCCTCGCAGTCGGAAAAGGTGATCGAGACCTCGGCCATGCCGAGGGGTTTCCGCGTGTCGGTGCCGTTGAAGACCACGTCGGGCATCTTGGCGCAGCGCAGGGCGGTCGGGCGCTGCTCGCCCAGCACCCAGCGGATGGCGTCGGAGACATTGCTCTTGCCGCAGCCGTTGGGGCCGACGATGGCGATCATGCCGGGTTCGAACTGCAAGCGTGTCTTGTCAGCGAAGCTCTTGAAACCGGTAAGTTCAATCTGTTTTAAATACACAAAGACCTCGGGCGACGGAGCGTTCGGACAGGGTCTTGTCCGTGTTGGAAATGTCTTATTTTTTAGCACAATCCCATGCCAAATGAAAGCTCAAACAGGCCGTGTTCTAACGCATATGATCAAACGCGGAGGACAAAGGACACGGTTTCAAACAGTCACGGTGCCCGGCGGACGAAGAAGGGGAGGGAACGGGATTCATTGATGAAATATGGATTTTGGGTTGACCGCACGGAGGGTACAGAGGTATATTCATGTCGATTTATGGAGAGAGGTGTTTTATGGCCAAGTCCGACGCTTTTGCAGACACATCAAAGCAACGTTTTGAAGTCGCTGACGCGACCGAGGTGAAACTCGGTCTGGGCGGTAATTTCAAAGCGGAACAGATCGGGACGCTTGGCATTTCTGAAGGTAATGAACCATAACGCCTTTCTTGAAATAAATGTAATTTTCGTTTCTTATGTCTGATCCGCGTCTCATATGTGATCTGGCGGATATCCGTTTCTGTTTCCATTCGTTGCCTTCCGGAGCCTTCAAGCCGTCTTTTGAACCGTTTCTGTCTCAGGGCGGCACGCGGACGGAGGACTGCCGAATCGACCTCGCCGGCGTTAATCCGGAGCTTTGCGCGCTGAGCCTGAAGTGCGGCTGGCATTTCCTGCAACACGACGGCCAAGCGTGCCTGATGGGGGCGAACGCCGGCGGTGAGGTGATGTGGCGCATGACGGGCCAGCATCCGTTTGAGCGTCTGTGTTTTGAGTGGCACCCGACGGCGTTTGAGGCGCTGTACGGGCAGGTGGCGTGCGGGCGCTTCAATGTGGTCGCGATCCTCGCGCTCGTGTTGCGGCTGCTGCCTCTCGGAGGCTTGGTCCTGCATGGTTCGGCCCAGGTGGTGGAGGGGCAAGGCATTATCTGCACCGGGCCGTCCGGCAGCGGCAAGAGCACCCTCTCGGCGCTGTTTCACCGCTGCGCGGTGACGGTCTTGACCGATGAGCATCCGATCGTGCGGCCGTTTGACCCGGCCTCTGCCGCAGGTTTTCGGGTGTACGGGTCGCCTTGGCCGAGCTCGGGCGGGTTTGTGAGCGCCCTCTCGGCGCCGCTCAAGAAAATCTACTTCATCGAACACGGCGCCGAGAACGCGGTCATGCCGTTGTCGACGCGCGAGGCGGTCTTGCGTCTTCTGGACGTGTCGCTCGTGCCGTGGATGGACGCCTCCTTTTTCGACCCGCTGATCCGGACGCTGGAAACGCTCATTGGGGCTGTGCCTCATGCGGTGTTACGCTTCCGGCCCGACAGCACGGCGGTGGAAGCCGTCCTGCGGGATCTGCGCGGTGTTTAGCCGAGAGGGCGGGCCCATGTGGCTCGCGGCTTCTTGTCTCTGCGAGAGCGGGCTTGCAAAGTGTGCGAAAAAAGGTAACGATATAGCCCTGTTTTAAGGGGGTGAAGCCGTGCGCGTTTCCCCCGGAAGGACGAATCATGCAGAATATCGATTGGAAGAGTTTGGGTTTCAGATACATGGACACGCATTGCCACATACGCTACGTGTGGCGCAACGGCGCGTGGGACAAGGGTGAACTGGTTGCCGAGCCGGAGCTCAAGATGCACATCGCGGCGGCGTGCCTGCATTACGGGCAGGCGGCGTTCGAAGGGCTGAAGGCGTTCCGGTGCAAGGACGGCAAGGTGCGCATTTTCCGCCCGCACGCCAACGGCGAGCGGATGTTCAACACGGCCCGGCGGACCTGCATGGCGCAGGTTCCCGTCGAGATGTTTGTCGATGCGGTCAAGCGTGCCGTCAAGGCGAACGAGGACTTCGTGCCGCCGTTCGGCACGGGCGGCTCCATGTATATCCGGCCCTTGCTGATCGGTTCGGGCCCTCAGATCGGGGTCGCGCCGTCCGACGAGTATACGTTTATCGTGATGGTCATGCCGGTGGGTCCGTACTACAAGGGCGGGCTGAAACCGGTTCGCGCCATCATCCTGGACGAGTATGACCGCGCCGCGCCGCAGGGCATGGGCGATGTGAAGGTCGCCGGCAACTATGCGG
>CAYZQL010000383.1:0-2581 GCA_964480555.1 uncultured Lentisphaeraceae bacterium | reverse complement strand
GAGGCGCGCGGCCGAGGCGCGCGACACGGAATCGGATTGCATTCGCGGCCCAAAAACGGGAAACTACTGCTCCATGGAACAGCCGCTATCCCTCAAGTATTTCAAGGCCAAATCCGTCTGGCGCGACGTCGCCGACGCCGCCCGGACCACGATCCGCATGGAGGAGGGCGTAAAGGAGCCCGGCAGCGCCTGGAAGCGGCGCATCCTGCTCTCGGAGCACTCGCCCATCCGCCAGATGATCGTCAAGTGGAAATGGGTCAACCTCAAGTACTGGGTCAGCGTCCATTTCGTGCGCCACAAAATCGGCATCGAGCACTTTGTCAGCACCCAGCGCTCCGACCGCACCGGCGTGAACCGCGATGAGATGCCGCAGTCCGCCCTCGTCAACCACGAGTGTTTCGCGAACGCGCAGGCCCTGATTTTCATCTCCCGCAAGCGCCTCTGCCGCCAAGCCTCGCCGGAAACCACCGCCGCATGGCGGCTCGTGCTCGGCGAGGTGCGGAAGTGCGAGCCCGAGCTGTTCAGCGTCTGCGTGCCCGAGTGCGTCTACCGCGGCTTCTGCCCTGAATTCAAATCGTGCGGCTATGCCGACACCCCCGCCTTCGCCAAGGCGCTCGCCGCCTACCGCACGGTCGGCCAGAATTAACCCGCGCTCTATTGAAAGCACCCGGCCGGTTTGGTATAGTTCAACAATTATTTTTTGGAGCCTTATACCCTCATGGAATACCTGCTTCTCATCGTCAGCGCCATTCTGGTGAACAACTTCGTCTTGAGCCGCTTTCTCGGCATCTGTCCGTTTCTGGGCGTGTCCAAGAAAATCTCGACCGCACTCGGCATGTCCGGCGCCGTGATCTTCGTCATCGCCATCGCTTCGGCGGTGACCTGGTGCCTGCAGAAGTATCTGCTGGAGCCCCTCGGCCTCGAGAAATTCCTCCAGACGCTTTCTTTCATCCTCGTGATTGCCGCACTCGTCCAACTCATCGACATCGTGATGAAGCGCTTCGCCCCGCCGCTGCACGCCGCGCTCGGCATCTTCCTTCCTCTGATCACCACCAACTGCGCCGTTCTGGGCGTGGCCGTGCTGAACATGAAAGAGGGCTACGGCTTTATCAAGTCCGTGCTCTTCGGCACCTCGGCCGCGGTCGGGTTCGCCTTTGCCCTGCTCATCTTCACCGGCCTGCGCGAAAAGATCGAGCACGCCGATCCGCCGCGCTGCTTCCGGGGCGTCGCCATCTCGCTCGTCACCGCCGGACTCCTCAGCCTCGCCTTCATGGGCTTCAGCGGCCTCGTCAAGTAAGGTCAACATGGATCCTATCATTCTCAACTCAACCCTCTGGATCGGCGGCATCGGGCTCGTCAGCGCCGCGGCCTTGGCTGTCGCCGAAAAATACCTCAGCGTCCCGCAGGACCCGCGCATCGGCAAAGTGACGGAACTGCTGCCCGGCGTGAATTGCGGCGGTTGCGGCTTCGCGGGCTGCGCAGACTATGCGCGCGCCATCGTCATCGACAACGCCGAGTGCACCCTCTGCGCCCCCGGCGGCTCGGCCTGCGCCAACGCCATCGCCGCCTTCCTCGGCCGCGCCGCCGGCTCTCTGGAGAAGCGCACCGCCCTTGTGCTCTGCTGCGGCGACGACTCCGAAGCCACCCGCCGCGCCGCGTATAACGGCATCAATGACTGCGCCGCAGCCCAAGCCACCGCCGGAGGTGACAAAGGCTGCACCTACGGGTGCCTCGGCTACGGCACCTGCGCCCGCATCTGCCCGGTCAACGCCATCGCCGTCGTCAACGGCCTTGCTGCGGCAAGTGCGTCGCCGCCTGCCCCCGCAAGCTCATCAAGCTCGTTCCCGCCGCCGCCGAAATCCACGTGCTCTGCAGCTCCAAGGATAAAGGGCCGGCCGTCAAGAAAGTCTGCGGCACCGGGTGCATCGCCTGCCGCATCTGCACCAAGCTCGCGGAGGGTTCGATCACCATGGACGGCTTCCTCGCGGTGGTCGATTACTCCAAGCCCGTGACCAACGAAGAAACCATCGCGAAATGTCCGGCGCACTGCATCCGCAAAGCATGACCCTGTTCTAACAGTCTAAACGCCTAACAGTCTCTCATGAACACCACCCCCTCACCTTTCACGTTCTGCGGCGGCATCCACCCCTCCTACAACAAAGCGCTCTCCGCGGGGTCGCCCATCCGCGAAATGCCCCTGCCGGCGCGCCTGGTCGTGCCGCTCTCGCAACACCTCGGCGCCCCCGCCAAGCCGGTGGTCAAGGTCGGCGACGCCGTCACGGCCGGCCAGCTGATCGCCGAGCAGAACGGCTTTATCTCGGCCCCCGTCCACGCGCCCGCCTGCGGCAAAGTGTCCGCCATCGAAGAGACGCTCACCGCCTCCGGACGCCCCTGCGCAGCCGTCGTCATCGAAACGGACGGCTCGCCGGAGTGGCACCTTCTGCCGACCTTCCCGGACTGGCAGGCCGCGGACAAGAAAGACCTGCTCGCCCACATCGGCGCGGCGGGAATCGTCGGAATGGGTGGTGCCGGCTTCCCCACGCGCGTCAAGCTCTCGCCTCCCGGCGACAAGCCCATTGAC
>CAYZQL010000382.1:0-2599 GCA_964480555.1 uncultured Lentisphaeraceae bacterium | reverse complement strand
CGAGGCGATCGAGGCGGTGCGTACCCCGGGGGCGAGGGTGATCCTGATGACCCCCGCCGGAACGACGTTCCGGCAGGCCGAGGCGCGCAGGCTGGCGCAGGCGGAGCACCTCATCTTCGTCTGCGGACATTACGAGGGAATTGACGAACGCGTGCGTGAGGCGCTGGTGACAGACGAGTTGTCCATCGGCGATTACGTGCTCACCAACGGGGTGTTGCCCGCGGCGGTGGTGGTGGATGCGGTGGTGCGGCTGTTGCCCGGCGTGCTGGGCGGCGGCGAAGCGGCGACCCGGGACGAGTCCTTCACGGAAGGCTTGCTGGAGCCGCCTCAGTACACGCGTCCGGCGGTGTTCCGCGGGATGGCGGTGCCGGAGGTGCTCCAGCGTGGCCACCATGCGGACGCGGCGGCCTGGCGGGCAGGCCAAGCTTTGGACAGGACGGCGCGGAGACGCCCGGACTTGCTGAAGTGAGGCCGGAGACAGAAGGTTTTTCGAGTACAAGGAGTTGGAGTCATGATTGCAAAAGCGATTGACAAGATCAATGCCGAGCAGGTGGAGAAGTCGAATGCGGGCAAGGCCGCGCTCGAGTTCAAGGTCGGCGACAGCGTGAAGGTTTTCGTGAAGATCAAGGAAGGTGACAAGGAGCGCGTTCAGGCGTTCGCCGGAACCGTCATCGCCCGCGACAACAAGAGCGGCAACACCGCGACGTTCACGGTGCGCCGCATCTCGTTCGGCGTCGGCGTCGAGAAGGTCTTCCCGGTGAATTCGCCCTACATCGACCGCGTCGAGGTGGAGCGTTCCGCCAAGATCCGCCGCGCCAAGCTCTACTATCTGCGCGATCTGACCGGCAAGAAAGCGCGTCTGCGCGAGGTGCGGTAGCACCCCGTCGGACAGATTCTGAGATGGCGCGTGTCTGACACGCGCCTGTCTGAAAACGAACGAAAGCATGGGACGCGCGACCGCTTCCCGGCTTTCGTTTTTTTGTGCCCCGGTTTCAATCAAGGACTCTCATGAAAAGAATCTGTTGTCTGGTGGTGCTGGCCGTCGGAGGTGCAGAGGCGGGGCTGATGCCGCTGCCTGCGGGCGGGGCCGCGTGGGCCGGCGATCCGGTCACATGGAAATTCCGCCCTGACGGCGTGCACTGCACAGCCTCGAACGGCACCGGGCTCGCGGTGTACGAGGCCGCGCCGCTCGCGTCGGACGTGACCGTCGAGGCGCGCTTCACCCCGCGGCAGGCGACGTCCCTCGAGTGGAACATCGCCGCCGTGGCCATCGTCGACGACGCGCGCAACTTCTGGCACCTGGCTCTGGTCCAGTCGCCCCTCGAACAGGGCGGCCGGCCGTGGCTGGAACTGGCCGAGATGCGCGACGGCGTGTGGCTGGCCCAAAGCAACCTGAAGGTCGAGCGCGACGAGTCTTCCGGCCTGAAGTGGGCGTTCGGCGCCCCCCACCTCCTGACCCTCGGCATGGACAAAGAGGGAATCACCGGCACGATCCTTTCTCCGGACGGGCAGCCGCTCCTGCGCAAGCGCTACGCCTTCTCCGCAGCCGCGGTGACGCGCGGCCGGCCGGCGCTGCACATCGGCGGGCTCACCGGCGTTTTCACGGACATCCGGGCCGGGTGGGGCGAGGCGGTCACGACAGAAAAGCCAGAGCCGATCTTCCCCGCGTATGCCATGGACAACGTGGTACCGCAAATCAAAGACGCCGCCACCGGCTTTTTCCGCGTGGCACAGAAGCCGGACGGCCGCTGGTGGACCATCGACCCGCTCGGGCGCGGCGTCATCCTGCTGGGCGTGGACCACGTGACCTTCCACGGCCACTGGTGCGAGAAACTCGGCTACGCCCCGCACGGCAAGAAGAACGAGAGGAAATACGCGAGCCACGCGGACTGGGAGCGCGAGACGCTCGCCCGCCTCAAGGCGTGGGGCTTCACCATGCTCGGCGCGGGCTGCGATCCGAAGCTGAAGCACCGCGGCCTGATCCACACCGAGTTTCTCAACATCGGCGACCACCTCGCCACGCTGGGCGACGAGTATGACATCACGCCGAACGAGCGCCGCCCGTGCTCGTCGTTCCCGAACGTTTTCCACCCGGACTTCGAGGCCTTCGTCCGCTACCGCACGCGGCAGCAGTGCGTGCCCAACCGCAACGACCCCTGGCTGTTCGGGTACTTCATCGACAACGAGCTGGCGTGGTGGGGACGCGGCGCTTTGGAGACCGGGCTTTTCGACGCGGTCATGAAAAAGGACGCGGCGCATTCGGCCAAGGCGGCCCTGCGCGACTTTCTCGCCCGGCAGGCGCAGAACAACGTGGCGGCCTTCAACGGCCTGTGGACGACGCAGCTCAAGGGGTTCGACGAACTCTTGGCGCTGAACGCGCTGCCGTCGGCGAGCGAGGCACAGCGCGCAACGAAGCGGGCGTTCCTGACTTTTGTGGCCGACCGCTACTTCTCGGTCACGTCGCGCGCGATCCGCGAAGCCGACCCGAACCATCTGGTGCTGGGCGCGCGCTTCGCGGGCACGGGCGGAGCCGCCCCCGCGGTCTGGGAGGTGTCGGGCAAATACTGCGACGTGGTGACCTTCAACTGCTACCCCATGG
>CAYZQL010000381.1:0-2611 GCA_964480555.1 uncultured Lentisphaeraceae bacterium | reverse complement strand
ACGTGGAGGTGCCCAAAGACATTCTCACGCCGATCCAGGAGGCCAGCATCGCCAAGGAGCAGGACCTGACCAACAAGGCGCGGCAGGACACGGCCCGCAAACAGGCCGAGCTGAACACCGAGACCGCCATGGTCGAGCAGCTCAAGAAGCAGGTGGAGCAGGAGACCGAGAAGATGGTCGCCACGATCGTCGCGCAGACCAAGAACGAGGTGGCCAGCACCCACGCCAACGCCGCGCTGGAAGTGGCCACCCTCAACTTGGAGAAGTCCGCCGTGCAGGCGTCCATCACGCAGGTGCAGGGCGAGGCCAAGGTCAAGTCCGAGTTCATCGTCGCGAACGAGAAGGCGCTCGGCGAACAGCTGCGCGCGGGCGTCTTTAAGAACCCCGCCACGCTGGCCGAGCTGACCTTCGTGGACGCGCTCAACCCCGCTCTCGGCATCCGCATCATCCACGCGGGTGAGGGCACGCTGTGGACGGACCTGAAGAACCTTGCCCCGACCCTGCCTGTGAAGTAAGGGGGAGGGCGGGAAAGTACTGTGGGTTTCATGAGGCTCCTTCTTCACAACATTCAATACGGCACCGGGCGGCTGCGTCGTTTCGCCTGGCTCGAGACCCTGTTGCGCACCACCTCGCACTTTCCGAACATCACCCGGTTCGTCCGCCACATGGACCCCGATATCGTCGGGCTGGTGGAGGTGGACGCGGGCTCTTACCGCGCGCGGCACCTGAACCAGGCGGAGTCTCTGGCCAACGACCTCGCGTATTACCACTGCTTCCGCACCAAGTACCCCGGCGACGGGGTCGGGCGGCGCGTGCCGGTGCTCAACAAGCAGGCGAACGCGGTGCTCGCGCGCGAGCCGATCCTGCGCACCGCGTTCCACGATTTCGAGACCGGCTTCAAAAGTCTCGCCATCGAGGTCGAGCTCGAGAGCGTCACCCTCTTCCTCGTCCACCTCGCGCTCGGCATCCGCGCGCGCCAGCGCCAGCTCGGCGAGCTGCACGATCTGATCGCGGGCTGCAGCAAGCCGCGCCTCGTGGCCGGTGATTTCAACACCCTCTCGGGCGTTTGGGAGCTGCACATGTTTCTGCGGGCGACCGGGCTCAAGAGCGCCAATGTGCGCCATCAGCCGACCTTTCCGAGCTGGGCGCCCTGCCGCGAGCTGGACTTCATCTGCTACGACCCCTCCATCACGCCGGTCCGTTTCAAGATCCCCCAGGTGCGCCTCTCGGACCATCTGCCGCTGATGTTCGATTTCGAAGTCGAGCGCGCCTCCAACCACGTGTCCATCGACGATGGGCACTGAGGCCTCCCCGGGTGGCGGATTTTCGAGTGGCGATGAGCGTCGGCAACAGGTATACTTTTTCTATGTTTAAGAGCGAAGTTGAGAAAATTTTCATCTACGACACCACGCTGCGCGACGGTGCGCAGGGTGAGGGGATCTCCTTCTCGGACACGGGCAAGGTGCGGTTCGCGCGCATGCTCGACGAGTTCGGCATCGACTACATCGAGGGCGGGTTCGCCGGCTCCAACCCGCGCGACCGCAAATTTTTCGAGGACATCCGCAAAGAGCGGCTGGGGCACGCGCGGGTGACGGCCTTCGGCAGTACGCGGCGCGTGGATGTGGACGCCAAGGAGGACCCGCAGCTGGCGGGGCTGCTGGCCGCGGAGACGGAGTGGGTGACGATTTACGGCAAGGCGTGGCTGCTGCACGTGAAGGACGTGCTGCGCACGACGGGTCCGGTCAACGTGCAGATGATCGCCGACACGGTCGGCCACCTGCGGGCGGCCGGGCGGCAGGTGTTCTTCGACGCGGAGCACTTCTTCGACGGGTACAAGGACGACCCGGCCTACGCGCTGCAGGCGCTGGGCGCGGCGGTGCGCGAGGGCGCGGCAGGCGTGGTGCTGTGCGACACCAACGGCGGCTGCCTGCCGCACGAGGTGTTCGAGATCACGCGGGCGGTCTGCGCGGCCTTTCCGGGCGTGGAGGTCGGCATCCACACGCACAACGACGGCGGGCTGGCGGTGGCCGACGCGCTGGAGGCGGTCCGGGCCGGCGCGCGGCAGGTGCAGGGGTCGATGAACGGCTACGGCGAGCGCATCGGCAACGCCAACATCGTGAGCATCCTCCCGGCGCTCGAACTCAAGATGGGCTTCCTGTGCGTGGGCGCGGAAAAGCTGAAGAGGCTGCGCGAGGTGGCGGTGGTGACGGACGACCTGGCGAACCAGCGCAGCGACCCGCGCCAGCCGTATGTGGGGCGCTCGGCCTTCAGCCATAAGGCGGGCGCGCATGTCAACGCGATCCAGAAGAACCCCCAGACCTTCGAGCACGTCGCGCCCGAGGCGGTGGGCAACCAACGGCACGTTCTGGTGTCGGAGCTGTCCGGCGCGGCGAACGTGCAGATGAAGGCGGCGGAGTTGGGCACGGACCTGACGACGCTCGACAAGAAGAAGGTGCGCGAGATTCTGGAGGAGGTCAAGCGGCGCGAGAACAAAGGCTACTCCTACGAATCGGCGGACGGCTCCTTCAAGATCCTGCTCCAGAAGGTGCTGAACGCGCACACGCCGTTCTTCGAGCTGGAGGGGTTCCGCGTGATCGTGGAGAAGCGCGGC
>CAYZQL010000380.1:0-2613 GCA_964480555.1 uncultured Lentisphaeraceae bacterium | reverse complement strand
ACTACTTCGGCGCGCACACCTACGAACGCGTTGACAAGCCGCGCGGCGAGTTCTACCATCACATCTGGACGGAAAGCGGAGGCAACACCGCCGCTTCGACTTATACGGTGTAAGGACGTCGGGAAGAAACGCGGAGTCGAAATCGTCGTGCCGGGTGGCATTGATTCTTTCGACTCCATCAAAAGGAAGAGATGCAATGAAAAAACTGATGAAATTCTCGGTCGGTATCGTGGTCGTGCTCGTGGTGCTGGTGCTGGTCCTCGTGCTGACGCTGCCGTTCACGATCGGCCCGATCGTCAAGACCGCAGCCTCCGTGGGCGGCCCCAAAGCGCTTGGCGTGCCGGTCTCGGTCGGCGATGTCAAGCTCAACCCGCTGGCGGGCAGCCTGACGGTCTCGCAAGTGAAAGTCGGCAACCCGGAAGGGTATTCTCAAAACGACGCGTTCGCCGTGGAGAAGGTTGAGGTCGCGCTGAGCATCGCCTCGCTGATGAGCGACACGATCGTGGTCAAGAAAATTCTGATCGACGCGCCGGCCATCTCGTTCGAGAGCAAAGACGGCAAGTCGAATTTCGACGCGATGCTGGCCAACGCCAAGAAATCCTCGGATGAGGAAAAAGCCAAAAAGCCGAGCGATAAGAAGACCGGCAAGAAGGTGGTCATCGAAGAGTTCACCTTGAACGGGGCGACGCTGTCGTTCGCCTCCGGGCTGACCCTGGGCAAGGCGCTCTCCCTGCCCCTGCCTCCCGTGACGGTCAAGGACATCGGCAAAGCGTCGGGCGGAACATCGTTCGTGGAAGCGCTCACCGAGGTCATCAACGCGATTGTCCGAGGGCTCAGCCAGGCGGTCAGCGGCGCGGCCGGCCAAGCGGGCGACCTGCTGAAGGGACTGGGCGGCTCGGCCGCTGAAGCGGCGAAAAGCGCGGCGGCGGCGGCCCAGGGCGTGACCGATTCGACGAAGGGCGCGACGGATGCGGCCTCCGAGGCGGTCAAGGCGGCGGAAGACGCGACGAAAAGCGCGCGCGATGCCGCAAAGGCCACCACGGACAAGCTGAAGAAGCTCTTCAAGTAAAGCGCGCTTCACACGCTTCGCGACGCAGCCTCTTCCACGCGCCGGGAAGGGGCTGTGTCATTTAAGTGAGCACGATGCATCTGCTGCAAACAGTCGAGGACACCGCCGCGCGCGGCGCGGAAGGGCTGACGGCCGCGGCGCGCCAAAACGTGGCGGCGGCGCTGCACGCGCTGCAGCGTGCGGACGGCGGATTCGCCGGGCTGGACGGGCTGTCCGACCCCTATTTCTCCCTCTTCGCCTGGCTCGGCCTGCGGGCGCTCGGCGCGACCTATGACCGTGACCGGCTGTGCGCCTACCTGACCGCGCACCGGCAGTCGGCCCGGCGCATCGACGCACAGTGCGCGGACCTCGTGCTGGCGTGTGAGGGGCGTGCTTCCCGCTTCTCGCGACTGCTGCGGGCCGCCGCACTCTGGCGCGGCGGCACACGCGAAGCGTACGGCGCGTTCCTGCTGGCGCTGGCGACGGGGTCTGCGCCGCGCTGGCTGGCGCGCCTGGCGTGGCGGCGCCAGCGGCGCCTGTCCGCGGCCGCCGGCGCGGCCGAACGCCTGCCGACGCCGCGTCTGGCCGCTGGCGTGCTCCTGGCGGCGCTCGCGGGGGAAGACGCGGCAGACCTCCACTCCGCACTGGCGTCGCGACGGCGGGCGGGCGGCGGGTTCGCCTCGGCGGCCGGCGCGCCGGCAGACCTGCTCGCCACGGCCACGGCGCGCTTCTCCCTCGGCATGCGGCACGCGGCGCCCGGCGAAGCGCGCGAGGCTGACCTCGCCTTCATCGAAGCGTGCTGGCAGGAGGACGGCCTCTTCGGGCCATCGCCGAGCGCCACACGAGGCGACGCCGAACACACCTTCTACGGCTTGCTCGCGCTCGGCACCTGCCGGCCGTAAAGCCGGCTTCGCCTGCAACGACTCCGCTGCGAACTCCTGCCGGACTTGCCGTATTCCGTCGGCAAGCACAAGCCCCTTCTTGCCTGTCCCCGCGTCAGGTCACAGCGCCTTGACGTACTCGAGGCACCGCCGGGCCGTCGCGAAGGCGTTCTCGGGATCGCTCTCGTGCTCGACGATGTAGCAGGCCGTTCCGCCGACCTTCTCGCAGAGCGCCAAGGCCCGTTTGAAATCGACCACGCCCTGGCCGAACACCGCACCGGCAGGCCCTCCGTGTTCCTTGAGGTGGACGCTGAGCGACCGCCCCGGATAGCGCTCGATCAGCGCGTAAGGGTCGCCGCCTCCACCCAGACAGTTACCGAGGTCGATCTGATGCACGAACGCTTGGGGCGTATGGTCGAAAAGCACGTCCCAGGCCGTCAGGCCTCCCTCGATCTTTTTGAAATCGCCGCCGTGCGCATGATACCCGACGTGCAAGCCTGCGGCCTGCGCGGTCTCGCTCGCGCGCGTCAGAGCCTCAGCGACCTTGAGGCACCCGTCCTTCGTCGCGACCTGTTTGGGGTCAATCCACGGCACGATCATGTACGGGCAGCCGATGGTCTTGTGAAACGCGATCGTCTGCTGGATCTTGTCCGGCATCACCAGGTTGTAGCCCGTGTGCGTGCC
>CAYZQL010000379.1:0-2673 GCA_964480555.1 uncultured Lentisphaeraceae bacterium | reverse complement strand
CACCCCGGCTGCCTCGAGGTCTCCTTCTGCCAGCGCGGATCGCTGGTCTTCGAAAGCGCGGGGCAAGTCTACCCCTTCCTGCCCGGCAACATTTTCGTTTCGCAGCCCGACGAGTGGCACCGCCTGCGCACCAACCCGAAGGGGCTGGTCATGTACTGGCTCTTCTTCCGCTTCCCCAAAAAAGGCCTTCACCTGCTCAGGCTTCCCGCAGACGAATCCAACTGGATCGAGCAGGCCTTGCGCAGTTTTCCCCACCGTCTGTTCGCTGGCACAGAGCGCGTCAGGCATGCGTTTCAGCGCCTCTTTCACCTGTACGACACGCTCCCGCGCAAAACCGCCCAGCGGCATTTGTCGATCCGCGCGACCTGCCTGGAGCTGCTGCTCGCACTGATCGAAGCTGGCGAGGGGCCGGTCCGCCTTCCGAGTCCCGACCGCATCGCGGCGCTCATCACAACGATGCGGAAGCATCCGGAACGCGACTACCCCACCGACGAGCTGCTCCGGCAGAGCGCCCTCTCCCCCTGCGTGCTCACCTCGCTTTTCAAGCAGACCACCGGGCTGCCCCCGCACGCCTTCCTGCTGGCGTGCCGCATCCAGCGCGCAAAAGAGCTGCTCCGGACAACGCAGAAAAGCATCACGCAGATCGCAACCGGCTTGGGCTTCTCCTCTCCCCAGCATCTGGCCATGCACTTCAAGCGCGAGACGGGCACAACACCCACCGCCTGGAGGCTCGGCACATAACCGGCAGGAACCACCATGCAACACACCGTTAGCGGCACCTTGGTCGACCCGATCCAGAAAACAAGTTACGGCGCATGCCTGACGATCTCGGAGCAGGGCACGATCGCCTCCATCGTCCCCGAGGCGGCGCCCGCACCCGGCTTCATCCTGCCCGGCCTCGTCGACGCCCACGTCCACATCGAGAGTTCCATGCTCACCCCCGCCGCCTTCGCGCGCGCCGCCGTGACCCACGGCACCCTCGCCGCCGTGGCCGACCCGCACGAGATCGCCAACGTCCTCGGAGAGCGGGGCGTCGAACTCATGCTGGACCTCGCGCGGCAGACCCCCTTCGTCTTCGGGTTCGGCGTCCCCTCCTGCGTGCCCGCCACGCCGTTCGAGACCGCCGGCGCGGAACTCGGCCCCGAGGCCGTCGCCCGCCTGCTCAAGCGCCCCGGCATCACGCACCTGGCCGAAATGATGAACGTCCCCGGCGTGCTCGACAAAGACCCCGGCGTGCTCGCGAAGCTCGCCGCGGCCCGCGCGCTCGGCCTGCCCGTCGACGGCCACGCGCCCGGCCTCACCGGCCCCGCCATGCAGGCCTATGCCGCGGCCGGCATCACCACCGACCACGAAAGCCTCTCGTTCGACGAGGCCCGTGAGAAGATCAAGGCCGGCCTCAAGCTCCAGATCCGCTACGGCTCCGCCGCGCGCCAGTTCGAATCCTTCATCCCCCTTCTCGCGCGCTACCCGGACATGTGCATGTTCTGCAGCGACGACAAGCACCCCGACGACCTGCTGCGCGACCACATCAACGTCATCGCCGCAACGGCCCTGAAAAAAGGCATCGCGCTCCAGACCATTCTGCAGGCCGCCTGCGTCAACCCCGTGCTTCACTACAAGCTGCCCCTCGGCCTGCTCCAGCCCGGCGACACGGCCGACTTCATGATCGTCGATGACCTGCAAACCTTCCGGCCGCGCGAAGTCTGGCTGCGCGGCCAGTGCGTCGCGCGCGACGGCGTATCGTTCCTGCCCGCCGGCGAGCCCGCGCTCGAAAACCATTTTTCCGCCGCGTTTCTCCAGCCCGGCGATCTGGCCTTCCCCGCGACGGCCGGCGCCCGCGTCCGGATCATCGGCGTGCGCGACGGCCAGCTGATCACCGACCACCTGCTCGAAGCCCCGCCCGTGCGGGACGGGCGCGTCGTGGCCGACACCGGGCGCGACGTGATCAAGCTCGTGGTCTACAACCGCTACACGCCCGCCCCGCCGTCCGTGGCGCTGGTCAAGGGCTTCGGCCTGCGGCGCGGGGCCATCGCCTCCAGCGTGGCGCACGACTCTCACCACATCATCGCCGCCGGCGCCACCGACGAGGCGATCGCCACCGCCATCAACGAGGTGATCCTCCACCGGGGCGGGCTGGCCGTGGCCGACAACAACCGCAAGGTGCTCGCGTCCCTCGCCCTGCCGCTGGCCGGGCTGATGTCGCCCGAGCCGGCCGAAACCGTCGCGCGCGCCTATTCCGACTGCGACCGTCTCGCGAAGCTCCTCGGCACGCGCTTGGCCTCGCCCTTCATGGCCCTCTCGTTCCTCGCCCTGCCCGTGATTCCCAAGCTCAAGCTCACCGACAAAGGCCTCTTCGACGGCGAGGTTTTCCGGCACGTCCCACTTTTCGTCCCGTGAGCCGCCGCACCAATGAAAAAGACCGGCTCGTATACACGATCGACGACAACGGGATTCTGATTGCACAGCGACGCCCGCATGATGGCGGTCATGAAACGCTTGAAGCAAGAAAGGCGGCACCCGTCACGGGCGCCGCCTTTCTTGTCTTCCGTCCTGTCCGCCTGAATCTCGCAGGCGAACCGGCTTCTCGTCACACGCCCGCCTTGATGATCGCCGCGAAGGAGTCGGCCTTGAGCGCCGCGCCGCCGATCAGGCCGCCGTCGATGTCCGGCTGGC
>CAYZQL010000378.1:0-2674 GCA_964480555.1 uncultured Lentisphaeraceae bacterium | reverse complement strand
TGCACCCGCAGGACGGGCGCGTGATCAGCAACTTCATCATGCAGGCGCTGAAGAATAAGGACATCACCCTCTACGGGGAGGGGTCGCAGACGCGCAGCTTCCAATACGTGGACGACCTGGTCAACGCGATCATGCTTTTCATGGCGATCGAGCCCAAGAAGGTGAAGGCCTTCTTCGCGAAAAAGGGGATGGAAGTGCCGGTGATCAATGTGGGCAATCCGGGCGAGTATACGATCAAGCAACTCGCGCAGGAAACGTTACGCCAAGTGCCCGAGAGCAAGAGCCAGCTCGTTTACCTGCCGCTGCCGAAAGACGACCCCAAACGCCGCAAGCCCGACATCACGCTGGCGCAAGAGCTGCTGGGCTGGACTCCCGAAGTTCCTTTGCGGGAGGGCCTCAGCCGCACCATCGCCTATTTCAGGACGTTGAAGTGAGGCGAGTCTTACCGCCTCTGCACGTTCCACCGGCTGCGGGCGGATGTCGATAAAAAGGGCGCGGGCCTGCAGGCCCGCGCCCTCTCTCGTCGCCGGATGCGCGGCTATCCCGCCGTGATGGCGATGCGCCGCGGCTTGACCTCTTCGCGCTTGGGCAGCGTCAGGATCAGCAGGCCGTTGCGGGTGGCCGCTTTCAGGTTCGCCGTATCCACGCGCTCAGGCATCTCGAAGGCCGCGCGATAGCGCACCTCCGGGACCTCCGTGAGAACGAGCGTGTAGTCCTTGAACCGCTCGACCGTGTTCTCGGCCGTGACGGACAGCGTCCGGTCTTCCAGCGTGAGCTCGATCTCCTTTTCGCTCACTCCCGGCAGCTCGACGGTGAGGGTGAAGGCCTCGTCGCTCTCGTCAACCCGGCTGACCGGGGTGACCTCCAGACGGGTGTCTTTCTGCACATCATAGCGCTCTTTTTTCATCAAGCTCATGGTTGTTCTCCTTTCCGTTGCGCTTTTCGGCTTACAGCTTTTCGATGGCGATCTTCCGCTTCTCGGCCGCCGCCTTGCGCGGGATCGAGACCGTCAGCACGCCGTTCTTGACGGTTGCCTTGATGCTTTCGTTGTCCAGCTCGAACGGCAGGTTGAAGCTTCGCTGAAACTCGCCCGTTGAGCCGTCGGCTTGGCCCTTCTCGCCTTTGAGGGTGAGAACGTTGGCATCCACCGCCACATCCAGTTTTTCGGGGTCGACGCCTGCGACCTCAGCCTCGACGACCAGCCCGCCCTCGTTCTCCCAAACGTTCACGCGCGGGTAGCCGCCGGTCCTTGCGCGCCATGCGTTGTTGAAGAGGTCATACGGGAAATCGCTCATCAACTCATCGAAGGCACGCCACGGATTGTTTATCGTGTTGAGATAGGCTCTCATGGTGTTTCTCCTTTCACTCCGATTTGTTTGTTCATCTGCTCCGTGTTCTCAAACGGAAGCAGTTTTCTTCTCGCATGCGCTATGCCAGGTCATTAATTTTCCATATGATTTAGTTATAAATATATAATTACGAGAACGTTAGATTATGCACTCCGGAGTTTTAAAAGACCGCATAAAAGGGTCATAATGACTCACTTGGTTAAAACAGTCTACGAAAATATGTCTCACTTTCCGGCCTGTGTGATGCCCTTTGTCCGGATGTGTCTGGCCGGTGTTTGCGGGGGCGTCGGGACAGGGCTTTGATCGGTCATCGGCGTTTGTTATTGGGGGGCTGATCCTGCCCTTCGCGACGGTGTCTTTCGCTTGTGCCAGAACCCCGTCTGAGGTATACTATTTGAATTCACACCAATACGGAAAATAGGTATGTCAGAAGACACGAGCAGCGTTGAGCAAGACCCGATGCAGACAGAGGCGACGGCCGGTAATTACACGGCGGCGAACATCACGGTTCTCGAGGGGATGGAGGCGGTCCGCAAACGTCCTGCCATGTACATCGGCGACACGGGCGAGCGCGGGTATCATCATCTGGTGTACGAAGTGGTGGACAACTCGATCGACGAGGCGCTGGCGGGCTACTGCACCCACATCGACGTCACCATCAACCCCGACGGCTCGCTCTCGGTCATCGACAACGGGCGCGGTATTCCGGTGGACATGCACCCGACCGAAGGGCGTCCCGCCGTCGAGGTGGTGCTGACCACACTGCACGCCGGCGGCAAGTTCGACGGCTCGAACTACAAGGTCTCGGGCGGTCTGCACGGCGTGGGCGTATCCTGTGTGAACGCGCTCAGCGAGTGGATGGAAGTCGAGGTCCGCCGCAACAGCAAGATCTACCGTCAGCGCTTCGAAAAAGGCCATCCGGCCACGCAGCTGGAGATCATCGGCGACACGCACGGCACCGGCACCAAGGTCACGTTCTATCCCGACCACACGATCTTTACCTGCCATGCGTTCAAGTGGGACATCCTTGCCAACCGCCTGCGCGAGCTGGCCTTCCTCAACCGCGGCGTCTCGATCCGCTTTCGCGACATGGAGCACGAGCAGGAGCGCGACGAGTCGTTCCTCTTCAACGGCGGCATCGTGGAGTACGTGCACTACCTGAACAAGAACAAGACGCCGGTTCACGAGGAGGTCATCTATTTCTCGGGCGTGCGCGACATGATCGAGTGCGAGATCGCGATGCAGTACACCGAGGCGTACAACGAGATCGAGTACAGCTACTGCAACAACATCAACACCATCGAGGGCGGCACGCACCTTTCCGG
>CAYZQL010000377.1:0-2700 GCA_964480555.1 uncultured Lentisphaeraceae bacterium | reverse complement strand
CTGTCCCACGGCGGCGTGAGCGAGTCGTTCCAGATTCCCTGCAGATTCGCGGGCTGGCCGTCCTCGCGGCTGCTCCCGATCAGCAGGTAGCGCCCGTACTGGAACACCAGCGCCGCGAAGTCCGGATCGTCCGCCGCGCGAAACGCCGCGAGCCGCTCGCCCGTGGGCTTCTCCGACGCCGCCGTCCGCGCGAGCGTGACCGACGCCCGGCCGAACAGCGCGCCGTGGTCCGCGACGTGCGCGGCGCGCACCTTTTCAAAGGAATGCTTGTTCGCTCGCTTGAGTGTCTTCTCACACTCGGCCTTGGGATCGCCGCCGAGCGCGTTCCACGCCTTCACGTTCGTGGCCGCCGTCCAGATGACCTCGACCGCGTCCGCCCCAGTGACGACGACCCGGCTGCCCTCCGCCGCCACTTTCGCGCCGCGCCCCTCGGCCCGCACCGCCGCCAGCGCCTCGAACGCCACGCCGTTGGTCTGCACCTGTCCCTGCAGCACCAGCCGGCCGCCTGCTTCGGCTCGTACGCCCGAGAGCGCGTGCGGCGAGCTCATCCGCACGGTGCAAGCGACCGCACCCGGCTTATCCGCCGCCACGCGGTGCACGAGCACCCGGTCGGGATGCGACGCGAAGGTCTCCTGCGTGTAGCGCACCCCGGCCGCCAGGAAAGTCACCGTGTGCACGCCCGTCGCGAGGTCGAGTTGCCGTGTGTAGTCTGTCGGAGACGGCGCGTTCTCGAGCGTCACGAACAGGTCGCCGCACGGCTGGTATTTCTCTTGCCGCAGCGGGTCGCTCATGAAGGCGCGCAGGGCCAGCGCCTCGGCCTCTTTCTGCTTGCCGTCGAACAGGAGCCGCCGGATCTCGGGCAGCGCCGCCACGGCGTTGGTGCGGGCGTAGGAGCGCGGGAAGCCCGTCCAGAGGGTGTGCTCGTTGAACTGGATGCGGCACTCCGGCGCGCCGCCGAACACCATCGCGCCCAGATGCCCGTTACCCACGGGCAGCGCCTCGTTCCACGCTGCGGCCGGCTGCCGGTACCACAGGCTCCGCGCCGGCTCCGCGGCGAGGCCTGCGGACGCGCACGCGACACAGAGAAAACGTATCCGTAGGGTCATTTTCACTCGGTTCACGTTAAACAGAAGTGCGCTAGCGGCGCTGGATGTCGTCCGGGTCGCCGGCGCTTTCGGCCGCAGAGGCCGGCAAACGGTCGAACTCCAGTTTGGCCACCAGGACCGTGTTGGACAGCTCGTTGGCGGGAAAGCCGCGCAGCCGCAGGCAGCTCTTCTGCTCCACATGGTCGCGGGGCGCCAGCTCCGTTGAGCAGAGCAGCGGCTGGCCCGTGTTGAGGAGCGTGGCGCGGCGCGGCAGCACCTCGAACGGCGGCAGCCGCACGGAGTCGGCGATCGGGTCCGTATAGAGATGGACGTAGAGGGTGTTCCCCTTGCGGGTCAGCAGAACGTCGCGGTTCTTGGTCAGGTCGGAGGCCGGGAGCGCGTGGTCGAACGACTCCCGCACGGCGCGGTGCCACGCGCCGATGCGCGTGAGGATGGCGGCCGACTCGGCCGGAATCGTGCCGTCGGGCTTCGGCCCCACGTTCAGCAGATAGTTCGCGTCGCGCGCGAGGTATTTGTCGATGCTGCGGATCAGGTGCCGGTCGGTGTAGTAGTCCTCTTCGGCGCGGTAGCCCCAGCTTTCCGTGCCGACGGCCTGACACGCCTCCGTGCGCCGCGTGAACGAGAGCAGGGCGCCGCCCTCTTTGCTGTAATCGCGCTCCGGCGTGCCGAAATCTCCCGCGTCGTAGCCGCGGTCGTTGATCACGGCCTTGGGCTGAAGCTCGCGGATCATGGCGCTCATGGAGGGGTCGTGAAGCTTGTCCACGTTCATGTCCCACCAGATGCCGTGGATCTCGCCGTACCGCGTGCAAAGCTCGCGGATCTGGGCGCGGACAAACCCGGTGTACGCTTTGAGGTCGGGCCGGTCGCCGGGCTGGGCCGGCAGCTCGTGGTGGCGGCCCTGGTTCGGATAGCTCGGGTGGTGCCAGTCCGCGATGGAGTAATAGAGACAGAGCGGGAAGTTGCGGCGGTGGCAGGCGTCCGCGAGGAGGCGGACGATGTCCTTGCCGTAGGGGGTGTTGACGGTGTGGTAGTCGGTGTGTCGGGATTCGAACAGGCAGAAGCCGTCGTGGTGCTTGGCGGTCAGGCAGAGGTAGCCCATGCCGGTCGCTTCGGCGAGGTCGAGCCAGGCGTCGGGGTCGAACTTCACGGGGTTCCACCGGCTCGCCAGCTTCACGTACTCCGCGCGCGGAATGCGGCGCCGCCACTGGTCCTGCTCGTGCCAGCCGTTGATGGCGTAGAGGCCCCAGTGAAGGAACAGCCCGAAGCGGCGCTCGAACCACCAGTCGCGGCCGTCGCCGAAGCGCGGCGCCAGAACCGGCGGCGCTGCCGGCGCGGCGGCTTCGGCGGCTCGCGAGGAGTCGGGAGCGACGGCGGACAGCACACCCAGGGCCGGCAACGATCCGGCTGTCTGCATGAAAGCGCGTCTATTGATCATGGTGAACCTCCCTCGTTTACTTGAAAAGGAGCATCGTCCCGCCGTTGAACGACACGTTGGCGTACACCGTGTTGTTCACGAGGGAGAAGGTGGCGGTCATCATGTCGCCGACGTTCTGAGCCCTCCAGCTCGAGAGGTTCAGCTCGGTGGTGCCGGAGC
>CAYZQL010000376.1:0-2708 GCA_964480555.1 uncultured Lentisphaeraceae bacterium | reverse complement strand
ACGTTGCGCCAACAGGTCAAGCCGTTCAGGTAGATGTCCAGCGCGTCGCCGGCCGCTTCCACCTTGCCGCGCCCCGGCATGGTCACGCCCTCTTTGCCCGCATGTCCCCATCCCGCCGTCAGTTCCAAGTCGCCCCCTTCGGGGTTGACCTTCTTTCCGTCTGTGCGTGTGAACACGGCGATAGTTTTCAGCTCTTCGCGGACGCTTCCGGCGGTCACGCCCGCAACGGGCGTTTCCGTGTCGAGTAGTGCCGTCACCTGCCGCCCCAGCGCCGCCGACTTCAGCAAAGCCTTTTTCGTCGCGGGCAGCGGGATACGTGGCCAGTCTTGCCGGATGCCGTCCGCGTTGTCCGTCAGGTACGCGGGCGCATAGCCGATAGCCAAGGCGTGCATCCAAATCAATTCAGCCGTCTCGGTGTCCCCGTCCGGATTCGGCAAGCCCAGCGCGTCAAGGTAGGCGCGTGCGGCGGGCGAAAGGTTCGCCGATGCCGTGTCCGTCGCGAACAGGTCATGCTGCTCCGTGCATTGCTTCTTGCCGGATGCCGCGCCTATACGTGCTAACGCCTTCTTATGGTCTGTCTTTAGACGAAGAGGAATCGCAACTGCATCGGGAGTCAGAAAGTGGTCATCACTCAGCAAAGGAGAAAAGAAGAAGGGCACGCCCTCATTATCATTTGAACACTTGAAGCGTGTCAAAAGAAACCGATTGCCAGCCCAGCACTGCGCCCAGAGCGTTGGACGGGGCTCGTTCCAAAGCGGGCGAACTGTGCTGTAGTAACACCAGCGATTATCGAATGGACGCAAAGCATAGGGGCGGAGTTTTTCGCAGTCAAAGTCTTCTGCTTCAAGAAGTTTCCGTCTTGCTAACTGTGCATTGTAGCGTGCTGCGTCATTTGTCAACGGATGGCCTGATGCCTTCAGGCATTCCCATGATGTTTCTTTGTCAAAATAGACGCGCATTCTTTCTGCCAGCGCGTCTCGGGCATAATCAATGAGAGCGCCGCCCCGTTTTTCCATTAGGCCGTTACTGGGTGATACTTCGCACAAGTCCGTTACCTTGGGCCAGCCGAGAAAGGCCGCAGTCACTTCGCTGGGGCGGAAACTCCACCGGTTTTCAACGGCGGGCGCGGCGGTCTCGTATTGCGCGTCAAACTTTTTCGCCGAAAGGCTTGCCGTCAACTGCGCCCGCCGTTCCGTCGCTCTTGCGGCGTCAATATCATCGCGAAAACGGACAACAGGCTCAGTCTTCCGCTTGGAGTGCTTCACCCACAAGGAAATTGCAACGCCCTGTTGGATGCCGACGGAGAAACCGGGAATTGCAAATACCGTTTCGCTGGTGCGCCCGTCGGGGGCGTACTCCGAAATTTTGCGGTTGCCGTGCATGTTCTCAATCCAGAAACGATCAAAGGAGTTGAGGAGGTGACGGCGCATAACCACAAAGGACGGATCGCTAACCCATGAATGATTGGAGATGAACGACACTACGCCCATGCCGCTGTGCTCGGCGATGCGCTTTTCGGCCAGCCGAAAGAAACGGACATAGAGGTCGTCGAGGTTGAATTTCTTGATGCCCCACTCGGAAGCGAGTCCTTTTTTGTAGGGTTCAACAAGGTCGTTCTCCTCTTCGGGGCTGACTCCCGCGAATCCGTTATAGGGCGGGTTCCCCAATACAACGATGATCTTCTTACCCTGCTTCACCTTGGTGGCCGCGTCGCGCTCCAACTCCAGTTCGGGGAACATGATAACCTGCTTGGGCTTCTCTTTCGGCGGTTCCCAACCGGTGAGGGCGTTGGTTAGGTAGACGCCGACGCGCTCGTCTTTGGATTCGTTGAGCGGTGCGCCGAGGGTTTCGAGCAACAGGCCGATTTGCAAATGGGCTATGACGAAGGGCGCGGGCAGGATTTCGAAGCCTAAAACGCGATCAAGCGCGGCGGCTTTGAGGTCTTGCGCGGTCAATCCGTCGCCGCCCTTGGCGTCCAGCGTCTTGGCGATGCGGTGCAGCACCGCGCACACATACGCGCCGGTGCCGCAGCACGGGTCAAGAACGATGACGCGCGGGTCGGCAAGCCCGTCGGCGATTTGCAGCTCTTCGCGAAGGACGCTATCGACACGCTCAACCTGATATTCAACGATCTCGGTCGGCGTGTACCATACGCCCAGCTCTTTGCGCAATTCGGGGTCGAACTCCTGCAAGAACGGCTCATAGAAATACTGAACGGCATGTCCCTCGTCAAAGGCCGAGAAGAAGGCGTCGCCGTCCACGCGGTTCAGGGCGGACGCGGCCCAGTCAAGGACTTCCTCAAGCCCCAAGGGGCCGAGTCGTTCCGGCGTGGCAATCTGCCCGAACAGGGCGCGGATCATCGGCACGCGCAGGAGCCACACTGCCGAACGCCATTCAAACTGCTTGGTGTTCGTGCGGTAGGTCTCGGCCGACTCTTTCAGCTCATATTTGAGCGTCTTTTCTTTGGCGTTCGCGGCGGGGGCTGGCTTGCGCTTCCTCGCCCAAAGAACCCAGGCGGAGAAGATGCCATAGAACAGGGTTTGAACCAGCGTGGAGCGGAAGAAGTGCTCGCCCTTCCCGCCCTCGAATTTAAGGCCGAGCGCGTGTTCCAGGGCTTCGCGCAGTCCGGCCAGCGCGGGCAGGTCGGCGTGTCCGATGCGGGCCTTGGCGTCGCGGGCGTAAGAGGCGAGGACAGCGGCCACGTCCTG
>CAYZQL010000375.1:0-2724 GCA_964480555.1 uncultured Lentisphaeraceae bacterium | reverse complement strand
GGCGCGCGAGCGACGGGGAGTCAGGCGCGGCCCAAACATCAGGCGCAGGTTGGCGTGGGCGATCGCCCTGCCGCGGCGGTCAAAAAAATAGGCGGTGTCGGCGACCCGGCGGGAAAGGCGCAACAGCCCGTGTAGCGACAAGGGGGGGATCAGGGCCTGCGCCAGAAAAATGGCACACCATTCCAGCGGACGGCGCAAGGTTCGATAGAATTTCCGTGCCTTTTTACTCATTCGCAAAATAAAATAACAGGCAGGTTTGAAACAGGGAAGGAAAAACAGGCGGGTGCGCCTGTGGCCGCCGAGCAGGAAAGTTGCCGGGAAAGTGTCGGCAACAAACGGTTGCAAAGCCGGGGTATCTCAATTATTCTATCGTGTGTTTTTGCTGTTCATTGTTCAAACCGGCCGGTCAGTGACATCGGCGGGCTTTAATTTGCAGAGAGGGAAATGGGATTATGATGCAGTTCAATCGGCGTGATTTTATCAAGGGGTCAACCTTGGCGGCGGCGGCGTTGACGGTAGGCGGGTGCGACGCGTTCACGGGGGGAGCCGCTTATCCGAGTGTGGCGCGCACGGTGCCGCGTTTCCGCAAGCCCGGCGAAAAGCTCAACATCGGCGTCATCGGCGTGGGTGGCAAAGGGTGGAGCGACTGGATGCCCATGTTCCAGAACGGCGAGAACATCGTGGCGCTGTGCGACGTGGACCGCGGCCCGGTCGACAGGGCGTTGGCCGAGATTGAGAAGGCCGGTAAAAAGCCTTCGGAAGTCAAGTGCTACAGCGATTACCGCAAAATGCTCGACGAGTGCAAGAATCTGGATGCGGTGACGGTATCGACGCCGGACCACACGCATGCACCGGCGGCCATTCGGGCGATGAAGATGGGCAGCCACGTGTATGTCCAGAAGCCGCTGGTGCGCACGATCTGGGAGGCGCGCTATTTTGAGAAGGCCGCCAAGACGTGCGGCGTGGTGACGCAGATGGGTAACCAAGGCAGCGCCGGCGACGGTTTCCGCCGCAACGTGGAACTTCTGCAGGCGGGCATCCTCGGCAAGGTGACCGAGGTGCACGTGTGGACCAACCGCCCGGTCTGGCCGCAGGGCATCGCCCGTCCCGATGGCGCGGACCCTGTTCCCGCCACGCTCGACTGGGACAGCTGGCTGGGCACGGCCCCGGTCCGGCCGTTCAAGGCAGGCGTGTACCACACCTTCAAGTGGCGCGGTTTCTTCGACTTCGGCACCGGCGCTTTCGGCGATATGGCCTGCCACACGATGAACGTGCCGTTCAACGGTCTCAAGCTGGCCGACGTGCAGACGGCCGAATGCATCCGGATCGAGGGGAAGAACAACGAGACGTACCCGAACAAGAGCATTGTGAAGCTGCAGTACGCGCCGCGCTTCGGCATGCCGGCCGTCAACCTCTTCTGGTACGACGGCAACCTGAAGCCCTCGGCGGAGATGATGCCGCAAGTCATCGCCACGCTGGGCCAGGTACCGAACACCGGCTGCCTGATCATCGGCGACAAGGGCGTGCTGGTCAGCACCAACGATTACGGCCAGGAGGCGTACGTCGCGCTCAAGGGCGAAGAGAAGATGAAGTCGACCATGAAACACGAGGCGTTCGCGAACATTCCGCAGACGATCGGGCGCTGCAAGGGCGGCAACCACTACCTCGAGTTCGTCAACGCCTGCAAGGGCGAGGGCTCCTGCTTCTCCGACGTCGGCGTTTCCGTTCCGATGATGGAAGGCATGCTGGTCGGCACGATCGCGCAGCAGATCCCCGGCAAGCTGGTGTGGAACAGCGGCGCTCAGGCGTTCGTCAACAACGCCGCCGCAAACGCGCTGGTCAAGCCGTTCATCCGCCAAGGCTGGGAGTATTGAGAAGGCGGGCTGTTGGAAGCGCGGCCTGTGGGCGACGTCAGCCTGACGCATGAGCCCTGCTTTCCGATCGCCCGATGTTCGGCCTCATGGACCGCAGGGGAGTTCTCTTCCCTGCGGTCTCGCATTTAACTTCCCTACTGCGCCGGCCACGCGATTATGATATAAGATTCAAGAAATGGTGCGGCAAGACTTATGAATATCTGGAAAGACAGCTACCCCTTGATCATCTCGTGCGCGCGCGGGCTCGTGCCGCAGACCTCGAAAGAGGTGATGCGCCTCGGTTATGCGATCATCGACTCGACCGAGAACACCGTGGTTGTGCGCGGCGGCATGCGTGACATGATGGCACTCAACCTGCAGCTCCGCACGGCCCACCGCGTGCTGGCGCCGCTGCTGAGGACGGAGTGCCGCAACCTCTACGACTTCTACGACGCGGTGCTGTCGATCGACTGGGAAAACTATTTCGAGCCGGACGGCTATTTCACGGTGAACACCGTGGTTCACAACGACACGATCCGCGACACGCGCATGCCGTCGCTCAAGGCCAAGGACGCCATCGCGGACCGGATGCGGCAGCGCTGCGGCGGGCGTCCGGATTCGGGCCGCGAGACGTTCGGCGCGTCGGTCTTCGTCTACTGGCAGGACACCGAGCTGATCGTCTATATCGACACCACCGGCGAGCCGCTTTCAAAGCGCGGCTACCGCAAGCTGCCGGGGCTGGCGCCGATGCAGGAGACGCTGGCTGCGGGGTGCATCCTGGCCTCCGAGTGGGATGCCCATTCGCCGTTTGTTTCGCCCATGTGCGGCAGCGGCACGCCGGCGATCGAGGCCGCTTTGCTGGCGATCAACC
>CAYZQL010000374.1:0-2754 GCA_964480555.1 uncultured Lentisphaeraceae bacterium | reverse complement strand
AAAATCATGCGCGACATCAAAACCGAGTTTGATGTCGCCATGGTCTCAGAGGTCCCCGGACCTGCGCAGATCGAAATCCTCCGCGACGTCACCGACATGTTCCAGATCGGCGCGCGCAATGCCCAGAACTACGACCTGCTGGAGCATCTTGCCCACGCGGGCAAGCCCGTCCTCCTCAAGCGAGGCATGGCCAGCACCATCGAGGAATGGCTGACCGCCGCCGAATACCTCGTGGTCAACGGCTGCCCGCAGGTCGTGCTTTGCGAACGCGGGCTGCGCTCATTCGACAAAGCCACGCGCAACCTGCTCGACATCGGCGCGGTGGCGGTCGCCCGGCAGCTCTCTCACCTGCCTGTGCTGGTCGACCCCAGCCATGCCGCAGGCACCCGCAGCCTGGTCCCCGCTCTGGCCCGCGCCGGCTTAGCCGCAGGCGCGGACGGGCTGATCGTCGAAGCCCACCCCGACCCGGTCAACGCTTTCAGCGACGCGACGCAGCAACTCGAATCGTCCAAGTTCAGCGATTTCCTTGCGGAACTCGAACCGTGGATCGCCCTTGCCCGCGAGCTTCGTAAGCACGCGCCTGCCGACTAAGCGACGACACGGCGAGCCGTCCTTTCTCACTCTGGATAAACTGCCTAACACCCTCCGCTTATGAACCCCATCCTCTATCTCGGCCCTGAAGGCACCCATTCGCATGAAGCCGCACTTCAGCACTTTGGCAAAGGTGCCAAACTCATTCCGTGCGTCTCGCACTACGAGGTGTTCGAGCGGCTCTGCTCACCCCGCACGCGACCGCGCCCGCAGGCCATAGTGCCCGTGGAGAACTCGAGCGAAGGCCCCGTTACGCAGACCCTCGACCAACTCGTCAACTATCCGTCTGTGACGGTCACCGACAGTTTTTCCATCGCGATCCGACACCATCTGCTGGCCAGTCCCCAAACAAAAAAAATGTCGGATGTGCGCCGCGTGTACAGCCATCCTCAGGCTTTGGGACAATGCCGGGCTTCGCTGCGCGCCCTGCTGCCGGATGCGGAGCTGATGCCTGAGTCGAGCACGGCAGCCGCGGCTCACCGTGTCGCGCAGGAGCCCGGAAGCGCCGCGCTCTCTGCCGCTGCCGCCGCGCAAATCAACGGCCTCAAGGTCCTGCGGAGAAACCTGCAGGACAGCAACGAGAACACCACGCGCTTTCTCGTCCTCGCGGCCGGAAGGCGTCCGCCCCACACCGTCAAGGCGGCCCATGATTTCCGCTCCCTGATTCATCTGGTGATCGGTAACCGCCCGGGTGCGCTCCTGCATGCGCTCGCGCCCTTCGACGCCGCCGGCGTGAACCTGACGTTCATCCAGAGCCGCCCGCTGCCGGGACGCCCGTGGGAGTACGGGTTCTTCATCGAAGCCGTCACGGACTGGAAATCTCCCGCTGCCGAAGCCGCGTGGCGGCTGGTTCTTGCCCTGTCCGAGTCCGGCCGCAAGATCGGCACCTATCCGGTCACACGAGGAGCGCACGCATGAACAAGCTTCACCAGCTCCGCACGATCATCGCGTCACTGGACGAAACGCTCGTCAAAGCTTTCTGCGGGCGGTCCGCCTTCCGGGTGAACGCCGACCTGTACAACGAAATGAAGCGAGCGTTGCCGGTCGGCGAAACCGCGACGCTCTTTGGCGCCGCATCCACCATCGCGGGCCGCTCGCACATCCTGCGCCCCCTGTATGTGAACACGCTGCTGCCGATCCTCTGCGACGCCGGCGCAGATCCCGACCGGCGCAAATGCATTGCCGCCGATGCCAATTGCATGAACGCCCTTGTTCAGCGGCTCAACCTTTCTGTCCACGTCGCCTCGCTGAAGCTGGAGGAAATCCCCGAGCCGCTTCGCCTCCCGCTCGAGCGCCGCGATCCCGTGCAGCTGGAAGAGGCCATCACAAACCATGCGGTCGAGGCCGAAGTGATCTCGCGCATTCTCGACATGACCCGCGAGCAGCACGGGGCGGCTGGGCTGCCCGAAAAGATTGCCAGCCTCTATGCCGAATGGATCATCCCGATCTCGCGTAAGATTCAGGTTCACGATTTACTCGTCAAGCACCGCCCATGAACGTCCGCCCTCCCCTCGACTCCCAAGAAAGTCAGCCTTCCCGATTTTTCCGGTTGACTTCCGCCGGGTGTTTCTATATAAAGTAACACCTGAAAGAGCGCGCCAGGCAAAACCGCAGGGCGCGGGAGGGTTTTGAAACCGATGAACGTCACGTGCGGCACAAAAGGATATGGGTATTGGCGGGTTCGCTGTTCGCGAAGCCGTTGACGGTATTGTGCGCTACGATGAAAATCAGGCATACGGAAACCGGCGGCTCCTTCACGCGGTTTCCGTTTTGTTTTACCCATAAGGCACTTTGAGATAAACTAGGAGACAATCATGTTACTCGACACCTTTCCCTCACGAGAAAACTTCAGGAATCTGCTGAAAACCTCCACGGTTATACCGGTGGGCGCAAAGATTCTGGCTGACGCCGAAACCCCCGTTTCCGTGCTCTCCCGCTTCGCGCACGAAAACGCCAACGTTTTCCTGCTCGAGAGCGCGGAAGGCGGCGAGCGCTGGGGCCGCTACAGCTTCATCGGCGTCTCTGCGCGCGCGAACATAACCGTATACCGCAACGACGTGGTGATCCGCCACGGCATCAGCGAGCAGCGTATCCCGCACCACCAAGACCCGCTCGCCGTGCTGCGCGACCTGATGAAGCCCTACACGCTCGCCGAACTTCCCG
>CAYZQL010000373.1:0-2768 GCA_964480555.1 uncultured Lentisphaeraceae bacterium | reverse complement strand
ACGTCTGCGTGCGGGCCGCCTTCAGTTTTTGTTTCCGCTCGTCCTCGTGCGGATACGCCTCCGTGAAGTGCGTGTCCGAGATATGGAGGATCGAGAACGGCCGGGTCGCGCCCGCGTCGATGTGCGCGTAGGAGAGAACAAGGCGTTCGAACCGGCCGCGCTTCGGGAACAGCGCGGGGTCATCCGCGAGCGACGGCAGGCGGGAGGTGGCGACCAGCGCGCCCGTCGACAAGGCGGAACGGAGGAATTCACGGCGTTTCAGGGACCTGTTCATGGGCGTCTCCTTTTTCACATCATCACGTAGAAGAGCACGCAGATGAAGTGGCAGAAGGTGCCGGCCAGCACGAAGAGGTGCCAAACCGCATGGTGGAAGGGCATGAGCCGCCACAGGTAGAAGACCGTGCCGAGCGTGTAGAGCCCGCCTCCGACCAGCAGCCAGACCAGCCCCGCAACGGGCAGCGTGTCCATCAGCGGCTTGATCGCGAACACCACGATCCAGCCCATGCCGATGTAGGCGAGCGTCGAGACGACGCGCAGCCTGCCCGTGAAAAAGACCTTGAACACCACGCCCGCGGCGGCCAGCCCCCACACGATCCCAAAGACCGTCCATGCGATGGCCGGGTGCGCCGGCCTCAGCGCCACCAACGTGAAGGGCGTGTAGGAGCCGGCGATCAAGACGTAGATCGCCATGTGGTCGCACACCTCAAGCATCTGCTTGACGCGCCGGTGCGTCACGGCGTGGTAGACCGATGAGACGGTATAGAGCAGGATGATGCTGGCCCCGAAAACCGCCCCGCTGACCACCTTCCACGGCACCTGCGTGCCGCTCTGCGCACCGAAAACGACCAGCAGCGCCAGCATGGCCGCGCCCAGGTGACTCCCCACAGCGTGAATCGCGCTGTGTGAGATCTCCTCGGCGGGTGAAAAGTCGGTTTCGCGGCGCATGGCGTACCTCTCGGGTAGGGACGGTTCCCCGAGCCGTCCGCGGGTCTTGAGCGAAGCCTCGCGCGGACGCCCCGGGGAGGCGTCCCCTACCTTGCCAAATACGCGTTGATGGCGGCGGCCGCGCGACGGCCCTCGCCCATCGCAAGGATCACGGTGGCGGCACCGAGCACGATGTCGCCGCCCGCGTAGATGCCGTCGATCGAACTCTTGCCGTTTTCGTCCACGATGATGTTGCCGTACTTGTTGACGTGAAGCCCGGCCGTCGTCTGGCTGATCAGCGGGTTGGAGCCGTTGCCGATCGCCACGATCACGGTGTCGACCTCCATCAGGAACTCGCTGCCCGCGATCGGCACCGGGCTGCGGCGGCCCGAAGCGTCCGGCTCTCCGAGCTCGTAGCGCAGGCACTCCATCTGCGTCACGCAGTCGTTGGCGTCGCCGAGGATGCGGACCGCGTTCTGCAGCATGTGGAAGATCACGCCCTCCTCGCGCGCATGGGCGACCTCCTCGACGCGGGCGGGCATCTCCTTCTCCGTGCGGCGGTAGACCAGGTGGACCTCGTCCGCCCCGAGGCGCAAAGCCATGCGGGCCGCGTCCATGGCGACGTTGCCGCCGCCGAGCACCGCGACTTTCCGGGAGTTGTAGATCGGGGTGTGGGCGTTCGCGGTGTCGTAGGCCTTCATGAGATTGGCGCGCGTCAGATACTCGTTCGCCGAGAAAACGCCCACGAGGTTTTCGCCCGGGATGTTCATGAACTTGGGCAGTCCCGCGCCCGTGCCGACGAAGACCGCGTTGAAGCCGTCTTGCTCGATGAGGTCCTTGAGCTTGCGCGTCCGGCCCACCACATAGTTGGTCTCCAGCTTAACGCCCATATCTTGGAGAATGTCGATCTCTTTCTGCACGATCGTCTTGGGCAGGCGGAATTCCGGGATGCCGTAAATCAGCACGCCGCCGGGCTTGTGGAACGCCTCGTACATCGTCACGGCGTGCCCTTCGCGGCGCACGTCGGCCGCCACGGTGATGCTGGCGGGACCGCTGCCGATGACGGCGACCTTCTTGCCGGTCTCGGGCTTCACCTCGGGCACGGACTGCTTGCCGCTCTCGCGCTGGAGGTCGGACACATACCGCTCGACGCGGCCGATGGAAACCGCGAGGTCGACGTTTTTCAGCGCCTTGCCGAGCGTGCAGGGCAGCTGGCACTGGACCTCCTGCGGGCAGACCCGCCCGCACACGGCCGGCAGCAGGCTGTTCTCGCGGATAATCGCGACGGCCGCGTCGAAACGGCCGTCCGCCGCCGCCTTGAGGAAGTCGGGGATGCGGATCCCGACGGGGCACCCGCTCACGCACGGCGCGTTCTTGCACTGGAGGCAGCGCAGCGCCTCGACCCGCGCCTGCTCGGCCGAGTAGCCGAGCGCCACCTCGCTCATGTTGTGGCGGCGCACCTCGGGTGCCTGTGACGGCATCTCTTGCGCGGGGATGCCCATGCGGTCTTTGGGCGACAGCGTCTTGCCGGAAAGTTCAGCCAGCTTGATGGCGGCCGCTTGATGGAGAGACTCGGGTGTAGCGTGCATGGTTTGAAAAGGGTGTTCGTGGTTAGACTGTCGGAAAGAGGCGCTACCTTGTTTCAAGGGTTCTCGCGGCCTCTTCAAGTTTGCAGTGATGCTCTTTATGGTCGGCATCCTCGCGCGGCTTATAGGCGCGCAGGCGTTTCATCATGTTGTCGAAGTCCACTTGGTGGCCGTCAAACTCGGGTCCGTCCACGCAGACGAACTTGGTTTTGCCGCCGACCGTGACGCGGCAGCCGCCGCACATGCCGGTCCCGTCGA
>CAYZQL010000372.1:0-2772 GCA_964480555.1 uncultured Lentisphaeraceae bacterium | reverse complement strand
GTCAACACCGAAACCGACTTCGTGGCCAAGACCGACAATTTCAAAAACTTTGCCGCCCTGGTCACCGGCAAGGTGCTCGCGGGCGTCGAGGACGTCAGCGCGGCGCTGAAGGACGAGCTGATGACCATCGTGTCCCAGACCGGCGAGAACGTGAAGGTCCGCCGCACCGCCCGCTACGAGCTGAGCGGCTGCGGCCAGGTCGCCTCGTACATCCACATGGGCGGCAAGGTCGGCGTGCTGGTCGAGGTCGGCTGCGGCAAGGCCGAGACCGCCGCCTCCGAGGCGTTCAACGAGCTGGTCCACGACTTGACGCTGCAGATCGCCGCCGCGGCCCCGCGCTGGCTGGTGCCCGAAGAGGTCCCCGCCGACGTCGTGGAAGCGGAGAAGGACATCTACCGCAACCAGGTCCAGGGCAAGCCGGCCAACATCGTCGAGAACATCCTCAAGGGCAAGATCCAGAAGTTCTACTCGGACGTCTGCCTGATCCGCCAGCCCTTCATCAAAGAGCCCAAGCAGACGGTCACCGACGTCGTGAAAGCCTGCGAGAAAGCCACCGGCGACACCCTCACGATCAAGCGCTTCGTCCGCTTCCAGCTCGGCGCCTCCTAAGCCGAGACGCGGCGCGTGAAAGCAGGTCAAGGCCGGGGCGTTCGCTCCGGCCTTTCTGTTGGACGCGGGCCGCTTGCTTTCCGCGCCGACATCCACTAAACTTTTCACGTGTCTGAACCGGCAACCTGTAACGTGCAAACCGTAACCTGTAACGTGCAACCCGTATGAATGTCGAACACCGCTACCGTGAATTTCTGCCGGAAGCCCGGCGCGTCGTCGTGAAAATCGGAACCCGCGTCATCGCGCAAAAGTCGGGGCGCCCCGACATGCAGCCGCTCAAAAGCCTGGTCAAGCAGGTGGCCGAGCTGCACCGCAACGGCTACGAGATCCTGATCGTCTCTTCCGGCGCGGTCGGCGCCGGCGTTGAGGCCCTCGGCATGAAGGCGCGCCCGACCAGCGTGCCCGACCTCCAGATGTGTGCCGCCGTCGGCCAGGCGCGACTCATGTCCCATTACGAGGACCTGTTCAACGCCGAGAAAATCACCATCGGCCAGGTGCTCCTCACCCATGCCGACTTCCAGCACCGCATCCGCTTCGCCAACGCGAAACGCACCATGGAGCACATGATCCGCCACGCGGTCATCCCGATCATCAACGAGAACGACGTCGTGGCCGACGAGGAAATCAAGGCCGACCTCTCGCTCGGCGACAACGACTACCTCGCCGCGCTCGTCGTCAAGCTCGTGCGCGCCGACATCCTCGTGATCCTCAGCACGGTCGACGGCGTGCTGGACGCGGACAACAAGCGCGTCCACTACATTGAAAACCTGAACGAGGCCTTCGCCCTCGTCAACCCCGCCCAGGCCGGCGGCCTTTCCAAGGGCGGCATGGACTCCAAGCTGCGCGCCGCGCAGATCGCGGTCAAGGCGGGCTGCGGCGTGGTCATCGCCTGCGGCCGGAACAAGAAGGTCCTGACCGACGTGATGGCCGGCCATGACACCGGCACCCTCATCCTCAGCAGCGCCCTGTAACCAGCAACCCGGCACGACCCCATGACCTTACACGATACCATCCGGAAAATCGGCGACCAGGCGCTCAGCGCCTCGCGCAAAATGGTGAACCTCTCGACCAAAAAGAAGAACGCCGTTTTGAACGCCATGGCCGACGCCCTCGACCAGCAGCGCGACCTCATCAAAGAGGCGAACGCCCAAGACCTCGCGCAGGCCAGAACGGCCGGCCTCTCCGCCGCCATGCTCGACCGCCTGACCCTCACCGACGCCCGGATCGACGCCATGGTCAAAGGGGTCCGCGAAGTCGCCCTGCTGCCTGACCCGGTCGGCAAAAAGCTCTGGAAGCGCACCCGGCCCAACGGACTCGTCATCGAAAAGAAGCGCGTGCCGCTGGGCGTCATCGCCATCATCTTCGAGTCGCGCCCCAACGTCACCGCCGATGCGGCCGTGCTCTGCATCAAGACCTCCAACGCCGTGATCCTCCGCGGCGGCAAAGAGGCGATCAACTCCAACCTCGCCATCGCCCGCGCCCTACAGGAGGGAGGCGCCAGCGCCGGCCTGCCCAAACACGCCCTCCAGCTGATCGAAACCATCGACCGCGAGGCCGTGCGCGAGCTGGTGCAGCTGGATGACCGGGTGGACGTCGTAATCCCGCGCGGCGGCGAATCGCTGATCCGCGCCGTGGTCGAGAACGCGCGCGTGCCGGTGCTCAAGCACTACAAAGGCGTCTGCCACGTCTTCGTCGACGCCTCGGCCGATCTGGACAAGGCGCTCGCCATCGTCGAGAATGCCAAGTGCCAGCGCCCCGGCGTCTGCAACGCCATGGAAACGCTGCTTGTGCACCAGGCCGCCGCCTCCGCCTTTCTGCCGCTGCTCGGCGCCCTGGCCGCCCGCCGCAAAGTGGAGTTGCGCGGCTGCAAGGCGACCCGCGCGGTCCTGCCCGGCTGCGCGCCCGCAACCGAAGCGGACTGGACCACCGAGTACCTCGACCTGATCCTCTCCGTGCGGGTCGTGAAGGATCTCAAGGCCGCCATCGCGCACATCAACACCTACAGCTCGCACCACTCCGACGCGATCGTCACCGCCGACGCGCGCAGCGCCAAGAAGTTCCTGAAAGAGGTCGACTCGGCAGCGGTGTATGTCAACGCCTCCACCCGCTTCACGGACGGCGGCGAGTTCGGCATGGGCGCGGAGATGGGCATCAGCACCGACA
>CAYZQL010000371.1:0-2779 GCA_964480555.1 uncultured Lentisphaeraceae bacterium | reverse complement strand
CGGTTCCGTCGTATTGTCCACCGTGTAAACGAACACACACATCCATTGATTACGTGCACCGTGTGTGTCCACTGCTCCACCTGGGTTGCGCGTCGTCTTGATTTCCACGCCTTGGTCACCGGCTTGTATGGCATTGTCAGGGTAGACGCCATGCACAATCAGATCGGGATGACCGTTAAAATACGCATTCTCACACAACGCGCGAGAATGCTTCGCAAGACTGGCGGTCAACATGTCTGAAAGGACGCCAGACATGATGGCTGGACGAAGCATATCGTCCAATCGATGCAAACCTTTTGCCTGTAATGTCGAATTGACGTCGAAAAAGAAATCGTACACGTCTCGCACGGCCATACGGAAATCTTCCAGACGCAGTTCAAACGGCAAGGCAATGTCTGTGTTGAAACCATCCTCTGAAACAGTGTTCCGTGTGATCGCCATTCCTCATCCTCCAAAGGTTGAAAGCAATTTCTCCAATCGCGCCACGGTCTCATTGAGTTCCTTCTGCTTGGCGCGCTGCTGTTCGATCACCGCGGCGGGAGCCTTTGCCACGAAGCCCTCATTGCCGAGCTTTGCCTCCACGCTTTTGAGAAAACCGAGCGCCTTGTCCAGTTCGCCCTTGACGCGCGTGGCTTCGGCTTTGACGTCAACGAGACCATCGAGCGGGAGATAGATCGTACCCAGCTTACAGAGGGTGCCCGGCATGGCGCGCTCGCCGCCGCCCGTGGCGATCTCCAAATTGTCGGAGCGCAGCTGCTGTTTCAGCGTTTCGGCGTCCGCCGTCAGTTTGGCCGCCGCCGCACTGTCCACGGACTGGATGATGTAGCGGACAAACTGCGCGGGCGAGACATTGTAATCCGCGCGCAACGCCCGGCCTGCCGTGATCATCTCGCGCTTGGCGTCCACGTACGCCGTCACCTCGGCATTCAACCCCCACGCCGTGTTCTGTGCATCGGTATATGCCATCGGCCACGGCGCTCTCATGATGGTTTCGTTTTCGGCGCAGTACCCCATCTGGTGCCATAATTCTTCGGTAAGGAACGGCATGTACGGGTGCAAAAGTTTGAGAGCCTTGGAAAAAACATCGGTCATCACCGACAAGATCTGCCCGCGCCGCGCATCGTCGGTGCCGTAGAGATCCTGCTTGGCATATTCGAGATACCAATCGCAGAAATTGCTCCAAACGAAATCGTAGATCGCCAGCGCGCCGTCCTGCAGGCGGAACTTATCGAGATGTTCGGTGACCACGCGAACCGTGGCTTCACATTTTGCCAGCATGTGCCGGTCGTCGTCGCGCAGCAGTGCGGCATCAAGCTTCAACTCGCCCGCGGCCATCGCGCGCCAATCGGCATCAGGCAATTTCTCCATGTGCATCTTCATGAATCGGGCGGCGTTCCAGATCTTGGTCGCGAAGTTGCGGCCGATCTCAAACTTCTCCATGTTGACGTAAACGTCCATGCCGGTGGAGGTGATGAGCATCAGGCTGAAGCGCAGCGAGTCCGCGCTGTACTTTTCGATGATGTCGAGCGGGTCCATGGAATTGCCCAAGCTCTTGCTCATCTTGCGGCCCTTGTCGTCGCGCACCGTGCCGTGGATGTAGACGTTATGGAAAGGCACGTCGCCCATGAACTTGCAGCCAGCCATAATCATGCGCGCCACCCAGAAGAAGATGATTTCCGGCGCGGTCGCGAGGTCGTTGGTCGGATAGTAGAACGGCAAGTCCTTGTTCACGTGCGGCCAGCCGAACGTGCTGAACGGCCACAGCCACGAGGAGAACCACGTGTCGAGCACATCCTCGTCCTGTGTGAGCGTCGAGGCCCCGCACTTTGCGCACACCGCCGGCGCATTGCGCGCGGCCCACTCATGTTCGCAGGACGCACAGGTATAGACCGGAATGCGGTGTCCCCACCAGATCTGGCGCGAGATGCACCAGTCGCGGATGTTCTCCATCCACTCGAAGTAGGTTTTCTCCCAGCGCTGCGGCGTGAAGCTGATCTGCCCCGAACGCACCGCCTCGATGGCAGGTGCCGCCAAGGGCTTCATGCGCACAAACCACTGCTTCGAGAGGCGCGGCTCGACCACGGTGTCGCAGCGGTAGCAGTGCCCGACCGCGTGCGGATGCGCATCGACCTTGACCAGGAAGCCCTGCGCCTCGAGGTCGGCGATCACCTGCTTCCGGCAGGCAAAGCGGTCCAGGCCCGCGTAAGCGCCTGCCTCCTCATTCATCGTGCCGTCGCCGTTCATGACGTTCAACATCGGCAGGTCGTGGCGCTTGGCCACCTGAAAATCATTGGGGTCGTGCGCCGGGGTGATCTTCACGACGCCCGTGCCGAAAGCGCGGTCCACATAGTCGTCTGCCACCACCGGAATCTCGCGGTTCATGAGCGGCAGGATGACGCTCTTGCCGATCAGCGCCTGATAGCGGTCGTCGGCCGGATTTACCGCCACGGCCGTATCGCCCAGCATCGTCTCCGGCCGCGTCGTTGCGACGACGATTTCGCCGCCGCCGGGAATCGGATAGCGGATGTGCCAGAGGTTGCCCTGCGTATCCTTGTGCTCGCTTTCTTCGTCCGACAGCGCGGTGTGGCAGCGCGGGCACCAGTTCACAATGTAGTTGCCGCGATAGATGAGGCCTTCGTCGTAGAGGCGGCAGAAGACTTCCGCAACCGCCTCGCTCAGTCCCTCGTCCATGGTGAAGCGCTCGCGCGACCAGTCGCAGCTCGCGCCCAGTTTGCGAAGCTGGCGCACGATGGTGCCGCCGTACTCGCCGCGCCACGGC
>CAYZQL010000370.1:0-2789 GCA_964480555.1 uncultured Lentisphaeraceae bacterium | reverse complement strand
AGTTCGTCGATGGGCTCGTCGGCCATGCCGTCGCCGAGAAAGAGAACAGTCTTATAAGGCTTCATAATGTCCGTGTAGTCTGGCAAACGGGCGCGGACCTGTCAATGTTTCGTCACGTTTCGTCGCGGCGCGAAACCGGCGCGCGCGCCGTTTGGCATTGCCCAAAGAAAGGGTGTCTGGTATGTTCATCAACGCTGAAGAGTGGCTGTTCGATGAGGGGTGGCACTAGGAGGGCGTTCCCATGAGTCAGGAGATTGAGGCGCTGTATCAGGCGCGGCTGCGGCGGTTCGTGACGGCGCTGAACAACAAAAAGCCGGACCGCGTGCCGGTGCGGCCGTTCGCGGCGGAGTTCACGGTGCGGCACGCGGGCTTCACGTGCCAGCAGCTGACGCAGCACTACCCCGACGCGTTCGAGGCGATGGTGCGCTGCTGCAAAGCGTACGACTGGGACGCGGTGCCGGCGAGCATGGTGTATGTCTGGACCGGGATCACCGACGCCGCCGAAGTGTCCTACTACGGCGTGCCGGGCGTGACCGTGCCGCCGCAGTGCGGCTTCCAGTACCGCGAGCCGCCGGAAGAGGCCTCGTTCATGCGCGAAGACGAATACGACCGGCTGATCGAGGACCCGACCGCCTTTCTCTACGAGGTGTGGCTGCCGCGCGCGTCGCGGCGGATCGCGGGCGCCGGCGAGCCGGTGACGTTCCGCCACAACGTGGCGCTGGTGAACGCGGCGATGGCCATGTCGCAGTACTTCAGCGCCTTCGGGCCGCACTGCGCGCGGCTGCGTAGCGAGGCCGGCATGCCCGGCGCGATCGCCGGCATCTTCAAGGCGCCGCTCGACATCATCGGCGACAAGCTGCGCGGCTACATCGGGCTGACGATGGACATGTATTCTCAGCCGGAGAAGGTGATGAAGGCCTGCGAGGCGCTGATGCCGCACCTCTACTGGGTGGCCGCGGCCACGGCCGACCCCGCCTCGCAGCTGCCGATCGGCTACTGGATGCACCGCGGCTGCGTGCCGTTCGTCAAGCCGGACCAGTTCGCCTCGCACTATTGGCCGACCGTGAAGCCGCTCATCGAAGAGCTGTGGCGCAACGGGCACCAGACCATGTTCTACGCGGAGGGCAACTGGGATGCGCACCTGGACGCGTTCCGCGAGCTGCCGGAGCGCAGCATCGTCTACCACATCGACCGGGGCAACCCGCTGCTGACCCACCGCAAACTGCACGACAAATTCGCGTTGAGCGGCGGAGTCAACAACGTGACGTTGGCGATCGGCACGCCGGAACAGGTGCGCCAGGAGGTCCGGACCCTGATCGAGACGGTGGGCAAAGAGGGCGGATACATTCTGGACGCGAGCGCGATCATGCAGAACGACACGACGCCCGAAAACATGCGCGCGCTGACCGATGCCGCGCATGAGTTCGGCGGGTACGAAGCACCCGATATGCTCCCCGACCCGCTGCGCGTGGCACCGCCGACGGTCACCCCGGCGGCGGGGCCTGCGGCATTGGCCGGGCGTCAGCCGGGAGTGTGCGTCCCGTGGCGGGAGCACAAGGCGGAGCGGGACGGGCCGATCCAGGGCAGCGAGGAGCTGGCCGAGCGCGTGTGGCAGGCGGCGGACGCCAACGGCGCGATGTTCATCTGGCAGATGCTGCTCTCGTTCTGAGGGTTTTCCTGACACGGCCATTGTCGCCGGACGCCGCCCGGAGCGCTGCCCATGCTCTTGGAGGTCTTTCCGTCACCGTAGGTGATGCCCACCCCCCCTCTCGGTCCAGCCCGCGTGACGGCCGTAGTCGACGCGGAACCCGAACGTGTAGCCGAACGGACTTTCGACCAGCCGGCACCCGCCGTTCATCGCCGGTGGGTCGTAGACGCAGAACCACAGAATCTGCGTGGAGGGTTTGCCCTCCAAGGGTACGGCCGCCGTCTTCGGCCCGGTCAGGCCATCGGGAGCGGACCCGGGTATGGAGGCGAGCGCGTTGCCGAAGCGGACGGCGGAAAGTTTCCCGTCGCGCCCCTGAGCGTGAACTTTTTGTCGGCGAAGGTCATGGCCTCGTCAAGCAGATAGGTGCTCGCGGCGATCTCGACCACGCCTCCCTCCGGCGCCGTCGCGACCGCATTCGTGAGCGCCGGCACACGAGTGAGACAAAAGCATCGCTGTCGCTATCGGAATCGAGCACAGTGCGAGTCTATCGTGGGACAAATCATGCCGAGCTGCCCGCTGCCCGAAAACCCGATCCCGGAGATTGACTTCATTCCGTTTTTATCCGATACTCGCGCACATCAGGTTTGTGTGGGAATGCGGCGCGTGCGCAATCAGGCTGACAAACCCGATCAAACCCATCGCGGCGGCGGATGATTCCACCGGGAGGTGGCGATACCGGAACGGGGATAAGCACCGATGTTGCGGGAAGGTTCAACAATGAACGGACAAACGAAACTGACGAACAACGCCGGGGCACCTGTCGCGGACAACAACAATGTGATGACCGCCGGCAAACGCGGACCGCAGTTGCTGCAGGACACCTGGTTTCTCGAGAAGCTCGCGCACTTTGACCGTGAAGTGATCCCGGAGCGGCGCATGCACGCCAAGGGCTCGGGCGCGTACGGCACCTTTACGGTGACGAACGACATCACGAAATACACGCGGGCGTCGATCTTTGCCGAAGTGGGTAAAAAGACCGACCTCTTCGTCCGCTTTTCGACCGTGGCGGGCGAGCGCGGCGCGGCGGACGCCGAGCGCGACATCCGCGGCTTCGCGGTGAAGTTCTACACCGACCAGGGCA
>CAYZQL010000369.1:0-2792 GCA_964480555.1 uncultured Lentisphaeraceae bacterium | reverse complement strand
GCTGTGCGCGGGCTCGTTCGCGGCCGCGGGCGTGCCGTGGCGGCGGGCGGAGGTGACGCTTCGCGAAGTCGCGATCGGCCTCGCGGCGGCGGCGGCGCTGTACGGGATCTTCTGGCTCGGCGATTTCTGCGCGGCGCAGGTTTTCGGCTTCGCGCCCAAGCAGGTGGAGGCGATCTACGCGATCCGCGAGCTGGGCAACCCGTGGCTGGTCGGCGGCGTGCTGCTGCTGGTGACGAGCCCCGGCGAGGAGCTGTTCTGGCGCGGCTATATCCTGAAACAGGCCATGGCGCGCTGGGGGACTAACCGCGGGTTCGCGGCCGGGGCTCTGCTCTACGGCGCGGTGCATCTGGCCTCGGGCAACGTCATGCTGGTGATGGCCGCGCTCGTGGCGGGCGCGTTCTGGTGCGCGCTCTACCGCTGGCGCGGGACCCTCACGGCGTGCGTCGTGTCGCACGCGCTTTGGACCGTGGGCGTCTTTCTGCTGTTCCCGATCCGCTAGAGCGGATTACGTTTAAAATTAGGCCGTTGGGCGCTGTCAGGTAGGGACGGTTCCCCGACCCGTCCGTCTACCCTGAGCCAGCCGAAGGGCGGACGCCTCGGGGAGGCGTCCCTACCGGAAACGGCTATCCTTTAAACTACCTCGCTCTCGGCAGCGGGCTGCGGACGGAAGGTGATCAGGAAACCCCCGTTTTTCGCCAGATCCAGCGCCACGCGCACGTCGGGCGCCTGGTCGGCGAACGCCTCTTCAACGCGGTCGCCCGCTTCGCCCTTGATCGGGTCGCGCAGGATCTCCACCGTATAGGTTTGCGCCCTCAATTCAGCGGGCAAGCGCAACCAGAGGTCCTCGAAGCGCACGGTCAGCGTCCGCGCACCGGCGGTGACGCCTGCCACCTGCCACACGCCGCCCTGCCGCTGTGCGGCCACGGCGAAGTCGCAAGGCTCTCCCCGCAACATCTGGAAATCGTCGCCGTCTCGACCGAGCATCCTCTCGAACGCCGCGCGGTACGCGGGTGTCACCGCCTCGCCGAAGGCCGGCGCGGGCAAGGGGGCCTTGGTGAAGGGCACCGTCAGGAACAGGTGCCCGCAGCCTTGCCGCCCGTCCGCGACATCCAGCCCATCGACGCGAGCCAGCGCCCCGAACCTGCGCTCCGCAAGGTCGCCCGGCCGGTCAAAGAAGACGACGTGCTGCTCAAGTCCATGACGCCAGAAGGCGATCACCTTGCCGCTGGGCGCGAAGCGCACCTGGGGCGTCTTTACTTCAGCGTTGAGCGTTCCCGCGTTTCCCAACAGCACCGAGCCCTGTGGGAATCGCGTGATGCAGAGGTCATTCCCGACGCACGCCTCATCCGAGCGCCTCACGGCGCCACTACAAACGACCGCGTCCTCTTCGTCTCCCGGTTTGTAGTGGGCCCGTGAGGGCCTTCTCCCGACCTCCCGCACCGTGCAGAACGCGCTCAGGTCGGTCACGCGCAGCGTCATCTCCAGCTCACGCCCGCGCCGGTCCGCACACCGCGCGACCAATGCCCGCGCCGGTCCGATACCGGTCTGGGGACGATGGCGCGCCACCTTCACGAGTCGCAGACCGTAGGCCAGCGGACCATTCTCCGTCAACAGCCCCACGGTCGACGTGTCCACGACCAGGCGCTCGTCGTACCACACGCGCCACACGGGGCATTCGGGGTAGACGGTCGTGCCGATCCAGACCGTTTCAACGGCCACTTCCGCACGGACACGTTTGCCGGGCGAGAGCACCGCTTGGGAACGGGAACACGCTTGTCCCCGTTCATCCCGCTGAGGGGACGCGCCTGTCCCCGCAACAAGGACATGCGTGCCCTCGCCCATACCTTCAGCGTTCGGTGTTCGATGTTCGGCGTTCAGCGTTCGAGTTCCCCTTTTGAATGAGGCTAGTTTAGCGAACTGCCGCCGTATAGGCCAGTTTCAATCAGCGTTTCACCCGTTCAGCCATTCTAATGATGGCAAAGACACGCCTATTCTGCCCGCTTCGGCAGGCCCGGCTCGGAGCGGAGCGAATCCAGTTCGGCGGCGGCATAGGCGCGGCGTTTTTCCTGGAAGTAATGGTATTCGGCTTTTTCCGCGCCGGTCCATGTGTTGTGCTGGGCATAGGAGCCGCAGAAGGGAATCAGCAGATCCAGCCAACAGGCGAACGTACGTTTCTCGTTCTCGCTGACTTTCACGCCGTAGTGATCCGGCTCGAAGTAGGCCATGACCTTGCTCTTGCCGGAGCCGGTGTGGTACGGCGGAAGCATCACGGCGCGGCTGCGGGGCTTCAGCCACGTCATCCACGGATTATTGTCGGGATTGCCGGAGGTGGTGATGGCGACATAGGAGTGCGTGTAGGCGCGTTTAGGATCCACCTGACCCGCGCCAATCAGCTTTACGCTCTCCGGCTTCGCCGCTTCGCCCGTGAGGCTGATTTTACTCTCTTTAATTTTTTCGGCGTTGTGGCAGCTCACACAGTGCCGGTCGAAAATGGGCTGGATCTCTTGGACGAAACTGAAACCGTCCACCGGCGCGTCCGCGTCGAGTGAGCGCGGGGCATTGACCCCGAGGGAGTTCTCCACGCTGTCAAGCCAGGACTGAGACACGAGCCGTTTGACCAGCGGATGCTCCTTGCCGGCAAAGGGCTTGAGTTTCTGGATCGGCTTGGCGAGCGCAATCGTGGTCTTTCGCGAATAGCCGTCCGGGTTTCCCGCATCCATCTTGTTCTCGTGGCAGCCGATGCAGGAGAAACGCTCGCCGTTCTGAAGCGTCGACCAGCTCCGCATGGTCTG
>CAYZQL010000368.1:0-2879 GCA_964480555.1 uncultured Lentisphaeraceae bacterium | reverse complement strand
CTGCCAATTCCCCCCATTTGCGGTATGCCGCAAAAAGACAGTTGCTCCCGTGCTTCGCGCCCAACACGCATCAGACTCGCGCTGCGCGCCCCTTGCGCGGACCGCTGGTAAATGCTATTTTAGACATGCTTAAAGGTTAATAAAACTTTTTCAAAGGGGAACAATGACCACATCACGTCGAGCTTTTCTCAAAGGGGCCTCGTTGGCGAGCGCGCCTTTCATTCTGCCTTCCAAGATCTGGGCGCAGGCGGCGAAGCCCAGCGACAAGCCGGGCATGGCCTTCATCGGCATGGGCATCCAGGCCCGCGGCCTTCTGGGGAACTTCCTGCATCAGGACGTCAACGTGGTCGCGATCTGCGACGTCGACACGACCCGGCGCGAAGACGGCGTGAAGCGGGTGGACGAGTTCTACAAGGCCCATCCGGACAAGGGCACGCCGGGAAACTGCAAGGCGTATAACGATTTCCGCGAGGTGCTGGCGCGCAAGGACGTCGAGCTGGTCTGCATCGCCACGCCGGACCATTGGCACGCCTACATCGCCATCGCGGCGATGAAGGCCGGCAAGGACGTGTACTGCGAGAAGCCGCTGACCTACACCATCCACGAGGCCGAGGCGGTCATGCAGGCGGCCAAGAAGTACAACCGCATTCTCCAGACCGGCGCGATGCAGCGCTCGGGCTTCGAGTTTCTCACCGCGGCGGAGCTTGTCCGCAACGGGTGCATCGGCAAGATCACCCACGTCGACTGCAACTTCGGCGGCCCCTCCCGTCCGCACGCCGACCCGAAAGAGGACATCCCGATGGAGCCGGGTCTGGACTTCGACCTGTGGTGCGGCAGCGCGCCGCTCGTGAAGTACAACGACAAGCTCGCCCCGCGCGGGGTCCACACCTTCTTCCCGATGGTCTGGCGCATGGACGACCTCTTCGGCTCCGGCTACTGCGGCGACTGGGGCGCGCACCACCTCGACATCGCCCAGTGGGGCCTCGACATGGACGCCGGCGGGCCGGTCAAGGTCATCCGGGCCGAGCGCACCGACACGGACAAGGCCAACGCCGCGCTCGGCGGCCGCGCCCAGTCCGGCACGACGCTCGTGTTCGCCAACGGGGTCACGCTGAAGCACAACCCGTTCTCGACCTTCGGCACCGTGTTCCACGGGAGCGAGGGGACGATTTCCGTGAACCGCGGCAAGTTCGAGATGCTGCGCGGCACCGAGCTGGTCTCGCGGTACACCAAGAAAGAGGACGGCGGCTCGCTCGAGGGCGCGCTCGTCAAGGCCCGCAAGGCTTTCCTGACCGACAGCACCTACACGACCAAGCTGTACAAGACCAAGGGCGGCCACCCGGCCGACTTCGTCGCGTGCGCCAAGTCGCGCCAGCGCGCGTGCTCCAACGAGGACGTGGGCGGCCGCGCGGCGATTCTGTGCCACCTCTGCAACATCTCCTATGTCCGGGACGCCAGCTTCGACTGGGACCCGGTCAAGAACACTTTCGCGAAGGGCACGGGCAATCCGGCCTGGCTGGTCCGCGAGGGCGGCCACCGGAACAACTGGGACGTCGATACGCTGTAAGGGCTAGCGCCTCCGGTCTGTAGCTCCGCCGCTCTGCCGGCGGAGGGGAGCGGCCGCTTCCGGCGGCAGAGCGCCGGAACTACAGCTTTGCCAAGGACACGCAGGCCTCTTTTTTTCAGACGGTGCCTCCGGTCTGTAGCTCCGCCGCTCTGCCGGCGGAGAGGAGCGGCAGATTCCGGCGGCAGAGCGCCGGAACTACAGCTTTGCCAAGGACACGCAGGCCTCTTTTTTTCAGACGGTGCCTCCGGTCTGTAGCTCCGCCGCTCTGCCGGCGGAGAGGAGCGGCAGATTCCGGCGGCAGAGCGCCGGAACTACAGCACGTCCGCTTGAGCCGGGGAGACGCGGCGCGTCCATGCGCGGCGGATGAGCCAGCAGGTGAGCGCGATCAGCGCGAGGTAGAAGAGGCGCGTGGCGATGACCCACGGGAGCTGCTCGGGGCCGTAGAGCGGCACGAGGCGGCCGTCCACCGACTTCTTCATCAGGATGGTTTTCCAGCCGTCGGTCACCAGCCAGCCGGCGAGGATGGCGAAGAGGAACGCCGGGGTGACGAAGGTCAGAACCGGCTTGAAGAATGCGGGGAGGCGTAGCGTCGAGCCGGCGTGCAGCTCCTGCCAGCCGCGGCCGGGCCCGAAGCAAAAGAGGAAGACGCAGGCTTCGATCAGGCCGAACATCGGCAGTCCGAAGGAGCTGAACCAGAAGTCCATCTCGTCCAGCACGCCGTTGCCGAAGATCGCGAGGTGGGCGGCCGCGAAGGAGACGAGCCCGATGGCGGTGACGCAGCGCTTGCGGTTGAACCCGAACTCCTCTTCGAGAAACGCGACGGCGGGCTGGAGGATCGAGACCGAGCTGGTGCAGCCGGCGATGAAGAGCAGCAGGAACCAGGCGAAGCCGACCCACGCGCCGCCCGCCATGTGGTTGAAGATGAGCGGCGTGGTGCGGAAGGCGAGTCCGAACGTGCCGCCCGCGACGGCATCCGACGTGCCGGCGGGGCCGAAGAAAAGGAAGGCCGCCGGCACGACGATCGAGCCGCCGAGCACGACCTCGGCGAACTCGTTCAGGAACGAGGCGGTGGTGGAGGGCAGCAGCGCGTCGTCGTTCGCTTTCAGGTAGGTGGCGTAGGTGAGGAGCACGCCGATGCCCACCGAGGTGGAGAAAAAGACCTGCCCGGCGGCTTCGAGCCAGACCTTGCCGCTCTTGAGCGCGGCGAAGTCGGGGTTCCAGAGAAAGCCCAGCGCGCGGTCGAGCGTCCACTCGGGGCTGACCGGCGTGCCGAGCGTGAAGACGCGGACCATCAGGGCAACGGCGGTAAGGA
>CAYZQL010000367.1:0-2887 GCA_964480555.1 uncultured Lentisphaeraceae bacterium | reverse complement strand
TGGGCGATCTGAAAGGTTTCTTCTCATACCGTCTGACGCTCCGTGACCGCATCGTTTACACGTTTTCAGAAAGCGATCGGACGATTTATATCCACCGTGCCCGGACGCATTACGGAGAGTAGACTAGGTTAGTATGTCAGACATCATCATCACAGGTGCCCGTCAGCACAATCTCAAGAACGTCAACGTGCGCATTCCGCGCGATTCGCTCACGGTCGTGACCGGGCTCAGCGGCTCGGGCAAATCGTCGCTGGCCTTCGACACGCTCTATGCCGAAGGCCAGCGGCGTTACGTCGAGAGCCTTTCGGCCTACGCGCGCCAGTTTCTGGATCAGATGCAGAAGCCCGACGTGGACCACATCGAAGGGCTATCGCCCGCGATCTCTATCGAGCAGCGCACCTCCGGCGGCAATCCGCGCTCCATCGTCGCGACGGTCACGGAGATTCACGACTACCTGCGCCTGCTCTACGGCAGCATCGGCCGGGCGCACTGCCCCTCCTGCGGCAAGCCGGTCCAGAAGCAGAGCGCGGAGCAGATCGTGGACCGCCTGCTGGCGCATCCTGCGGGCACGAAGCTGATCCTGCTCGCGCCGCTGGTGCGCGGGCGCAAGGGGCGCCACGAGGAGGTCTTCGAGGCCATCCGGCGGCAAGGCTTCGCGCGCGTGCGCGTGGATGGGCAGATGGCGGCGCTCGACGAGGTGCAGAAGCTCGACAAGAACAAGGCGCACACCATTGAGGCGGTGGTGGACCGGCTGGTGGCCGGCGACGGCCTGCGCGCGCGGCTGACCGATTCCGTCGAGGTGACCCTGAAGCAGGGGGAAGGCGTGATGCGCGTGCAGAGCGTCACGCCCGACGGCAAGGAGCGCGAGGAGCTTTTCTCTGAAAAAAACGCGTGCGCCGACTGTTCGCTCAGCTTCGAGGAGCTCAAGCCGCGCGCCTTTTCCTTCAACAGCCCCTACGGCGCATGCGCGGTCTGCTCGGGCCTGGGGGCGCAGCTCGTGTTCGACGAAGAGCTGGTCGTGCCCGACAAGGAGGTGTCGCTCGCGGACGGCGCGGTTGTGCCGTGGCGGCGCGGCGGCTTCCGCATGGTGGTCTACTACAAGCACCTGCTTAAAGCGGTGGCGGCGGCGTACGGGATCGATATGGACACGCCGTACAAGGAGCTGCCGGAGCCGTTCAGGCAGGTGTTGCTGCACGGCTCGGGAGAAGAGCCGGTGTCTTTGCGCTTCTGGATGCGCGGGGCGTGGCGCAAGACGGAGAAGCCGTTCGAGGGCGTGATTCCCAGCCTGGTGAGGCGCTACAGCGAGTCGGAGATCGACGAGGTGCGCGAGAAGCTGCGGCAGTTCATGAGCAGCCAGACATGTCCCGCGTGCCGCGGCGCGCGGCTGCGTCCCGAGTCGCGGGCCTGCACCGTGGCGGGCCGCTCCATCGTGGACGTGATGGCCATGACGGTCAAGCAGAGCGTGGCGTTCTTCGAAGGGCTCGCGGTGACGCCGGCCGAGGAGAAGGTCGTGGCCGAGGTGCTGAAAGAGATCCGGCGCCGGCTGAAGTTCCTCTCCGACGTGGGGCTCGACTACCTGTCGCTGGAGCGCGAGAGCTCGACGCTGTCGGGCGGCGAGATGCAGCGCATCCGGCTGGCGACGCAGATCGGCTCGGGGCTCGTTGGCGTGCTGTACGTGATGGACGAGCCGACCATCGGCCTGCACCCGCGCGACAACGAGCGGCTGATCGGGATGCTGCACCAGCTGCAGCAACGCGGCAACACGGTGGTGATCGTCGAGCACGACGAGGAGATGATCCGCACGGCCGACTACATTGTGGACCTGGGGCCGGGCGCGGGACGCCAGGGCGGCGAGGTGGTGTACCAAGGCGACCTGAAGGGGCTGATGGCGTGTGGGCGTTCGCAGACCGCGGAGTACCTCTCGGGGCGCAAGCGGATTGAGGTTCCGGCGGTGCGCGTCAAGCCGGGCAAGGCCTGCATCAAGATCACGGGGGCGTCCGAGAACAACCTCAAGAACATCGATGTGGAAATTCCGCTCGGGTGCTTCGTCTGCGTGACGGGCGTGTCGGGCTCCGGCAAGTCGACGCTGGTGAGCGACATCCTCAAGCGGCATTTGTTCCGCGTTCTGTACGGCTCCAAAGAGCGCCCGGGCGCGTTCAAGAAGATCACGGGCGTGGAGCTGCTCGACAAGGTGATCGAGATCGACCAGAGCCCGATCGGGCGTACGCCGCGCAGCAACCCGGTCACCTACACCGGCGCCTTCACCCCGATCCGCGAGCTGTTCGCGGCGACGCCTGCGGCCAAAGTGCGCGGGTACGGCCCCGGACGCTTCAGCTTCAACGTCAAGGGCGGGCGGTGCGAGGTGTGCAAAGGCGACGGGATGCGGTGCCTGGAGATGCACTTCCTGCCCGACGTGTATGTGACGTGCGAGCAGTGCGGCGGGCAGCGCTACAACAAAGAGACGCTGGAGATCCGCTACGGCGGCAAGACGGTTTCCGACGTGCTGGACATGACCGTGGACGACGCGCTGGACTTCTTCCAGGCCGTGCCGCTGATCGCCAACAAGCTGCGAACCTTGTCCGAGGTGGGGCTGGGCTATGTGCGGCTCGGCCAGTCCTCGACCACGCTCTCCGGCGGCGAAGCCCAGCGCATCAAACTGGCGGCAGAGCTGTCCAAGCGTGCGACGGGCCGGACGCTTTACCTGCTGGACGAGCCGACCACCGGCCTGCATTTTGCGGATGTGCACAAGCTGTTGGACCTGCTCTTGCGGTTGCGGGAGTCGGGCAACACCGTCGTGGTGATCGAGCACAACCTCGACGTGATCAAATGCGCGGACCACATCATCGACCTCGGCCCCGGCGGTGGGGATGAGGGCGGGCAGCGGGTG
>CAYZQL010000366.1:1657-2892 GCA_964480555.1 uncultured Lentisphaeraceae bacterium | reverse complement strand
CGAATACGTTGTGGTCTGCCGCTTGGTCATTGCGCCACAAGATTAACATTTTCCGAACCAGTCTTTCAAACCTGATCACCATAAATCCGACGGGATTAAAACCGGGATTGTTGATCGACTCCCAGATGGTGTAACCTATGACTCGATTTCGGCATCTCTTTATGCCTCACTGGTGTTCCCGTTATGTCAATCCCCTACTGCCTGAACATCCATCCCGGCGAGAGCCTGGACGCCGTGCGCGAGGCGATCGCGCGCCACGCGTGCGCCGTCAAAGCCCGCGTCTCGCCCGACGCGCCCTACCCGCTCGGCCTGCGCCTTTCCGCCGCGGCCGCGGAAGAGCTGTCCGCCCCCGACGCGCTGGCGGCGTTCGCCGACCTGCTCGCCCGCAGCGGCCTCTTCGTGAACGGCATCAACGGCTTTCCCTACGGCACGTTCCACGACACCGCCGTCAAAACGGCGGTCTACCGCCCCGACTGGTCGACCCCCGAGCGGCTCAGCTACACGGGCCGCCTCGCCACCCTCCTGGCCGCGCTCCTGCCCGAAGGCCAGACCGGCAACATCTCCACCGTCCCCCTCGGATACAAAACCACCGCCCAACCTGCAACCTGTAACCCCCAACCTGTAACCTCCTCCCCCCTTCACGTCCGCCAGATCGCGGTGATGGCGGAGTTCCTGCACGACCTCAAGCAGCGCACCGGCCGCGAGGTCGTCCTCGCGCTGGAGCCCGAGCCCGACTGCCTGCTGGAGGACACGCACGATGTGATCGCCTGGTTCGAGGACGAACTGCTGACCGAAGGCCGGCGCTGGCTCTGCGCCAACCGGCGCCGCGCGCCGGAAGAGGCCGAAGCCTTGCTGCGCACCTATGTCGGGCTCTGCCTCGACACCTGCCACTTCGCGGTGGCCTTCGAAGACCCCCTCACCGCGCTCATCCGCTTCGAGAGCGCCTGTATCCGCGTCGCCCGCATCCAGCTCAGCGCCGCCGTGCGCGCCGTCATCAGCGACGCGTCGCTCGCGCGGCTCGCCGACTTCATCGACCCGGTCTACCTGCACCAGACCAAAATCCGCCTGCCTCGAGGAAACATGCTCGCCTTGCCGGACCTGACGAGGGAGACGCTGGAGGCCGCGCGGCAGCACGCGGGGTGCGAGCTCAGGACCCATTTCCACGTGCCGTTGTTTTACGAAGGCGACGGCGTCCTCAACTCCACCCACACCGACCTCACGCCCGAATTCTTCGC
>CAYZQL010000366.1:0-1647 GCA_964480555.1 uncultured Lentisphaeraceae bacterium | reverse complement strand
GTTTCTCGCTCATGCGACGGAGCGCGGCTACCCGCTGGAGATCGAGACCTACACCTTCAACGTACTGCCTCCCGCCATTCGCCCCGCCTCGGTGATCGACAGCCTCGTGGCCGAGCACGACTGGGTCAGCGCACGCACCGCCCGTTGACCCGTCACCACACCGCAAATTCCAATTCTAATCGTAATCTCGACGCCCCTTTCCGGGGCTGTGTATTTATCAAGCCGCGAAACGGTCCCGTCTCTAGTAATGCGCTTCAACAATGTTATTGGTGAAACAAGCAGCCCGGGCGTCGCCGAGAACAAGCCAACTGCCGCCATCGACATGAATTCGGCTACAGCACGCGTTGATGCCCTGGACCCCATTCGGCATTGTCTCGACGACCGCGCGCTGGTTCAGCGATGCTTCCGGAACTGTCAGGAGATTGTCGGAGACCACATACTCACCCGCATCTCCGCTTCCGTTGTCGGCTCCGTTCGGCACAACGATCTTGAATTCAATGACTTTGATTTTCATGCCGTGATGATAGATGTTCTCACCTCTAAAGTCACGGCTCTTATCCGATGCGAAAATAATTTGTTGCTCTTCATACTGCACACTCGCATCTCGCCGACAGTGAAGACCCGGACGAAACCGTTTTCGATCAGATCGACTTCTACGCCCACCTCGCCCTGAAGGCGACCTTGGGCGACTCGCGGCCCCACCCCGCGCGGATCCGCTCGTCGAGCGCCGCCCACGTCGGCACGCCGCTCGTGGCGTCCGGCTGCTCCACGCTCGCAGAGCCCACCGCCACCGCCGTGCGCACGCTCTCCGCCGGGCCGAGACCCTTGGCGATGGCCGCCAGCAGCCCCGCCACCGTGCAGTCGCCGGAGCCGGTCGTGCCCGCGACCTTCGCGTCGAAGCAGGGCGCGAAAAACTCCGCGCCCGCCCAGGCCCGGCACGCCTCCGGCGGGAAACAGCCGCAGGCCGCCAGCCGCGCCTCGTCCGAGGTCACCCGCAGATACGCGCCCTGGCTGCCCAGCTTGAGCATCACCACCGCCACGCCCAGCGCGATCAGCTCGCCGGCCAGCGCGTGCACGTCCTCTTCGATCAGCCCGCCCATCGGCACGCCCTCGGCCGCCCGCTCGCGCACCTTCAGCCCGCGCGCGCGGTGCAGCATGAAGACGATCTCGTCGAGGCTCGGCGAGAAGAGGTCCACAAACGGCAGCGCCTGCCCCAGGATCGCCCGCCAGTCCGCCTGCCCGGCGGGCGACTGCGGGTCGGGCAGCGCCATGTCCAGCGAGGTCGCCAGCCCGCAGGCCTTGACCTTCTTGAACAGGCGCATCAGCTCGCCCGCCTCGCTGTAGAACGCCCGCATCAGGGGCGGGTAGCCGAAGTGGAAGAGGTCCATCCCCTCCAGCAGCTGCGGCGTCACATCGTCCGCGCCGAAGGTGTCGTTCGCGCCCGGGCAGTGCAGGAAGATGCGGTCGATCCCCGGCGGGCTGATCACCACCGTGTAGGAGGTCGCGACCGCCGGATCGACGATCATGGTTTTCACCAGCGCCTCGTCGTGAGCCCGGAAAATGTCGCAGACCGCCGCGCCGAACGCGTCCCGGCCGACCTTGCCCATGAGGCGCACCGGCAGCCCGAGCCGCTTCAGCGCCAGGCCG
>CAYZQL010000365.1:0-2940 GCA_964480555.1 uncultured Lentisphaeraceae bacterium | reverse complement strand
CGAGCGCGCCTATCTCCAGCGCCTCGTCCGCAAATACGGGATGCGCGAGTAGGGGCGAAAGCTCGCCCCCCTGCCGCTACCGCTGGTACACGCTCGGGTCGAGCGGCCGGATGTTGAAATCCGGCCGCCAGTTGGGCGAGGCGCTGTAGAAGCGCATGGCGGTGTTGAACACGAGGTCTTCGATCACCGCTTCGCTGTGCCCGTCGCTGCGCATGTGCGCCACCACCCTGACCAGCGACAGCGGGTCCGACACGCCCCAGTCTGCCGAGCCGTTGACGATCACACGCTCGTGCCCGTACTGCCTCACCATCGCCGAGACCCGCTGGGGGTTCAGCTTGGAGTAAGGGTAGACGGTCATCCCCGCGTAGCACCCCGAGTCCAGCGTGTGCCGGATCGTCTCTTCGGTGTTGTGGTCCACATCGATGCGCCCGACCGTGAACCCCCCGGCCTTGATCAGGTCGAGGATGCGCAGCGTGCCGCGCAGCTTGTCCACGTGCGGCAGGTGCAGGATCACCGGCAGCTTGCGCGCCTCGGCCATCTCCAGCTGCCGCAGCAGCGCGTGCTCCTCGTTCGGCGTGATCGCGTTCAGGCCGATCTCCCCCATCGCCACGCACCGGGGGTGGTCCAGGTACGGCGCAAGCCCGTCGATCACCTCGTCCGCCAGCGCGCGGTCGTCCGCCTCTTTGGGGTTCATCGCGATCGCGCAGTAGTGGTCGATCCCGAACCTCGCCGCCCGCACCGTCTCGAACTCGAGAATCAGCCGGAAGTAATCGAAGAACGACCCGGCGTACCGGCGGTTGGTCCCCAGCCAGAACGAAGGTTCCACGCAGGCGCGGATGCCGGCCGCGTAAAGGGCCTGGTACTCGTCCGTCGTGCGCGACAGCATGTGGATGTGCGGCTCAATGATCGTCATGTGTACCTCTTCAAACAGAAACCCCGGACTCCCGACCCTTTAAACGCCCCCAGTTAACCACGGGTTCACGCCCGCGTCAATAGTGACCGCGTAATGGCGCGCGCGCGTTCTGAATCAAGATCATGATTGCGGGCAAGATTGCGATTACGAGTCAACGGCCTCAGCCGAGCGGCCTTGCGCCCGCAGGACGGTCGCGGGGACGGTCCGGCCCGAGCTTTTGTGTTTCCAAAACCGGGGATTTATGGTTTGATTACGCACATGGATGTCAATGCGAAACGACTCACTGTCAACGCCGTCACCTTTGGGCGCGTGCCGTTTGTGGTTCTGTTCATGGCGCTGGCCGTCGCGCATGCGTATGCGCCGTCCGCGGCATGGCTGGCGGTGGCGGCCACGATGTCCTTGGCCGTCGCCGCACTGACGGACCTGTATGACGGCAAGCTGGCCCGCAAGTGGAATGTGGTCAGCAAATTCGGGGCGATGGCCGACCCTCTGATGGACAAAGTGTTCTATCTGGTCGTGTTCCCGACGCTGCTTTGGCTCCTCGGGCGCCAGCCGGACGAGGCGGTTCACGCGCTGGTGATGCTGGTCTTCACGGTGCTCTACATCCTGCGCGACCAGTGGGTGACCTTCCTGCGTTCGGTGGGCTCGCTGTATGATGCCGACTGCCGCGCGAACTGGATGGGGAAGTTCCGCACGGCGGCGAGTTTCCCCTCCGCTTGCGTCATTTACGTCTATGCCGCGCTGCACCCGTTCTTTCTGCCCCAGGCCCTGATCTATGTGATCGAAGCCCTGCTGATCGTCGTGAACGTCTGGTCGATCCTTGTCTATACCCGGCAGTATCTGCCCTACCTCAAGAAGGCCGTGAAGGATTAAGCCATTTTTGTGTTGCGCCAAACAGGGATGACCCGCTAACATACGTTACTATCCAAAGAAACAACCGGAGAGACCTTTTCATGAAACCCTTTTTATTCACGTTTTTTGCGGCGGGCGTTCTGATGGTGGCCGGGTGCGGCAAGAAAGAGCAGTCCGACGTCGTGACGCTGAATTACGCCAACTTTCCGCCCGCGTCGACTTTCCCCTGCGTGCAGATGGAGCACTGGAAACAAGAGGTCGAGCGGCGCACGGGCGGAACGCTCAAGATCAACACCTATCCGGGCGGAACGCTGCTCGGGGCCAAGGACATTTTCGACGGCGTGGTCGCGGGTACGGCGGACATCGGGAACTTCGCGATGAGCTATCAGCCGGGGCGCTTCCCCGTCTCCGAAGCCATGGACCTGCCGCATTTCTTCAAGGACGCCAAGACCTCCAGCGTGATCCTCGCGGAGTTGCTGGCGGCGCTCAAGCCCGCGGAATTCGCGCAGGTCAAAGTGCTGACCGTCTTCACCTGCCCGCCCGCCGTGGTGATGAGCGCGAAAGAGGTGAAGACCCTGGCCGACCTGAAGGGGATGCCCCTGCGCTCGTCGGGCACAGGCGCGGAGGTGATGAAGCGCCTCGGGGCCGCGCCGGTGGCGATGCCGCAGTCCGACGTTCCCGACGCGCTGCAGAAGGGCGTGGTCAAAGGCAACGTCTCCTCGGGCGAGGTGCTCAAAGACATGAACTACGCGGCGTATTGCCCCTTCGTCTACAAGACCGACCTGTGCGTGACCAGTTTCGCGGTGGTGATGAACAAAGCCAAGTATGACGCGCTGCCGTCGGAGGCGAAAAGCGTGCTGGACGGGCTCTACCGCGAACAGGCCGAGTGGACCGGCGCGTATGTGGACGGGCATGTGCAAGAGGCGCTCGCCTGGGCGAAAGAGAAGCATAACCTGACGGTCAACGAGCCGGCGGCGGAGGACCGCGCCGCGCTGCGCGCGACGGCTCAGCCGCTCATCGAGGACTACGTCGCCCGCGTGACGGCAAAAGGGATCGACGGCAAAGCGGTCATCGCGTTCATCAAGGGAAAGCTGCCGAGGTAAGCGCGCCGACGCCCGTCAGGTAGGGCCGCCTCCCCGAGGCCGCCGCGGACGGTTCGGGGAACCGTCCCTACC
>CAYZQL010000364.1:0-2945 GCA_964480555.1 uncultured Lentisphaeraceae bacterium | reverse complement strand
GACCGCGCCGCGCCGCAGGGCATGGGCGATGTGAAGGTCGCCGGCAACTATGCGGCCAGCCTCTATGCGCACGAGGCCGCAAAGCATGCGGGGTATCCCGTGGAGCTGTATCTTGACGCGAAAACCCACACGCTGGTCGAGGAGTTCGCGACGTCGAACTTTATCGGGATTAAGCCGGACGGGACCTATGTGACGCCGGATTCGCACTCCGTGTTGCCGAGCGTGACCAACCACACGCTCAAGCAGATTGCGGCCGACCTCGGCATGAAGGTCGAGGTGCGCCCGGTCCCGTTCGAGGAGATCGCGACATTCTCCGAAATCGCCGCCTGCGGAACGGCCGTGGTGGTGACGCCGGTTTGTGAGATCACGCGTGGCAGCCAGGTCATACAGGTCAGCGATCCCGAGGGGTGCGGCCCGGTGCTGCAGAAGCTGTACGAGACGGTGCAGGGCATCCAGTACGGCGAGCTGCCCGACACGCACGGCTGGTGCGTCGAGGTGTGAGCGAGCTCTGGACAGGCGAGCGGCTCCACGAGGAACTGCGCAAGCATTTCGGGCACGCCGCGTTCCGCGAAGGCCAGGCCGAGGCGGTCAAGGCCGTGCTCGACGGTCGCGATGTGGTGCTGGTGATGCCCACCGGTTCAGGCAAGTCGCTCTGCTATCAGCTGACCGCGATGCTGCTGCCGGGCGTGACCGTCGTCATCTCGCCCCTGATCGCGCTGATGAAGGATCAAGTCGACGCGCTCGACCGGAAAGGCATTCCCGCGACGTTCCTCAACTCGTCGGTCGACGGGTCCGAGATGGCGTACCGCCTCGACGGGCTGCGTCAGGGCCGCTACAAGCTGGTCTATGTGGCTCCGGAGCGCTTCCGCAACCGGCGCTTCGCTGACGCGCTGGCGGCGGCGCAGGTGTCGCTGCTGACGATCGACGAGGCGCACTGCATCAGCCAGTGGGGGCATGATTTCCGTCCCGACTATCTGAATCTGAAGCAGGTCCTTGAACGGCTGGGGCCGGTGCGCGTGTTGGCGGTGACGGCCACCGCCACGCCCGACGTGCGCGATGATATCGTCAGCCAGCTCGGGTTGGGCGGCGCGCCGCGTCAAGCCCCCGTGGTGTCGGTGACCGGCTTTGCGCGCCCCAACCTCTATTTGGCGGTGACGCGGTGCCCGACGCACCGCCACAAGTTTGAGCGGCTGGTTGAGATCGTCGAGGCGTATCGCTGCGGCATCGTCTATTGCTCGACGCGCAAAATGGTCGAGCGCGTCGCCGCGCTGCTGCAAGGCGACGGCTTCGCGCCGATCACCTACCACGGCGCGATGGCTGACGGCGAGCGCACGGCGGCACAAGAGAGGTTCATGGCGGAGGCCTCGCCCGTTGTGGTGGCGACCAACGCGTTCGGCATGGGCGTGGACCGCGGGGACCTTCGCTTTGTGGCCCACTGGGATATTCCGGGCAGCCTGGAGTCGTATTATCAGGAGGTGGGGCGCGCGGGACGTGACGGCGCGAGCGCGTGGTGTGAGCTGCTCTTCAACTATGCCGATGTGGCTACGCAGCGCTTCTTTCTCGACGGCGCAAACCCCACGTTCGGCGACATTCTGTCGGTTTGGCAGGCGGTCCGGCAGGCGTGTGCGGAACAGGAGGTGACCTGCTCCATCGAGGAGTGGGCCAAGCTCGCCAAAGTGAAGAACGACATGGAGGTGCGGACGATTCTGGGGCTGATCGAGCGCGCCAAGCTGATTGGGCGCGAGGTGACGCCCGGCAACCGCGCCTACACGACACGGCTTTTGCCGGAGGCGGACCCCGCGCTGACCGAGCTGAAGAAGCTTTCTGCCGGCTTGGGAGAAAAGCGCGAGCGCGACGAGCGTAAGCTGGAGACCCTGGTGCGTTTTGTGGATCACCCCGGCTGCCGTCACGCCTACATGCTGAACTATTTCGGCGAGCGGTCTCAGGCGCCGTCGTGCGGAAACTGCGACCGGTGCCGGCGCAGGACGCCGTCCAAGCCGCTGCCTCCCGACGAGGAACAGTGGGTCGTGATCCAGAAAGTGCTGAGCTGCGTGACGCGCATGAAGGGCCGCTTCGGCGCAGGCCGCGTGGCGCAGGTGCTTCACGGCGACCGGGACGAGACGGTGATGCGGCACGGGTTGGATTCACTGACGACCTTTGGGCTGCTCAGCGACATGCCGGTGCCCCAGATCCGTGCGGTGATTGACGCCTTGAATGCCGAGGGTTGCCTGGAGGTGTCGCCCGACGAGTACCGGCTGGTGGCGATATCAGCCAAAGGCAGGCAGGTGATGCTGCGCAAGGCTGAGGGTTTTCTGATCGCCTGGCCAAAAGACAAGGCAGAAGTTAGGAGGGGGGCGTTAGGAATCGGGGTACGGTTGGATATGGAGAAAATCAAACCGTCAAGCCGCGAAGATAGCCAAGAGGCACCGCAAGTGAGGTCGGGAACACGTGGAACGGAACCCGATCACGCGCTTGCCGCGCGGTTACAGAAGTGGGTGCGGCGGACGGCGGCGGTCCAGAAGGTCGAGACGTACCGGATCATTAGCAAGGCGACCGTGGAGGCGATTGCGGCTGCGCGCCCGACTACGTTTGCGGAACTTCAGGCCGTAAAAGGGATTGGGCCGGTCAAAGTTCAGCGATTCGGGCGACAAATCTTAGATGTGCTGGGCGCGGAAGTATAAAGCGCGCAGTTTTTACGCGTCCCGGCAATAATTTGATTGAACTACCGTTTAATTCAGCTCATACTTTTGATACTTAAATGAGCTGTTCATTTAACGATATTCAAAGGTTGTGGGAATCAGGTTTTACGATGGCGGCAGGTTCAATCTATCAAAGGAGTCCCTTATGAAAAAGTTGGTGAAGTCTTTCGTGGTGTTTGCGGTTCTGTTGAGTGTCGGCATGGCGTTGCCCGTGTCGGCTCAGGATGACCGGGCCTATACGCCGTT
>CAYZQL010000363.1:925-2951 GCA_964480555.1 uncultured Lentisphaeraceae bacterium | reverse complement strand
CTTTTTCATCGACCAGACCCTCGGCATCGTCCAAAAGTTCTTCCCGGGCGCAGGGGCGGACCAGATCGAGGAAATCCGCAAACAGCTGACCGCCTCCCTGCCGGAGCCCAACCCCTACGCGTTCCTCTCCGCACTCGGCTGCGTCATCGCCTCATGGACGGCGCACCAGCTCGGCTTCGCCGGGCCGGCTTTCGTCGTGGACGCCGGCGCGGTCTCCGGACATCAGGCGCTCCAAGGCGCGATGGACGACCTGCTCTCGCGGCGCTCCGACATCGCGCTCGCAGGCGCCATCCAGCCGCCGCTCAGCCGTGCGGCGCTTCAGGGCCTCGCCGGATCGCTCCTCTTCTCGCGCAACAAATTGCTCCAGCCGTTCAGCCGCGACGCGGACGGCACCCTGCCCGGCGAAGGGGGCGCGGTCTTTGTGCTCAAGCGCCTCAAAGACGCCCTGCGCCAGGGTGACCGCATCTACGCCATCATACGCTCCACGGGCATCGCGGCCGCATCCATCGATCAGCACCAGCGCGTCCCGACCCCGGAGCGGCTCACGCGCGCAGTCAGCCGCGCCATGCACGCCGCCGACGTCACGCCCGATTCGATCCAGCTCCTCGAGACGCACGGCTCGGGCATCCCGCACTCCGACCAGACCGAGTTGCAGGTCATGCACGAGATTTACGGCGAGCGCAAGCCCGGGCAGCCGGTCATCGGCCTCGGCTCGGTCAAAGGCAACATCGGCCACACCCTCTGGGCCGCAGGCGCGGCAGGCATCCTCAAAACCGCGCTCGCCATTTTCCACCGCACGCTCGCGCCGCATGTGGCGGTCGAAAAGCCGCACCTGCGGGTCATGTCGGCGAAGTCGCCCCTCTACCTGCTGGCCGACGCCCGCCCCTGGATACGGGGCAGTAAGAAATCGCCGCGCCGGGCGTGTGTCACCGCCATCGACTTCACCGGAACCTGTGCCGCGGCCATTCTCGAAGAATACCCGGAGGAACCATGAGCCGCGCCCTCCACCTTTACGACTCGTTCGACAGCGAGTTGATCCTCATCGGCGCGCCCAACGATGCCGCGCTCGCCGACGAGGTCGGCCGCGTGACCCACTTCCTCGAGCATGCGCCGGACGTTCTGCTGCAGGATGTCGCCTACACCTGCGCGCGCTCCGCCCGTCAGATGCCTTCGGTCATCGCCGTCGTCGCCACCTCCGTGTCCGACCTGCGCGACCGCCTCTCGCTCGCCCACAAGAAGCTCGCCGAGAACGCCAGCCGCATCCGCGACAAAAGCGGCACCTATTTCTTCCGCGACCGCCTGCGACCGCGCGGGCGCATCGCCTTTCTCTTCCCCGGCGCCGTCTCGTTCTACCCGGACATGCTGCGCGACCTCTCCCTCGTCTTCGAGGAGTGCCGCAGCGCTTTCGACGAACTCGAAGAGGCGCTCCAGACCGAAGACACCGACCGCTTCTCGCCGGCCGACTACGTCTTCCCGCCCGCGGCGTGTTACCGCAACGACGCCGAAGCCTTCAGCGCGCACGCTTTCTCGGAGTCTTTCATCGCCGTCCACGCCGCCAACACCGCGCTTTTCCGCCTCTTCGACCGCATGGGCGTCTCTCCCGACGGCCTCGCCGGATTCAGCGGCGGCGATTTCGCGGCGCTCGACGTGGCGGGCGTCTACGGCAACCTCTCGCGCAATAAGCGCATCGTCTTTATGCGCGAAGGCTACCAGATGCTCAACCGGCTCGTCGACCGCGACGACCTGCCCGCCTGCACCATGCTCTCCGTGCTCGACGCCTCGCGCGAGCTGATCGACTCGCTGATCGCCGCCCACCCCGGGCGCATGGCGCTCGCCTTCTTCCATAGCCCGCGCCAACAGTCGGTGGCGCTCTCCCCCGAGATCCTGAAAGAGGTGACAGCCGCCCTGCACACAGCCGGGGCGAAAACCATGGTCGTGCCCATGAACCGCCCTTTCAACACCCCGTGGTGTTCCAAGGCGCTCCCCCCCATCAAGCAGTTCCTCTCGCACTGGGTGCGCCACGTGC
>CAYZQL010000363.1:0-915 GCA_964480555.1 uncultured Lentisphaeraceae bacterium | reverse complement strand
TCCCCGTCTACTCGTGCGCCACCGCCGAACGCCTGCCTTCGCAGCCGCGCGAGATCCTGCACCTCACGGCAGACCAGTGGACCTCGCCAATCCGCTTCGACGACACCATCCGCCAAATGTATGAGGACGGGTTCCGCATCTTTATCGAGCTGGGCGCACGCGGCAACATGACCAACGCCATCGACGAGACGCTCAAGAACCAGGCGCATCAGGCGGTCGCCGTCAACCGCATTCACCGCTCCGGGCTCGTCCAGCTCCATCATGCCCTGGGCGTGCTGGCGGCCCAAGGCGTCCAGCTCGACCTCACGATGCTCCACCTCCACCGCCGCCAGCACGTGCTCGACTTCGACAAGCCCCTCTCGGTCACACCCTCCACGGAGAATGAGCTGCGCCTCTCGGCCCAGCTCCCCAGGCTCACCGTCTTCTCGCCCTCCGGCGAGTTTCTCACCGCCACACGCCCCGCCGGCAGCACATCCCGCAAGGCGCTCCCCTCCAGCGGCGACAACCACCGGATCGATTTCGGCGCGGACTTCCCCATGCTGGCCAACGCAGACATCCTCGACGAGCAACCCGGCGTCCTCGAAATCGCAAAAGTCGTCACGCTCGAGGATTACCCCTTCCTGCGCGATTACGCCCTCGGCACGTCGCAGCTGTCCTATGCGAATCCGAACCTCAAGGGGCTGACCCTCCTCTCGCTGATTTCGGGTCTGGAAATGATGTCCGAGGCCGCGCGCAAGCTCGTGCCGCGCCGCCGCGTCGCTCAAATCGACAACCTCCGCGCGACGCGCTGGGTCGGGTTCGAGCGCGGCGGCGTGCGCGTCATCATCCGGGCCGAGCGCATCGCCTGGCCCGACGCCCAGTACGCCGCCGTCAAAGTCCAGCTCCGCGACGACTCGCCCAACAGCGCCTTCACCT
>CAYZQL010000362.1:0-2963 GCA_964480555.1 uncultured Lentisphaeraceae bacterium | reverse complement strand
CGTCCAGAAGGCGGGCCAGCGTCCGGGCAAAAAGGGTCTTGCCGCAGCCGGTGGGGCCGATCAGCAGGATGTTGCTCTTCTCGATCTCCACGTCCGCAAACGGGTCGTCCGGCCCGCCGACCGGCTGGTTCAGCCGCTTGTAATGGTTGTGCACCGCAACGGCCAGCATCTTCTTGGTCGTGTCGTGCCCGATGATGTACTGGTCGAGGAACTGCTTGATCTCGGCGGGCGGCGGCACCTTCAGAGGCGGCAGGGCGCCGGCCCCGCGCTTCTTGGCAGAGGAGGGCAGGTTCTCGGCCACGATGCGCGTGCAGACATCCACGCAGTCGCTGCAGATGTTGGCGCCGGGGCCGGGGATGATCAAGGCCCCGGCCCGTTCGTCCTTGCCGCAGAACGAGCAGACCGGGCTTTCGGGGGGAGGGTTCGTGGGTCGACGCGCCATACGTTTATTTCTCCGGCAGGCGCTTGGTGAGGACCTCGTCCACCAGCCCATACGCTTTGGCCTCTTCGGCCGACATGAAATAGTCGCGTTCGGTGTCGTTCGACAACACGTCCACGCTCTTACCGGTGTGCACGGCGAGGATCTCGTTGAGCCGGTCCTTGAGGCGCAAGATCTCCTTTGCCGCGATGCTGATGTCGGAAGCCTTGCCCTCGGCGCCACCCCAGGGCTGGTGGATCATGATCCGCGCGTTCGGCAGCGAGAACCGCTTGCCCTTGCGTCCCGCCGCCAGCAGCACCGCGCCCATGCTCGCCGCCTGGCCAACGCAGTAGGTGGCCACGTCGCAGGTGATGAACTGCATGGTGTCGTAGATCGCCAGCCCGGCCGTGACCGAGCCCCCGGGCGAATTGATGTAGACCGAAATCTCCTTGGCCGCGTCCTGCGCCTGCAGGAAGAGCAGTTGGGCGATGATCAGGTTGCTGACCTCGTCCGAGATCCCCGTGCCGATGAAAACGATGCGGTCCTGCAGCAGCCGCGAGTAGATGTCGTAGGCGCGCTCGCCGCGCCCCGTCTGCTCGACGACGATCGGGACCAACATGGATGCCTGGCTTGAATGCATGTCTCTTCTCTTTTATGCGTTAACGTTTGGCCTCTTCCAACAAGAACCGCACCGTCTTCCCGTCGCGGATCTGAGACCGCAACATGTCCATGCGCCCGTTCTTCTCGATCTGCGCGCGGAGCTGCTCCGGCGTCGAGCGCAGCTCGACCGACATCTCCGCGATCTTCTGCCCGATCTCCTCGTCGGTGAGGGTGATCCCCTCCTTCTCCGCAATGCTCCCCAAGATGTAGCGCAGCCGCAGCTGCTGTTTGGCGTTCGCCGTTGCGCTCTCGATGATCTGCTCGCGGTTTTTCTCCAGATCGTCGCGCTTCAGCCCGCGGTAATGAGCTTCGCTCATCATGCGGTCCAGCGTGACGTTGATCTCTTCGGCGACCTGCGACTCCGGCAGGTCGAGGTCGGTCTTCTTGAGCAGGAAATCGATCAGCGTCTGCTCGCGGCGGTGCCGCTCCGCCTGCTGCGCGGACTCCATCAGGTTCGCGCGGGTCTGCTCGCGCAGCTTCTCGAGGGACTCGACCTTCATCTGCGCGAACATCTCCTCGTCCTTGGGCAACACGCGCATCCGGGCGGTCTTGACCGTCACCCGATAGGCCGCTTTCTTCCCGCTCAGCGCCGGCACCGGATGCCCGCCGTCGAACGTGACGGCCACCTCGGCGGTCTCGCCCGCTTTCAGGCCCTGGAGCGCGCCGATGATCTCCGGCAGGAAGCGGCCCTCTTCCACCTGGATCCAGAAATCCTTCCCCTCGGAAACCGCCTTGGCCTCCGGGGCGACCTCGCTGACCAGCCGGCCGTCAATCCGCCCTTCGAAGTCGATGCTCACCAGATCCCCGACTCCGACCGCATGTCCCGCCGGAGCCTCTTCGAATTTGGCGAAGGCTTGGCGCAGCCGGTCGATCTGCTCCTCCACCTGCTCCTCGGTGACCACGGGGTCCTCGAAGGTGATCGGGATCTTTTTGTACTTCGGCAGCTCAAACACGGGCTTCACGTCCACCGTCATCGTGAAGGCGATGCCGGTCTCCGGCGAGAAGAGCATGTCGCCCACATCCAGCAGAGAGACCATGTCGATCTTCTCCTGCTCGAGCGCTTTCCGGTAGAGCGTGCGGAACAGGCGACCCTGCACCTCCTCGGTGATCTCCTTGTGGAAATCCCGCTTGATGATCTCCCGCGGCGCCTTCCCCGGCCGGAATCCCGTCACCCGCCCGTTCTTCAGGAACATCCCGAGCACCTCTTCGTAATCGCGCCGCGTCTCATCCGCCTCGGCCTTGACGAACACTTTGACCTTGCAGGGCCCGATGACCTTCGAATCCACTTTCATCCAAAAAACCTTTCACCTTATCTTCCAGCAACAAAAAAGGGGCATTAGGATAGCACGCCAACAGCCTCACTTCACGTAAAAACTTTCCCGTCACGGTAATCGGTTGGTGGCCGGGGTTCGCGATCATGATGCGTTGCACGTGCGAGGTAGGGCGGGACGTCCCCGGACCGCCCCTTGCAGGCCTGACGTCCGGCTTTCGCGCGGCGGTCCGAGACGTCCCGCCGTACCCGGCCTTGCGCGTGGCAGATGAGATCCTTTCAACCTGGAGCGCGAAATCCTCGCACCCCCCGGCCACAAACCGATTACCCCGTCACGCATCCTTGATGCTGACCAGAAACTCCGCGTTGCTCTTGGTGCTCTTGATGCGCTTGACGATCATTTCCATGGTCTCGACCGGCGGCACGCCGTTGAGCGCGCGGCGCAGGATCCATGTGCGGTTCAGCTCCTCGGGATAGAGCAGCAGCTCTTCCTTGCGGGTGCCGGACTTCTCGATGTTGATCGCCGGGAACACGCGCTTGTCCACCAGCTGGCGGTCCAGACACAGCTCCATGTTGCCCGTGCCCTTGAACTCCTCGAAGATCACCTCGTCCATG
>CAYZQL010000361.1:0-2991 GCA_964480555.1 uncultured Lentisphaeraceae bacterium | reverse complement strand
AGCGCGCTGGCCATGATGGCGGCGGCCGAGGCGTCGCGCGGCGCGTGGGGGATCTCGGCGGCTTCATAGTCCCAGTAGGGGATCTTGTCGGCGGGCAGGTTGCGGTGGCCGACAAGGAAGTCGGCCGATTTGACCGCCCGCGCGAGGTACTCCGCCTTCCTGGTTTCGCGGTACATCAGGGTGAAGCCGTAGAGCCCCCACGACTGGCCGCGCGCCCACGGGCCGTCGGCCGAGGCGCCCTGCCCCGACAGGTAGCCGAAAATTTTCCCGTTGAGCGGGTTGTAGTCCACGATGTGGTAGGCGCTGCCGTCGGGGCGGAAGTGGCGCGCGTCCGTCTGATCCGCGTGGCTGAGGGCGATCTCGCTGAAGCGCTTCTCGCCGCTCTGCTTCGAGGCCCACATGAGCAGCTCGAGGTTCATCATGTTGTCGATGATGACGGGGTTGTTGTGGCTGTCCCATGAGCGGATCATGCCGAGGCGCGGCACATACCGCTCGCAGAGTGCGGCGGCGCCGTCGAGCAGCACCTCCCTGTAGCCCTCGGGGCTGGCGAGGCGCAGGCCGTTGCCGTAGCTGCAGAACAGCATGAAGCCGATGTCGTGGTTGCCGGTGTAGTGCCGGATCTGCTCCAGCATGCCGGTGTAACGCAGGGCGGCCTCTTTCCATTCGGGCGCCCGGGTGTAGTCGTAGAGGAGCCAGAGCGAGCCGGGGAAGAAGCCGCTGGTCCACTCTTTGGGGTCGACGGTCACGAGCGCGTTGTTCTCCCAGCGGCGCGGGAATTTGTCTTTCGTGCCCTCCAGCCGCTTGAGCAGGGCGCGGTATTGTTCGGCGGCGGCCGCGAAGGCGTTCGGGACCATGGCCCGCAGCGCGTCCGCCGCGTCGAAGGCGCCGCTCGCGCTCTCCAAGGTGCCCCCGGTGAAATAGACCGGCGCGTCGGTCAGCGGCAGGATGCAGGTCGCGCCGCTCCACCGGGTCTCGACCGGTTCGCCGGTATGCGAGGTGAAGGCCACCTCCTTGGACGAGAACGTCACCTGGTAAAGGCCGGGCTTCCGATAGGCCCACACGGCGCCGGCGAGGCGGCCGTCCGGCCTTTTCCAGTGCGGGTGATAGAGCGCGCCGTCGAGCGATTTCCACGGGCGGTCGCGCACGACGGCAGAGCCTGCCGGGCGCAGGGCGGCGAGCGTTCTGTAGGCCAGGAAGGCGGGCTTGGGCGAAAGGTCGCGGTGCGTCAGGCCGAAGTGGCTCTCGGGGTCGAGGTCGTCGGTTTCGGGCGCCTGGAACTCGTACCAGAAGACGCGCTCGACGCCGAGTTGAAAGGCGATGAGGTTCGCGCGCGGCACCATCTTGGCCTGCATGCTCTCGCTGCTGCCGCGCTGGCCCCTCTCGAACAGGGCGGAGACGATGACCGCGCCTTTGAGGTCGCTGTTGAAAGCGTAAACGGCTGCGGCCGTGCCGGTGTAGCCGTTGTGCGTGCCCGCCAGCAGCGGGATGAAGCGGTCGCCCTCCTTGAACCGGTGAGGGGTCAGGAAGCGCTCGCCGGTGAACCCCTTCTCGGGCTGCGGCGTGCCCTTCGCCGGGCCGACGAAATGCACCGGCAGCTCTTCGGGGATCACGCCCTTCTTGTGCCACCACGCCTCGACGCCGATGCGGAGCCGGTCGCGGAAGGGCTCGCCGTAGAGCTTGGCTTTCTCCCACGTGCCGTCCGCGCCGCGTGTCATGGGCTCCCAGACGGGCATGCCGCCGTACTCGATGAGGATGCCGCCCCGGCGCACGTAGTCGACCAACTCGTCGAACCGGTCCGCCGGGAAGCGCTCGTCGAAGGGCAGGACCACCGCGTCGACCGCGTAGGCGGCGAGGGTCGCGAAGAGCGCGTCGACGGTCAGGCGCTGCACGCGCGTGTTGGCGGGGAGCTCGTCCGACAGCAGCTCGGCGGAGGGCGCGGAGGTGGCCGAGAAGGCGGGGTCGTCGATGACCGCGATGCGCCACGCGCCTTTCTTGCCGGGCTTGGCGGCCTGGAGCCCGGCTCTGAGGAGGCCCGGCGCGGCCACGCGCGGCTTCTGGGTGGGCCAGCCGATCTCGGTGATCCAGACCGGCTTGGACGCGTCGCCGTGTTTCGTCATCACCGCCTTCAGTTCCGTGAGGCGCTGCTCGAGGCCCACTTCGGGTGCGGAGGGGTGGGTGTACGGGTGGACGTTCATGATGTCGAAATACTTCGCCCCGCCGAGTTGGTAGAGGCGGTCGATGAAGTTCGTGGGTACGCCCGAGTAGCCGCCGACGGCGACGAGGAGTTTCGGGTCGACGGCCTTGACGGTCTCGTACGATTTTTTCAGCAGCGGCAGGTACGCCTCCGGGCTGGCGTTTTTCCAGAAGCCTTCGAGGTTCTGCTCGTTCCAGACCTCCCAGACGGGAAGCCGGGCATGGTAGCGTTCGACGAGGACGCGGACATACTTTTCCCAGAGGTCGAGGTGCGCGTGCGCGGGGTTGGCGAAGGAGACGCTGTAGTCGAGGATCGGCAACATCTGGACGCCGGCCTGCTCGGCGTCCGCGAGCACGGCGTCGAGGTGGGCGAACGCCCAGGTGTCGGGAGCGGGCTGGACGCCGCTCCAGTCGAAATCCGACCGCGCCCACGCGAGGCCGGCCTGGCGCATGAGGCGCAGCTCTTCGGCCCGGGTCGTGAACTCGCCGCCGCGCGCGAGGTGCGCGCAGACGCCGTACGGGTTTGCCGGCGCGCGTGAAAGCTCCGCGCCCGCATGAGCGGCGAGGGCGATGAAAAGAGGGATCGACACGTTTCGCATGAGGAGTGCTCCAAACTCGGTGAACGTTTGCTAGCCGAAACGGCTACACTTTAAACAAAAACCCCGCTAGACGTCGATCTTGATGATCTTGCGGATGAAGAACCAGCCGACGGCGATGAGCAGGGCGGTGATGCCGATCGAGAACATGCCGTTGACGGATTTGAAGAAGGGGATCATCAGGCCGGGCTTGATGAAGGTC
>CAYZQL010000360.1:0-2993 GCA_964480555.1 uncultured Lentisphaeraceae bacterium | reverse complement strand
CAATGACGTCGGATCCGATTTCTGACATGCTGTTGCGCATTCGCAATGGGCTTAAGGCCGGGCTTCCCTCGATCGAGCTTCCGGGCTCCCGGATCAAGGGTGAGATCGCCCGCGTGATGAAGGCCGAGGGCTACATCACGAACTTCACGATGACCAACACCGTCCCCCGCGTGCTGAGCATCGAACTGAAGTATAACGACGATGCCGAGCCGGCGATCCGCGGCGTGCGCCGCGAGAGCAAGCCGGGGCTCCGCAAGTTCTGTGGTGTGCAGGATATCCCCAATGTGCTCGGCGGTATGGGCGTTGCGGTTTTGAGCACCTCGGGCGGAATCCTGAGCGGCAAGGAAGCCCGCAAGCGCAAGCTTGGCGGCGAACTGATTTGCACAATCTGGTAAGAGGGCTTCAACGATGTCGAGAATTGGTAAACAGCCGGTCGCGATTCCCGCGGGGGTCACGGTGACCGCCCAGGGCAACGCGGTTTCGGTCAAAGGGAAGCTGGGCGAATTGAGCCGTGTCTTCCAGAACGGGATCGACGTGAAAGTCGAGGACGGCAACGTGGTTGTCGCCCGCGCGGATGATTCCCGTATGCAGAAAAGCTGCCATGGCCTGAGCCGCACGCTGGTCAAGAACATGATCGACGGCGTGACGACGGGTTACAAAAAGGCGCTGAACATCGAGGGTACAGGATTCAAGGCCGTGCTGGCGGGCAAGAAACTCAGCCTCTCGCTGGGGTTCGCCTCGCCTAAGGATTACGCGATTCCGGAAGGGATCAAGATCACGGTCGATCCGGCCGGCGTGAACCTGACGGTCGAAGGGATCAGCAAGGAACTCGTTGGTCAGGCCGCGGCCCGCATCCGCAGCTATTATCCGGCCGAGCCCTATAAGGGCAAGGGTATCAAGTACGTTGGCGAGCAGATCCGCCGCAAGCAGGGCAAGACTGTCGCGTAACGCCTGAACGGAGCTGAGGAAACATGAGTTTTAACCGTAAAGAACAACGTACCCGCCGTCACTTGCGCCTGCGTCAGCGCGTCAAGGGGACGGCCGAGCGTCCGCGCATGGCCATCTGCATCTCGAACAAGCACATGTACGTGCAGTTCATTGATGACGGCGCCATGCACACGCTGGCTTCGACTTCCACGCTGAACGAGGCGAAGCGCTGCAATCTGGAAACCGCCAAGCTGGTGGGCGAACAGGCCGCCTCGTTGGCGAAGGAAAAGGGCATCTCGATCGTCGTCGTCGACCGTGGCGGACTCAAGTTCCACGGGCGCGTGAAGCAGATCGTGGATGCGGCGACGGCGGCTGGTTTGAAGATCTCTGAACGTGCCGCCGAAAAGGCAGAGGAGGCGAAGTGAGCGCAGAGGCAAGATTCTCCCGCAATGAGGGGCAGAGCGAGTTCGACGAGCGCGTCGTGTTCGTCAACCGCTGTGCCAAGGTCGTGAAAGGCGGACGCCGGTTCAGCTTCAGCGCCGTGGTCGTCGTGGGTGACCGCGAAGGCCGTGTGGGCTTCGGTTTCGGCAAGGCCAACGAGGTCGCTGACGCCATCCGCAAGGGCGGCGACGCGGCCAAGAAGGAAATGATGCGCGTCAAGCTCTCGGGCAAGACCATTCCGCACGAGGTGACGGGCGTCTGTGACGGCGGCCGCGTGCTGCTCAAGCCCGCCCCGGACGGCACGGGCCTGATCGTCGGCGGCGGAATGCGCCCCGTGCTCGAGGCCGCTGGTGTCCGTGACGCGATCGGCAAGTCGCTGGGAAGCAAGAACCGTTTGAATGTGGTCAAGGCCACCGTGGACGCACTGAACAAGCTGCGTTCCGTGGAAGAGATCGCGGCCGCAAGGGCATAACCAAGAGTGTGCTCTGACGGATCAGTCCGAGCGGGCTGATCCGTCGGATTTATCAAGGAACTTTGTCATGGATTTGTCATCTTTAAGGAATACGCCTGGTGCACGCAAGCCCCGCAAGCGCGTGGGACGCGGCGCCGGCTCGGGCATGGGTAAAACCTCGACCCGCGGCCACAAGGGCCAGAACGCCCGTAAAGGCCACAAGGGCAAGCTCGGTTTCGAAGGCGGTCAGATGCCTTTGATCCGCCGTTTGCCGAAGCGCGGCTTCAAGAACCCCACGCGGGTCGAGTATTTCGGCGTGAACGTGTGCGACCTCGAGCGTTTCGACGCCGGTACGGAAGTCACCCTCGACGTGCTGCGCGCCAACGGTCTTTTCGCCAACAAGTATGACGGCGTCAAGCTTCTCGGCAGCGGCGAGTTGACCAAAAAGCTGACCGTCAAAGTCAACGGTGTCAGCGCGACGGCCAAGGCCAAGATCGAGGCCGCGGGCGGCAGCGTTGAAATCGTTTGAGGTTTGTCACTATGCCCATGCTTGCCACCTTTGCGAACACCTTCAAAATTCCTGAACTCAGGAAACGCATCCTGTTGACGGCCGGACTGGTTTTCGTCAGCCGGCTGATCTCCATGATCCCGACTCCCGGTGTGGATTGGCAGACGTTGCAGGCTGAACTCGCCCGTATCCGTGAGACCGCCGGCGCAGGCGGCGGCCTCATGGATTGGTTTAACGTGTTCAGCGGCGGCGCGCTCAATCAGTGCGCGGTCGGCTTTCTGAGCATCTGGCCCTACATCAGCGCCTCGATCATCATCCAGCTGCTGACGGCGGTCATCCCGCAGCTCGAACGGCTCGCCCGCGAAGGTGAGTCGGGCCGGCTGAAGTTGGCGCAGTATACGCGCTACCTCACGATCGGCATCTGCGTGTTCCAGTCGTTCGCCTTGGCAACCGCGCTGCAAAATCCGGCCTCGTTCGGGTTGGGCAACGTGCAGATCGTCACGCGTCCCGGCTTCGGGTTCAACATCATGACCGTGATCGCGATGACGGCGGCCTCGCTGTTCGTCATGTGGCTGGCGGATCAGATCACCCAACGGGGCATCGGCAACGGAACGTCGCTGATCATCATGATCAACATCACGTCGCGCCTGCCGGTGGCGATCATCG
>CAYZQL010000359.1:0-3004 GCA_964480555.1 uncultured Lentisphaeraceae bacterium | reverse complement strand
CGAATACGGGCACCTGCACAAACTGCGCTGCGAGGGCTTTTCCGACCGGTTCTCCAAAGAGGGCGGCCATCGCCCGAAGAACCTCACCTGGGCGCGCCATTCAAAAAGCGGAAGCGACAACTGGCGTGCGCAGCACGCGTGGCTGAAACGCATGATGACGACGCTGCCGAAACCCCTAGGCGTCTTCTGCTACAGCGATTACGATGCCGCCAAGATCGAGGACATCTGTCTGGAGGCCGGCCACGCCATCCCGGATGAGGTCGCCATCCTGGGGGTGGATAACGATCCGCTGGTCTGCGAAAACACACCCGTGCCGCTTTCCAGCGTCCGGCATGACCTGTTCAGGATCGGCTATGACGGCGCCGCGCTGCTAGACCGGTTGATGCGCGGCGGACAAGCGCCGGCTGAGCCGATCCTGATCCCGCCGCGCGGCGTCGAAATCCGCGCCAGCACCGACGGCTTTGTGACCGCCGACCCGGTGATCCGCTCCGTCATCAAGTTCTTCCGGGAAAACCTCGCCCTGAACATCGGCCTTGAAGAAGCCGTAAAAACCTCCGGCCTGCCGCGTCACAAGCTGAAAGAACACTTCAGCCGTGTGCTCGGCGAACCGGTCTACGCCACCCTGATCCGCCTGCGCCTCTTCGAGGCCAAGCGCCTGCTCGTTCAGACCGGACTGTCGGTCAAAGAGATCGCCTCTCTGACCGGCTTCTGCCACGCCCAGCACCTCAACAATGCCTTCAAGCGGGAAGCGCACTGCACGCCGACCGAGTACCGCGAGCACGAGCGGCGGCAGGCCTCCCCGCTTTGATCCCGCCCCCGCCTGATCGGTCTTGCATTTTTTGCGGATTACGTGCGTAAAAACGGAAAACCGTATTGCCCGGACTGGACCGCTTCGCCTATACTGAATCCATGCGTAACTTCCATGTGCTCGTTCTGATGGACTGGTACGACCACCCGATGCGGGTGGGGATCGGAAGGTATGCTGCCGAGCAGAACTGGTACCTGACGGTCAGCGACGGCTGCCGGATACCCAAAGGGTGGTCCGGCGACGGCATGCTGGTCATGCTCAACGCCCGCGCCGACATCATCCGTTATGTGCGCCACCAACAGATTCCCTGTGTGGACTTCGGGGCCTACCGGCCGGACATTCCGCTCGCGCGGGTCTGCGGCGACCACCGCCTGATCGGCCGCGTCGCCGCCGACCACCTGCTGGAGCGCGGCTACCGGCAGGCCGCCTACTTCTCCACCGAAGCCCAAAGACCGCAAGAACTGCGCGGGGAGGGGTTCGCCGAACGCTTCGCGGAGCAGACCGGCAACGCGCCCAGGCAGCTGATCTGGGCGGACCGCCCCGGCAGCGAGGTCGACGACTGGCAAGCGTTGAACCGCTGGCTGAAGCGGGAGCTGCACGCGCTGCCCAAACCCTTGGCGGTTTTCTGTTTCTGCGACTACGACGCCGCCAAAGCGGAGACGGTCTGCCTGGAAGCGGGCTACCCTATACCCGACGACGTCGCGATCCTCGGGGTGGACAACGACGAGCTGGTCTGCGAGAACCTGCGCGTCCCCCTCTCCAGCGTGCGGCACGACCGCGTCCGGGTCGGCTACGAGGGCTCCGCCCTGCTGAACAAACTGATGCGCGGCGGGCCGCCGCCGGAGGAACCCCTCCTGATCCCTCCCTGCGGCATCGAGCTGCGCACCAGCACCGACGGCTTCGCGACGGCCGACCCGCTGGTCCGCTCGGTCGTCCAGTTCTTCCGCCAGAACCTCGGACGGAGCATCGGCGTCGCAGACGCCGCCCAGGCCGTCGGGCTGCAGCGCTACCGGCTCGAAGAGCACTTCACCCGCGTCCTCGGGCAGACGGTCTACGCGACCCTGACCCGCCTGCGGATGTTCGAGGTCAAGCGGCTGCTGGCGCTGACCGACCTGCCCGTGAAAGAGATCGCGGACCAGACCGGGTTCTGCCACGCGCAGCACCTGAACAACGCGTTCCTGCGGGCCGAGCGCTGCACCCCTCTCGCCTACCGCAAACGCGAGCGTCGACAACAGTCGAACCCGCGGCCGGACCGGGCCCGGCCCTGCCCCTGAGCGCCTTGTCGGAATCTTTATCGCGCTCGTCATCGCACTCGCAATCCCCGTCACGAAACCGAGACATTGTGTCCCTCTTTTCTTGTGTCGAGTAATTTAGACGCACTTGACGGTGAAGTCAAAAGTCATAATCTGCTTAAATGAATTGCTTTTGGCAACATTGTTGCGTGGCATAGTGTGTGCTTATCAGATTCTGTCGCCGGTGTTCAAAAGGTCGAATGTCGCGCAAGACCTTACACCGGTGATCGAAGGAGGACACCCATGACCGATTTGAACAAATGGACCCAGAAGGCGCAGGAGGTGTTGCAGCAGGCCCGCGAAACGGCAACCCGTTTCTCGCACCAGCAGCTCGACACCGAACACCTGCTCGCCGCCCTGCTCGATGTGCAGGACGGGCTGGCCGCGTCCCTGCTGCAGCGGCTCGGCGTGGCCATCCCCCAACTCCGCGCCCGCGTCGAGGAGGAACTGGAGCGCAAGCCCAGGGTCTCGGGGGCCGTCGAAGAGGGCAAGATCTACGTCACCCAGTCGCTCAACGAGCTGATCGTCAGGGCGGGCGACCACGCCAAGCGCCTCAAAGACGACTACCTTTCCGTCGAGCACCTGCTGCTGGCCTTGACCGATTCCGGACGCCGCACGCCGTGCGGGCGGCTGCTGGCCGAAGCCGGCGTGGACACCAAGCGCCTGCTGGAGGTCATGAAAGAGGTGCGCGGAAACCAGCGGGTGACCACCGACAACCCCGAAGGCCAGTACGAGGCGCTCAAGAAATACGGCAGCGACCTCGTGGAGCTCGCCAAGGCCGGCAAGCTCGACCCCGTGATCGGCCGCGACGCCGAGATCCGCCACGTGGTCCGCATCCTCTCCCGCAAAACCAAGAACAACCCCGTGCTCATCGGCGAGCCCGGCGTCGGCAAGACCGCCATCG
>CAYZQL010000358.1:0-3013 GCA_964480555.1 uncultured Lentisphaeraceae bacterium | reverse complement strand
TTCCGTAAAGCGGGACACGGCTGGTGCAGATGAACTTGGTGGTCAGATCAGGCGAGAACGAGATCGCATTGATGAGCGGCTCACCTGTCCGCATCACCTCGTTGTCGGTGTCCACATAATCCTTCGCGCAGGTCTCTGGGAAAAGGTCGTAGCTCGTCTTCCCGATGGCGTCGGAAATCTCCGTCACATTGCAGTTCTCGCAGTTCCGCTTGTTGAGGAACATGATTCGCCCTTTGCGGTCCTTCAGGTAGGCCGCCGTGTCCGGCATCGCGTCCAACAGAAGCAGGAAGGCTTCGATGTTGTCGCCGACCTGTTTCAAAAAGGCGGTTTGCACCTTGTTTTTTTTGTCGATCGGCATGTCTTTTTCTCTCTCTTCTCAGGACGTTTTTAGGGTGTCCAATGAGTACACTTTTTTGGCAGGATCATACAAGACTAATCTTGCCTAATGGACAATACTAGTTCCATCCTTTGGAAGGGTTAGCAGGAAGATGTGATATATGGAAGGTGTTTTAGAAACGAGCGTAAGTTGAAATGAGAACGAACATCATTCTGTTTGTCCTTCCGCTGGTTTTGTCCGTCTGCCCGCTGGCGGCGGCGGAGTTCCGGCCGGTCGCCGTGTGGACGGACGCGGAGTGCTACACCCATCCTCCCGGCAAGTACGCGGCGGCACGCATGATCGACGGCGACCTGGGCACCTACGCCTGCTTGCTGGACGACACGCGCACGGGCCGGGACGTCAAGACCGTGTGGCCGCCCAAGGCGGTGCCGCCCGTGACCGCCACCTTCGTGCTGGATCTGGGAGCGGAACGGACGGTTTCCGGGATGCGTTTCGTGGCGCGCAACGCCTGGGTCTACGTGCTGGCGAAGAACGTGAGCGTTTATGCCTGCGCCGACGCGCAGGGGCGTGAAGAAAGCAGGACGCTCGCCGAAAAAAAGGAGCTGCCCGCGACGTCCAACTCCAACTCCGCCTTCGTGGAGTGGCCCTCGGTCACGACGCGTTACCTGCTGGTGCACGTCAATGACTCGTACCAGCAGCGCTATCCCGGGCCGTGGATGTCCGAGGCGCAGATTCCCTGGTGTCGCAAGGTGGGGTTGCCGACGGCGGGCGACGGGAAGCACCTGAACATCCAGATCGCGGAAATCGCCTGCTACGATGCCCGTCCCTCCGATTTTCCCGTGAAAAACCCGCCGGACGTCGCGTTCCCGCGCCATCGCCTCGAGCGCGACTGGCTCTATCAGGACGCCGGACTCGACATCGCCCGCGTCTTCACGTCGGACAACGACTTTGAAAAAGAGCGCGCCATGGTGGAAAAGGTTTTGGGCCGGGTTTCCGCCGATGATCCGGGGCTGAAGGCGCTGTGGCAGCGGCTGGATCTGCTGGTCAAAGGAGAAATCCCCGCCTGCGATCCGCGCTGGCGCGCGCTGTATCTCGACGCCTGCGCGGCGCGGCGCGCGGCACGCCTCCAAGAAGTGCGCGGGAAGACGACTCAGTTTGTCTATGCCAAGCACTTCATTTTCGGGTGCATGCAGGGGCTCGCCGGAAAATACGACATACCCGACGAGCAGATCCGCGACTACACCTACGGCTTCAAAAAGGGCGGGCAGCTCTGCCTGGGCACCCTGCTGAAAGACGGCACGGTCAGGCACGAGGTGCTGCTTGAAAAGCCCGAAGGCGTCATCTGTTACCCGAACCTCTCGTGGGACGCCAAAGCGCTGGTCTTTTCCATGCGCGACAATTTCGAGACCGACTCCTATTACCTCTACACGATGGAGCTTGCGACGCGCCAGGTGCGGCAGATCACCTTTCCGCTCTTGAAAAACGGCAAGCCCTTGCCGGTCGCCGACTGCGAACCGGCGTTCCTGCCGGACGGCCGCATCGTCTTCACGTCGACCCGCGACGTGCACATCAGCGACTGCTGGTACCGCGCCGGCGGCAACATTTATTCCTGCGATGCCGACGGCGGCCACATTCGGCGTCTGACGTTCGATCAGCTCATGACGAGCAACCCCCAAGTTCTGGAGGACGGCCGCGTGGTCTTCACACGCTGGGAGTACAACGACCGCAGCGCGCTCTACACCCATCCGCTGATCGCGATGAACCCGGATGGCACGGCGCAGACGGAATACTACGGGAACAACAGCATGTTCCCGGCATCGATTATCCACGCGCGCGGCATTCCCGGCTCGCAGAAAGTGATCGCCGTGATTGCCGGGCATCACTCCATCTACAAGGGGAAGCTCGGACTGGTCGACCGCTCCAAGGGCATTCAGGCGGGTAAGGGCATCGAGTTCGTCAACACCCGGCTCAACGGCGACCTCGGGCGCGAAGCCGCCGACTTCATCCGGCCCGAGCCGCCTGATCCGTCCAGCCCCTATCACGACTTCAAGATCGACATCTTCGGCCAGTTCGGCCCGCAGTACTCGCACCCCTATGCGTTCGACGAGGAGAACTACCTGTGTTCGTTTTGTCCGGAGGGGTATCTGCCGCCCTTCGGGCCGTTCAATCCTCCGCTGGGCGTCTACGCCATGAAGCCCGACGGCACGCGCGAGCTGCTGGCGTTCGACGACTGGCAAGGCACAGGGCAGGTCATTCCCGTCATGGCCCGTACGCCGCCGCCGGTGCGCGCGTCCGTCATCAACCCGAAAGAGAACAACGGCGTCTATACCCTGCAGGACGTTTATCAGGGGCCAGGGCTTGCCGGCATCGCGCGCGGCACCGCGAAGAAACTCCGCGTCGTCGCGCTGGAATACCGCGTTTGCCGCATGGGCTATGGACAAAACGGGGGCGAGTGCGAGACAGGGCTCTGCCAGACGCCGATCTCGCTCAACAGCGGAAGCTGGGACGTCAAGCATGTCCTGGGAGAGGTGGACATCGAAGCCGACGGCAGTTGCGCCTTCGAAGTGCCTGCGCATGCGCCGGTCTACTTCCAGGTGCTCGACGCCAAAGGCTACACGATCCAGACCATGCGGAGCTGGTCGACGCTTCAGAACGGCGAGCGTTTCTCCTGCATCG
>CAYZQL010000357.1:0-3028 GCA_964480555.1 uncultured Lentisphaeraceae bacterium | reverse complement strand
GAGCGCTGGCGCGTCGGCGACGCCCGCCTCTCCGCCGTGCTCAAGCAACTGATCTTCGCGCAGCCGCCCGCACGCTCCGGCGACCGGCAACTGCGTATCCTGACCGACGAGACGATCGACTACGCGAGCCTGCACGTACGCCAGCTCGGCGACATCTACGAAGGCCTGCTCGGCGGCAGACTCGTCCGCGAGAACGGCCGCCTGCGCCTGAAGGACGAGTCCGGCGAGAAGAACCACCGCGACGGCATCATCTACACGCCCGACTGGATCGTCGAGTTCCTTGTCCGCGAGACCCTCACGCCTCTGCTCGCTGAGATCGACATGTTGCCCGACGTCCGGCGTGCCCTTGCCGCCAAGTCGGAGGAGCGTCGCCGCGACAACGCCTTCGCCTATGCGGCGCTACGCCTGAACATCGTAGATCCGGCCATGGGCAGCGGCCACTTTCTCGTGCGGGCCGTGGAGTGGCTGGCCGACCGGATCGTCGACCACCCCACCACGCGCCGCATGACCGAACGCATCGTCGCCACCGGCGCGAACCGCCGCACGCGCGAAGCGATCCTCGCGGCGGGCTTCATCCCCGTGCCGCCCGGCGTGCCGCAGGAGCAGGCCGAAACCGCCTACTGGCGCCGCCGCGTCGTGGAGTCCTGCATCTACGGCGTGGACATCAACCCCATGGCCGTGGAGCTGGCCAAGCTCGCGCTCTGGCTCACCTGCATCGCCGCCGACGAGCCGCTGAACTTCCTTGATCATCATCTCCAGTGCGGAAACTCGCTCGTCTACGCCCGTCCGGACGAGATGAACCGCCTCCCGGCGCGTCCCGGCGACCGCGAGCGCTTTGACGATTTCTCCAGGCACCTGCCCGCGCTGCTTGCCGCCGCTGTGCGCCGCAACCTCGCCATCGAGGCCGAGGCCAGCACCGAAATGGAGATCGTCAAGCACAAGGAGGCCGCGTGGCGTAAAGTGCAGGACGACCTCGCGTCGTTCGTCACGTTGGCCGACCTCTGGGCCGAACACCTCGCTTCCACTGAAAGTCCACTCACTGACCTTGAATGGCGCGAGCAGCTCCAGCTCTTCTGCGCACCGGACGAGATTCCCGAATCCGACCGCCCGCGCGTGGCCAAGGCCGCCCGCGCGCTCGGCAAACAGGCGCAAACGGTCCGCGCGACTCTCAAGCCGTTCCACTGGCAGATCCTCTTTCCCGACGTGTTCCAGGCGGAGGACGGAACGCCGCTTCCAGAAGGCCGCGCCGGCTTCGACGCGGTTCTGGGCAACCCCCCGTACGTCTCCACGCACACCAGTTCCGGCGCGGGCTGGCGCGACCATCTCGCCGTCCGCGACGGCTACCTCGACGACCTGTACGTCCACTTCACGGGACTTGGCTTCAATCTCCTGCGCACCGGCGGACGCTTCGGCTTCATCGTCTCCGACACCTTCTTCACCCTCGCCAGCAAGCTCCGCATGCGGCAAATGCTGCAAGACAACCGGCTGTGCATCCTCGGCCAGTGCGACCCGTTCGACGTGACCGTTGACGCCGCCGTCTTCGTGGCCGAGAAAACGGAAACAGCCCATCCCGCGCCGCCGGACGCGGAAACGATTTTCATTCAGGCCCGCCCGCGCCGCGAGGACGGCGTGATGACCCGTCCGGACCTTGACCTGCCTGAGCTGCCGACGATCAGTGTTAAAACGTTCAACGCTCAACGCTCAACGCTCAATGCTTTAGGTACTGCGGCTCCGGAAATTTCTCCGCTAAACGTTGAAAGTTGTGAGTGGAGCGTTGAGCGTTCCTTCAAGTCCCTGCGCCTCCACCGCGTGCCGACCGCCGTCTTCCGCGACGCGCACAAGCGTGTTTTCTTCGAGCCCCGCCGCGGCACCCTCACGCTCTACGACCGCTTTAACCAAACGGTCAGAGAACTGACCGCACAGTGGTGGACCCGCATTGAGACCTCTGAGAAATTCTGCCAGAACCGCGAGGCGCTGGCCGCCTACCACGCCACGCTCAAGCCCGGCGACGTGACGCTCGTCGGATTGATCGCCGAGGGCGGACAGGGCATGCGCACCGCCAACAACGCGCGCTTTCTCGGCTACCTGCAGGGCTCCCCGCAGGCCGCGGGGCTCACCGCCAAGCGCGATGCGTGGACGCGCCGTTGGCTGGCGGACGCGCCGGTGAAGGAGCGCTTCCTCGAACTCCTCCGGCAGCACGGCGGCAACCCCACCTGCCCGCTGAGCGACCCCGCCGCTTGGGAGGCCTGCGTCGAGCCGCTGTGCGAGGCCTTTGACAACGCCCGCCTCGGCTTCAACAAGACCGGGCTCTACCGCATCGTCCCCGCCACGCGGGTTGTGACGGACGAGGACTTCGCTTTCGCGTGGCAGCGGCGCAAGCAGGCGCTCTGGGACCTCTGGCGCAAGGCACCCGAGCTTCAGGATTTCTGGGCGGAAACCGCAGACCTGCTGACCGGCTCTCGCGCGGTGAATCCCAAGTCCAAGACCGTCACCGACGCCGTCTTTTGCGCCGTGTGTCAGGAAGCCCTGCGCTGGCTTGCCGCGCAGAAACCGAAGAAAGGCAACCCGGGAGCAATCCTCGGATTACGCGCGAGCGAAGCGTACAACGATCCGGCCGACGCCCCGCGCGTCGCGGCCATCTACAACGGCTTTTCCGGCCGCGGCATCTTCGCCCCATTCCGCAAAGGCGACCCTGAAGGCAACCGCTGGCTGGACAACGAGCCGCTCTACATCGACTGGTCTGCGGATGCCGTCAATTGGTTATCGTCCTCGCCCTCCGCGCGCTGGCAGGGACACCGGTTCTTCTTCACGCCGGGCGTGACGTGGTCTGCCGTCGCCAATCATGTCGCGCTGAAATCGCGCTGGCAGAACCCCTGCATTTTTGACGCCGACAGCATGCGCCTGACCCCTGTCGGAAAGACCTTTGACGCGCGGGCGTTTCTCGCGGTCTTCAACAGCGACATCTTCAGCTTTCTCAAGATGAAGTTCATCAAGCACACCCAGAAATGGGAGATCGGCGACCTGCGCC
>CAYZQL010000356.1:0-3045 GCA_964480555.1 uncultured Lentisphaeraceae bacterium | reverse complement strand
CCGTCACGACCACTTCCGCGCCGGAGAGCGTCCGGGGGCTCGCCGCGATGAACGGCGTCAGCCGGATGCCCCACCGCTCCAGCACCGGCTCCAGCCCGGTCTTGACGCGCGGCATCGCCAGGTACAGCAGCCGCCCGCCGCGCTGCAGGTACGCGTCGATCAGCCGCACCTCCTCGACCGCCAGCGCCTGCCGCGCCCCCGCGATCACCAGGACGTGGCCGTCGTCAGGCATCTGGCCGAGCCCCGGCAAAGCCAAGCCCCGCAGCTCGAACCCGTCGCGCTTCAGCTCGCGCGCGATGTCGGAGAAGCCGCGCAGCTCGTCGTAGTCGTCGAACCGCGCCTCCCCGTGCCCCTGCAGCCAGTAGACCAGCGAGCGCTCGTGCGGCAGCGACAGCCGCGCGATCGCCGCCGAGCACACGCTTTCGCCGCGGAAGACGCCCAGCCCCGTGCCGCGCCCGCCCGACCGCTGAAGCTCCTGGTTCTGCAGCGGCGACCGGGGCGTCAGCATCTCGTCCAGCGGCACCACGATCCGCCGACGCTGGCGCTCGAAGAGCAGCGCGCTCTCGGGCACGCCCCAGGCCGCAAGCTGCCCGGCCCGCGTCAGGTCCCAGCGGGGGTCCACATACTCGACCACGATCTCGGCCCCGGCCACGCTGCGCGACGTGCGGCGCAGCCCCTGCAGCAGGCGCGAGACCGGGCGGAACATCGGGTGGCGCCGGTCCATGAAGCAGGCGATCCGGATCGTCCCCTGCGTGTCCGCCAGCACGTCGCGCGTCCGGTCGGAGACCACGCGCACCCGCCCCACCGGCACCTCCCAGGTGAGGTTCACCCGGTAGGCCAGCGCGACCGCCAGAAAGGTCAGCGCCGCGCCCAAGGCGATCGCCAGCAGCGACGAGGCCCGCAGGGCCTGCCGCCCCGCAGTCCGCGCCGCCTTCGATTTTTTATGTGCCTTGCCCACGTCGTGACCTCGCCTCTGCGGCCCTACCCCCGCAGCCGCAAACAGACCAGCAGTTTGGAACATCCGAACAGGAAAAACAGGCTCACCGCCACATACAGGGCGATCACCGCCGTCGAGAAGAGCCCCGTCGAGAAATCGTACACGTGCGCCAGCAGCGGCATCCAGGCCACCTCCGCCCGCACCGACGGGATCCACGCCAAGATGGCCGCGTAGACCACCGCCGGCATGCCGCTGCACAGGAGCAGCGAGCTCACCGCGGCCGCCGCCTGGTTGCGGAACAGCACGGAGATCATCGTTCCCGCCGAGCACCACGCCGACGCCTGCAGGAACAGGATGAGGAACGTCGCCGCGAACGCCGGCGCGCGCACCGTCCCCTGCACCGGCGCGGAGAGCGCCGGCAGGATCAGCGCGGGCACCACCAGCGAAACGGCCAGCGCCGCGCCCAGCACCGTCATCGCCGACAGAAACTTCCCGACCACGATATCGCGCTCGCGCAGCGGGGCGGACATCAGCAGGTCGATCATCCCCGTCGAGCGCTCCTCGGAAAAGAGCCGCATGGTCAGCAGCGCGCTCAGGACCGGCAGCCACGGCGCGATCGACAAGCCCCACAGGCTCTGGATCTGCAGCACGCTGCCCTCGTTGCGGCGCAGCATCATGACGAACGTCCAGCCGCTCGCCGCCAGAAACGCCGCCACCGGCACCCCGCACGAGAACGCGCCGCGGAACGCCCGCACCTCCCGCAGCCAGATCACCTGAACCGCCGTCATGTCGCCACCTCCCCGGCCGCCTCGGCCGAGACCTGCCGCTCGATCCTCTGCGCCAGCTCGTCGCGGGCGTAGTCGCTGACCCGGTACAGCGCCGCCACGCGCCCGCAGTTCAGCACCACGAAGCGCGTGCACCAGCCGAGCATCTCCTGGATCTCGTGCCCCGACACCAGCACGGCCGAGCGCGCCGACGCCGCCGTCAGAACCGCGGCGGTCTTCTTGCGCTGCCGCACGTCCAGCCCGGCCAGCGGGTCGTCGAGCAGCAGCAGCTTCGGGTGCAGCGCCAGCGCGTCCGCCAGCCCCACGCGCTTGCGGTAGCCGAGCGACAGCAGCCGCATCCGCGTCTTGCCCACCTCCTCCAGCCCGCACATCTCCAGCACCTCGCTCACCCGCCTGCGCACGCGCAGGCTGCGCTCGCCCTTGAGCCGCACGCGGTAGGTGAGGTAGCCCTCCACCGTCATGTCGCTGTAGAGCGGACAGTGCTCGGAGAGGTAGCCGATGCCGCGGCGGTAGCGGATCGGGCGCTCGACCGGGTTGACGGTGTCCAGCCGCACCGTGCCCGCGTCCTGCATCAGCAGGCAGGCCAGCAGGCGCAGCAGCGTCGTCTTGCCCGCGCCGTTCGCGCCCGTGATCGCCACGATCTCGCCCGGCGCCACGTCGAACGTGACGTCGTCGAGCACCCGGTGCCGCCCATAGGAAAACGTGATGTGTTCGATTTCAAGCATGGTGCGGCTCCGCCTCCGTCTCGCGCCCGGCCGACCCGAACGGCGCCAGCGCCGCCTCCAAGAAGGCCCTGCGCCGCGCCAGCAGCGCCGCGTCACGCGCCTCGACGATGAGCCGCAGGTAGGGCTCGGTGTTGGACTTGCGGAGGTTCAGCCACCAGTCGGGAAACTCGATCCGCACGCCGTCGATGTCGCTCCGCGCCTGGGGCGCCCCGAACGCTTCCAGCGCCGCCAGCACCGCGCCGATGGCCCCGTCCTTGTCGGCGATCCGGTAATTCACCTCACCCGAATTCGCGTAGCGTCGGATCGGCGCCATCAGCCCGCTGAACGTCAGCCCCTGCCGCTTGGCCTCGACCAGGGCCGACAGCACCAGCAGCGCGGCCAGCTCGCCGGAATCGCAGCAGAAGAAATCGCGGAAATAGTAGTGCCCCGCCAGCTCGCCGCCGCACACCGCGCCGGTTTCGCGCATCGCGACCTTGGCGAAGGCGTGCCCCACCTTGCCCATCACCGTCTTCGCGCCCTCCGCGTGCAGCGCCTCGATCGCGCCGCGCGACGTCCGGATGTCGTGGATCACCGTCGCGCCCGGCTCGCGCCGCAGAAA
>CAYZQL010000355.1:0-3050 GCA_964480555.1 uncultured Lentisphaeraceae bacterium | reverse complement strand
CCCCGACGCGGTCGTCGCTGCCTGCGCGGGCTTGCTCGACGTGCGCGAGCAGGTCGGCGGCCTGCTGGCGACGCTGGCGACGGACCCCAACATCTCCGGTGTGCCGGTCCTGGCGGTCGACGGCGCGCTTTTCAAGGCCGACGTCGACGGCCACACGCAGGCGGCAGGCGAAGCCGCCGGTCAGAGCGGCCTGGCGTGGCTGTACCTCCAGCCCGACGGCACGGCCGTGCCCGCCATTCCGGACTATGTGCCCGACGCGGACACGGAGAAGATGACCGAGGGGCAGCTCGTGACGAACCAGGCGAACGAAAAGGTTTTCGTGAACCTTTTGCAGACGCTCGACGCGAGCAATCAGGCCGGCGGACGCTTCGGCGCGATCGCCGTTCACGGCAAGGCCTTTTTCCGGGGAGGCAACAACGATGCCGTGATCGGCACGAATGTGACCGTCCAGTCCGCAAAGCCGCTCGCCGGCTGGTACAGCGAGGGCGTGTTCACGCCGCTCGTTTCCGACTACATGGCCCGCAACGTCAAGGCCTTGGCCGGCACCGACTGCACGGTGACGGAAGAGATGGTCGCCGAAGGGCTTAAAGCGCTGGCGGCGGCGGGGCAGAAGCGTCCGGTCTACGTGGCGCACGGCCAGGTGTGGGAGCTGGGAGCGGACGGCAAGCTGACCGCCAAGGAAGAGAAAGCGGCCGAGGCGGTTTCTTGGGCGGTCGGACACGACGTGCGCCCTGCCCGCTTGGCGCGCGGCGCGAAGCCGGTCAAGTGCGCGGACTGCCACACGGTCGGCTCGGCGTTCTTCTTCGGGAAGGTCGAGTCCACCGGCCCGTTGCTGACCGCCGCGAAGCGGGTGGTGGCTCAGCACGCCTTCATGGCCCTCAGCGGCAGCTACAACAAGGTGTTCGGCACGACCTTCTTGATGCGCCCGATGTTCAAGGTCTTCCTGTGGGTCGTGTTCGGGCTGGTGCTGCTCGTGTCGCTGGCCTTCGTGGCCGCCGCGGTTCCGGCCGTGCTGTCCAAGGGCGAGATCCCGTACGGCAAGCCGGGCGAGAAGCTGATGGTCACGATCGACAAGCTGGCGGCCGCCGGGCTGGTTGCGGCGAGCGTGTATCTGGGCCTCTCCGGCCTGGCGGGGTGGTTCCTGCTCCTGATGACCGGCTATGTGCTGATCTTCCACATGGTGGCGGGCGGACTCTTCGCGACCTGCCTTGTGGCGCTGATCTGGTTCCGCGGCTCCAGGCGGATGGCGAACATGAAGCGCAACGGCCTGTGGATGCTGGTTCTGCTGCTGGGTGCGGCGGTCCTCTTCTCGGCGGTGGCGCCGATGATGACCTGGTTCGGCACCGGCTGGCAGCAGGTGATGACGTGGATGCACCGTTGCTGCTCCATGGCCTTTCTCGCCGTCTCGGCGTGGATGCTGATCAGCGGCGGGCGCAAGGAATAAATCGAATGAACCGATGGAACCGAGTGAATCGACTTGTTCGATTCTATCGATTCCGTCGACACCTGATCTTTGAAACATGAAGCCAGCCGTCCACCGATTTGAGCATCAGGCCATGGCGACCGTCTTTGAGGTGATGCTCAATTCGGACGACGCGCAGGTCGCGGAGAGCGCGGCCTTCGCCGTCTTCCAGAAGGTGGACCGGCTGGAGGAACAGATCAGCCGCTTCCTCGACGTGAGCGAAGTGGCGATGATCAGCCGGCTCAAGCCCGGCGAGACGTATCGCGTCGCGCCGGAAACGCTCGACCTGCTGCTGATCGCCACCCGGGTCTGCGCGGCCACGCAGGGCGCGTTCGACGTCACCGTCGGCGCCCTCATGGACGCGCTGCGCGAGGTCAAGCACCGCTGGGGCGGGCTCACGGCGCAGGAGCGGGAAAGCGCGCTGGCCGCCTGCGGCATGAACCGCTTGGTCATCGACACCGAGAACCTGCTCGTCGCCGTCAAGCCGGACCGGCTGGGCCGGGCCTCGCCGCTGGAGCTGGACTTCGGCGCGCTGGGCAAGGGCTACGCGCTGGATTTGGCGTGCGACCTGCTTGCCGAGGACTACGGGTTCACCGACTTTCTGGTGCACGGCGGCACGAGCTCGGTCGCGGCGCGGGGTTCGATGGGAGACGGGGAGGCGGGGTGGCCCGTCGGCGTGGGCGGCGACTGGCGCGACCGCGCGGGCCTGAGCGCGATCCGGCTGAAAGAGGGCGCGGTGAGCGGCTCGGGCTTCGAGGTCAAGGGCGCTCACGTGGTGGACGTGCGGCACGGCGTGGCGGCGGCGCGTCACGCTGCGGCGTGGTCGTACGCGCCCTCGGCGGCGGTGGCCGACGCGCTGTCGACCGCGTTTCTGGGGATGAGCTGGTCGGAGATTGGCCGGGCGTGCGCCGAGATTCCGGGGAGCGGCGCGCTGGTGGCCCGGGAGCAGCCGGCGTGGATGGACAAGGTGCGCAGGCCGGTGCGCGTGTGCGGGGCGTTCCCGCTGCCGGCAGAGTGAGGATTTGGGTTGTCGGGTTGCCTGACGGGTCAGGCGGACGAGCAACCGGTAACACGTAACCTGTAACAATAAACCGTTATCGGCTTCGATGGAAGCCAGACAAGGAGAGACACATGAAACTCAATGGGATGATGCTCGCGGCCGTTGCGGCCGGACTTGCCGTGGCGGCAGGTGCGCAGGACGCTGCCAAAGTGCAGCTCAAGATCGAACTGCCGAAACCGCAGTTCACGGGTACGCCGAAGGATATCCGCTCGCCGAATCTGGAGCCTGCGCGCGGCGGCAAGCCCCGTCCGCCGATCGACGTTCCGGCCGGCGCCGACAAGGTGCTCTCGAAGGACTGCAAGGTCACCTCGAGCGATCCTGAGCCGATCATCGGCGAGCTTGCGTTCATCACGGACGGCGACAAGGAGCACGACGCCGCGACGTATGTCGAGCTCGGCCCCGGGACGCAGTGGGTGCAGATCGACCTGAAGGGGACGAAGGAAATCTACGCCGCTTGTGTGTGGCACTACCACGGCGAGGCCCGCGTGTACCGCGACGTGGTCTGCCAGATCTCGAACGACCCTGACT
>CAYZQL010000354.1:0-3056 GCA_964480555.1 uncultured Lentisphaeraceae bacterium | reverse complement strand
CATGAATTTGTCCTCGAATCTGGCCAGCCGCCGTACTACACTTTCTTTGTTCGAACAAAGAAACGGAGTGCCTCATGTTGGTCGACGTCCATGTCCATACCTTTCCAGACGACTTGGCTGCACGCGCCCTGCAGAAACTAGCCAATAAGACCCATCCTCATATCGCCCCCGTAGCCGACGGCACGGTATCCGGCTTGCTCGCCGGCATGCGGCGTGACGGTGTGGAATATGCGGTGGTGTGTCCGATCGCCACGAAACCCGCGCAGTTCGACGGCATCCTTGCCGAGGCCATCGCCCTCCGTGACGGGGTGCGGGGGGCAGAGGCCGCGCGTCACGTGATCCCCTTCGCCTCGGTTCATCCGGACGACGAAGCGCGTTTCTCACGGCTCACCCAAGTCGCCGAACGCGGCATCCGCGGCATCAAGCTTCATCCCTATTATCAGCCGTGCGTATTGGATGCCCCCGAGATGCTGGAGTATTTCCACTGCTGCCGCGACCTGAACCTGATTGTCCAGTGCCACTGCGGGTTCGACATCGGCTTCCCGTTTGCCCCGGTGTGCGGACCCGAGCGTGTGGCACGCGTCATGCGCGAGGTGCCGGGCTTGCGGTTTATCGCGGCACACCTGGGGGGCTGGCGGCAGTGGGGCGGAGCGATCGAGCAGGTCCTTGGCAAAGACATCTATCTCGACACCGCCGTGCTTGAGCCGCATTTCTCAGATGAGGCGCCACAGCGGCTGCTGCGCGAGCATCCTGCAGACAAGCTGCTCTTCGCGACCGACTGGCCGTGGCTGGGCTTTGCCGACGGGCTTCGCTTCATCGCTTCGTCCGGGCTCACCCCCGAACAGGAGCGTGCCGTTCTCGGCGGCAACGCCGCAGCGTTGCTCGGGCTCGAAGCACCTGCGCCTTGGTGACCGGCGCGGCGCACCGGCCGCTCTGTCCCCGGTTACGCCACAGGCACAAAGAAGAGCGCTTCTCTGTGCCTGCCTGCGTGTGCCTCAGTAAAAGCTAGCCCTGTTGCGACTGGCGCAATTTATAGATGCGCTCCATGCGCACGCCGATATCCGCGAAGCTGATGTCCACGCTGTACACGTCCTTGTAATAACCAAACGCCTTCTCGATGTCCCCGGCTTCCTCCGCAATGCAGCCGAGTTCGAACACGATCTTTTTCTTCAGCTCATCCATGATCGGCAGCTGCTCGTTGGCGGTCTCGAGCTGCATCACCGCCATGTCGCGCTGGCCCTTCTTGGAAAAACATTTCGCCAAGTAGTACAACGCCTCGATGCGCTCCTTGGGGCTGCGCTGCGCGAGCTGCAGCTGCCCGATCGCATCGTCGAAATAGTCGTACTTGAAGTATTGCAGACCCAGCTCAAAGCGAAGTTTGAGATCGTTCGGATAGCGCTGCACCCGTGAGCTCAGGTCGTCGAAAATGAACTGGTTCATCTCCGTCTCGACGTTCGCAGCGCCCGCCGCGTCACCCGCCGCCTTGAGCGCCTCAATTTTGGATTCGAAGGCCGAGATCTTTGTCGTCGACAACGCCCGGTCCAGTTCGGGATCGGCCGCATTGACCCCGCGCGCCGCCTCCAATGTTTCGACGGCTTCGTCATACCGCTTGTTCTGAGTGTACAGGCGTGCCAACGCGCGATAGAAGTTGAGGTTGTTGGGCTCTTTCTCGATACGTGCCCGAGCCTCTTCGATCAGCGCGTCCGCATCGGAACCCGCCACGACCGCCTTGGCCTGCATGTCCAGTTTCTTGGCCTGATCCTTATTCGCGATCAGATTCCGGTAACCGTCCTTCTGGCCGGCGTTATCCTCCCACCCCCCGCTGGCCATCGTCATCCGGGCTTCGGCATCTTTGAGCAGTTTAAAGATGGTCTGGTCATTCGGACGGTAAGCGTTGAGCTTGACGTAGGCGTCACGGGCCTTGTCATAATCGCCCACGGCCATGTAGTAGTCGGCCACACGCCTCAGGAGCATCATGTCATCCGGGTTGTTCTCGTAAGCAGCCTCGACTGTAAACAGCGCGGCATCCGGATGTCCGGCGGCTTCGGCCGCCTCAACCGTGATCTCCACACTCTGCGACTGCAGCGGATTCATGGTCAGCAGCTTCTCACACTCGAGCAAAGCCAGCTCACTCTTGCCGGCTTTAAGCAGCCCGGCGATTTTCATCCGCACGAGCAACGCGCTGAACTCTTGCATCTTGGTAGCCAGATTGCTTTTCTTCTCTTTTCTGAACTTCGCGATCTGCGCCGCCCGCAAGAACTTGCGCGCACGTGAAAACCCGGGCGTGAGCGTCACGCACTGCATCAGAAGGTCGATCGCGATATCCAAATTGCCGCGCTCAAAAGCCGCAACCCCTTTATTATAAAAGTTCTGCGCCTGCTGAGCCACCTGATCCGTCTTCTCGGCTGCCATAGTCAAAATCCTACCTTATCGGCGTTTTAAGACATTCCAAAAACAGGGGAGAAGTATATCTTTGTCTCCCTTGCCGGTCAAGGTCAAGGCAGTACGCCATAGAACTTTTTTGTTATGCGAACTCCCGCAATCAATTCTTCTAACTTGAGTTGCTCCAGCATTCTGATATATATTGAAAACATTGAACTGTACCTGTCACACTGTGATCCGTCAGCCTTCTGTGCGTATCGCCGGATCGGGCATTAAAACCAAGGGGAAAGAGTAGTATGAAATTGAGAGAGTTAACGCAGCTGACCCGCCGCCATTTCGTCAAATCCGCCACCGCAGGCGCCGCGCTCACCGCCTTGCCCGGCATCCTCAAAGCCCAGCAGGCCCCGTCGCAGAATGTCGCGGGCGCCAACAGCCGCATCAATGTCGCGTGCGTTGGCTTTTCGGACCGGTTCAAGGACGCGCTGCTGCCCTCTTTCCTCAAGTCGAAGGACGAATTGAACTTCGATATGGTCGCCCTCGCCGACCTCTGGAGTGTCCGCCGCGAGGAGGGCAAGGCCAAGCTCGAAGAGAAGCTCGGGCACGGCATCGACCTTTACAAGAGCGACGAGGAGCTGTACGAGAAGGCCAAGAACGTCGACGCCGTGATCATCTCC
>CAYZQL010000353.1:1438-3084 GCA_964480555.1 uncultured Lentisphaeraceae bacterium | reverse complement strand
GTTGCGGGAGTCGGGCAACACCGTCGTGGTGATCGAGCACAATCTCGACGTGATCAAATGCGCCGACCACATCATCGACCTCGGCCCCGGCGGTGGGGATGAGGGCGGGCAGCGGGTGGTTGTCGGGACGCCCGCAAAAGTGGCGGCGTGTGCCGCCTCTTACACGGGCCGGTTCCTCAAGCGGTGCCTTTGAGCGGGAGACGCGCGCCTGGTCCGAAGGGGGGGGCGCTGGCTCTCCGTGCCCGCACGACGCGCGGTCCGCGACTTGAGGTCGCGGGCTACCGGGTGGGCGACTCGACGGCGCTCGGAGGCGGGGTGCGCGTCTCATAGCGGTGGCGCAGGCGCATAAAGACGAGCCCGCAGACCGGCACGGACAACAGGTACAGGACGCCGATGACGCCGAGGGTCAGCCAGAACTGCGAGACGAGCATGCCGATCACGAACATCACGAAGAGCAGCACGGGGACCGCGCGCCGGGCGGGAACATGCAGGCTTTTGGCGGAGGGGGTGGGCCAGCGGCAGGCCATCAGGATACCGCAGAGGACCAGGATGGCGCAGCCGACCCAAGGCGTCTGTAAGGCGGACGAGTCGGTGTGGAGCTGCCAGATGGCGGGCGTCAGCACGATGCCTGCGCCGCCGGGGGCGGGCAGGCCCAGGAAGAAATGTTTCCAGTAGGGCTGCGTGGGGCCGCCGTCGATCATGATGTTGAACCGCGCGAGCCGGAAGGCGCAGCACATGGCGTAGAAGAGCGCCAGCGCCCAGAAGACGCCGCGGAAGGGATAAGCCGCGCTTTCGGGGGTGACTTTCTCCATGATCCAAAAATAGATGAAGATGGCCGGAGCCACGCCGAAGCTCACGAAATCCGCGAGCGAGTCGAGCTCGGCGCCGAGCTTGGAGGTGGCCCGCAACATGCGGGCGACGCGGCCGTCCAGCCCGTCCAGCACACAGGCGATGAAGATCGCGATCACTGCGGCGCGCCAATGGCCCTGGCAGCTGTAGCGGATGGAGGTGACGCCGCTGGCGGCGGCCATGAGGGTGACGAGATTCGGGATCATCGCCCGGACGGGAATCTCGCGCCGCTTGTTTGATTTGACCTTGCGCTTGCGGAAACGGAACTTGCCCATGTGTGGCACCTGTGGAGAAAAGTTCAGAGGCGGGCGAGCGGGGTTTCGCCTGCGACCATGATCTGGCCGACGCGCACGGCGGGCTCGACGCCCGGCGGCAGGTAGACGTCCACGCGGCTGCCGAAGCGGATCAGGCCGAACCGTTCGCCGAGCGTGAGGGTCTGACCTTCACGCACGAGGCAGAGGATGCGGCGTGCGATGAGGCCGGCGATTTGGACGAAGGCGAGCGTGTGGCCGCCCTCCGTCCGCATCAGGTAAAGGTGGCGTTCGTTGTCCTCGCTGGCTTTGTCGAGCGACGCGTTGAAGAATTTGCCGGGGATGTAGTGGGTCTTGACGAGGGTGCCGGCGGCGGGCATCCGGTTGATATGGACGTCGAGCACGCTCATGAAAACGCTCACGCGCCAGACCGGCGGGCTGTCCGGCTGCAGGGCGGCCGGAAGCGGGGTCTGCGCGATGAGGCAGACGATCCCGTCGGCGGGGCTCACGACGGCGCGGGGATCGGCCGGCGGCACCCGTTCGGGG
>CAYZQL010000353.1:0-1428 GCA_964480555.1 uncultured Lentisphaeraceae bacterium | reverse complement strand
AAAAAGAGATAGACGCCGAGGGCCAGCAGTGTGCCCGGCACGGCCAGCGGCCACCAGAGCGCGGCGAGCAGCGCGGCCAGCAGCGCCGCAATCAGCACGAAGCGTCGCCCCTCCGGGTGCATCGGGGGGAAAAGGAAACGTTTGCAGGATAGATCGAGTGTGCTCACATCAAACTCTCTTTGAAAGAAACAGTATGTCATGCCGCTAAGGGCAATGCAATACCGGAAAGCGGTCGGAAAATCGGAAAGTCGGAAAGCGTATTGAGAAGAACGTCTCGGCGTGGTATGATGTCATCATGAAACCTAAGGAAGTCTGCGTGAATGACCATATGCAGCGCGGGTACCGGTATCTTTTGACGATGCCGGTCGGCGAGGGTTTCGACCCCCGGTTCAAACCCGAACTGACACCGCAGGAGATGCTGGAGGCGGGTGTTTTCGGCGGCAAGTACATGACCGACTGTCAGGCCGAGTTCCCGGCGGCGTGGTTCAAGAAGGCGAAGCTTTCGCCTTCGCGTCATGATCCGGCTCTGAACTGTTTCGGTGTGGACGCTTCGAAGCCGCGATCCTATTGGGCCGAGAAGCGGTGGATCTACCACGAGGATCCGCGGGGCTGGTTCCAGTGGTACTGCCGTTACTATATGGGGCGGCGCTGTCCGGACGACGAGCGGCAGATCCGGCGCTGGATCGCGATCCAGCGCCACGTCGTGCAGTTGCGCCAGAACTGCGAGCCCCGCGATCTGGCCTGCCGCAAACGGCAGCGTCAAGCGCTGCTGCATTGGGCATACGACAGCCGGAAAATCTGACCTGCCACCCGGTCTCCCTTGGGCAAACGGCCTCCGCGATGCGGAGGCCAGGGGAGGTTTATTTGCCAAAAGGAGCGGCTGTTTCTGTATGGGGGCGCGGCGGTCAGGGGCTTTCACGCGGGGTGACGGCGCGGAGGATCGCTTCCGCGAGGGTGCGGTCGATGCCGGGGACGGAGGCGATGTCGGCGAGGTTGGCGCGGGCGAGGCGGTAGACCGAGCCGAAGCGCGCGAGCAGCGCGGCTTTTTTGGCGGGGCCGATGCCGGGGATCTCGTCGAGGGCGGATTCGCGGATGAGGCGGTTGCGCAGGCGGCGGTGGTAATCGAGCGCGAAGCGGTGGGCCTCGTCGCGCAGGCGGGTGAGCACGCGCAGGGCGTCCGAGTCGCGCGGCAGAAGCAGCGGGGGGCGCCCGTCGTCCAGGACGATCTCCTCCTGCTGCTTGGCAAGGCCGACCGCCGGCACCTGGCTGAGGCCGAGTGCGGCGAGGGCTTCGCGTGCGGCGCGGAGTTGCGTGACGCCGCCGTCGATCAGGACGAGGCCGGGCAGCGGCCGGGCTTCATCGCGCAGGCGGGTGTAGCGGCGGCCGATGACCTCGGCCATGGAGCGCGGGTCGTCCGCGCCTTCGACG
>CAYZQL010000352.1:0-3139 GCA_964480555.1 uncultured Lentisphaeraceae bacterium | reverse complement strand
GTGCGACCTGCTGCAGCCGGTCTACTACTTCTCGCCCGCGATCGATCGCGCGTGGCTCCACGAGCGGCTCGTCGCCGCCTTCAAGGCGCACCGGCACGTCGTCTATCCCCCGGACGCGCTCGACAGCGGCTTGGCCTTTCTCCACCGCCTGGGCTTTTCGGGGATGTCGATCAACCTGCTCCTGAAAAAGCGGGAGCGCGGCGCGGCAGCGCCGTCCGCTTGAAACCATGTCCGGCGAACTCCATAGCGTCAAGCCCCTCTGCGCGATCCCGGTGTACAACAACGCCGGAACGCTGCCCCGGCTGGTGGCGCAGTGCCTCGGGCAGATGACGGATGTGCTCGTGGTGGACGACGGCAGCACGGACGCGGATCTTGCGGCGCTGCTGGCGGGCACGGGCGCCACGGTGCTCCGGCACGCGCAGAACCAGGGCAAAGGCGCGGCGCTGCGCACCGCCCTGTCGTTCGCGCGCGGGCACGGGTTCACGCACCTCATCACGCTCGACGCGGACGGCCAGCACGCGCCCGCCGACCTGCCCCTTTTTCTGGAGGCGCTCCGCCGCGCGCCGCAGGCGCTGGTGGTCGGCGTCCGCGACTTCTCGGTTCCCCACGTGCCGCCTTCGAGCCAGTTCGGCCGCGCCTTCTCCAACTTCTGGATCGCCCTCGAGACGGGCGTCGTGTGCGCCGACACGCAGTGCGGCTACCGGGCTTATCCGGTGGAGCTGGTCTCGCAGCTCCGCCTCTCCGCCCGGCACTACGATTTCGAGATCGAGGTTATGGCGCGGGCCTTCTGGGCCGGGCTGCCGCTCGCCGAAGTGCCGGTCACCACCTGGTACGCGCCGCAGGGCGAGCGCGTCACGCACTTCCACAAAGGGTGGGACAACCTGCGCATCACGCACACGCACGTCAAGCTGGTGGCGCGGCGGCTTTGCCTCTGGCCGATCCGCCGCCTTTTGCCGAAGACGCGGACGCGCGACTGGCGGCAGCTCCTGCACCCCGCGGCGCTCATCAAACGCCTGCTGCACGAGAACGCCACACCCCTCGGGCTCGGGGCCTCGGCCGGGGTGGGCACGTTTCTGGCCGTCCTGCCCATCCCGTGGTTCCACACGCTCGTGATCCTGTATGTGACGACGCGGCTGAACCTCAACCGGGTCATGGCCCTCGCGATCCAGAACCTGTTCGCCCCGCCGTTCACCCCCGCGCTCTGCATGACCGTCGGACACCTGATGCTCCACGGGACCTGGCTGCCGCGGTTTCCCCGCAACATCGAGCAGTTGTACGCATGCCTCGCCGAGTGGGCGGTGGGCTCGCTCGTGATCGCTCCGCTCTTCGCGGTCATCTCCGGCCTGACCGTCTACAAGGCGGCCTCGCTGCTGCATGCGCGCCGCGCGCCGCGCGCCGCGCAGGTGCGCGGCAACGCGCTGGGCTTCTGGTTCTTCAGGACCGCGCTGCGGCTGACGGGACTGCGCGGCGCCTACGGGCTGCTCTACCCCGTCTGCGCGTATTATGCCGCGTTCGACAGGAAAGCGGTGGCGGAGGCCGACGCCTACGTGCGGCACCGCTTCCCGGGCCGCTCCCCTTGGCGGCGGCGGGCCGCGGTGTACCGGCTCTTCGTCAGCCAAGGCAAGTGCCTGATCGACCGGCACGCGTATAACGCCGGTGCGCGCGCTTTCGACTTCGACAGCCGTTCCCTGCAGGCGCTCTACCCGAAGCTCGACGCGTCGAAAAGCGGCTTCATCCTGCTGCTGGCCCATGCGGGCGGGTGGCAGCTCGCGCTGCCCCACCTGCGGCAGCTCTCGGGCGACCGGCCCGTGTCGCTGCTGATGCGGGCCGCCGAAACGCCGGACGTGCGCGAACACCTCCGGGGCGACGACGCCGGGTTCCACGTGATCCCGCCCGACGCCGGGCCGGGCTGCGTGGTCGAGATGGTGGCGCGCCTGCAGCGGGGCGAGATCGTCTCGGTCATGGGCGACCGCGCCTACGGCGGCCAGACGGTCGAGGTCCCTTTCCTGGGAGCGGACGCGCGCTTCCCGGTCAGCGCGTTCGCGGTGGCGCGCGCGGCGCAGTGTCCCGTGGTCGCCCTGTTTGTGCCGAAGACCGGCCTGACAGACTACCGACTGGAGACCGTCCTGTTCGAAGCCCCGTCGCACGCGGACCGCCAATCCATCCGTGCCGGCGTGCGCGCCTTTGCCGACGCGCTGGCCGGCTTCACGCAGCGCTTCCCCGACCAGTGCTTCCTTTTCTCCGACATCTGGTCATAACCGGCTTCTTGTTTTGCCGGAGCGGATCGGGTATCTTTGTCGTCATGAAAATACCGAAGAACACGCCGAAGCACCTGCCGAGCGGCTTCCGGCATGTGGCGGCCGGCGAGTCCCTGCAAAAAGATGATGTCGTGACCGACAGAAATAAAAAGCCCATCGGGCTGGTCGTCGGGGTCGGGAAACAGTTCGCGACCGTCTTTGATTTCGAATTGCGGAAAAGCGTGAGGGTCTTCAAAGTCTTGCAGTCAGACTCGGTCGTTTGCGACGGGTGCCTGTTCGTGTTCTGGCGTCAGTAGCGCTCACGCCCGCTCGCCGCCGAACCCGCCAGGAAATGACGCCGCGAAACCTTCACCTTTCCCCTGTTCACGCCCGTTGGCGGCCTTTTCAGGCCTTTGCTGTGAAACACGTCCTTTGTCAGGCATCAGCGCTTCGCTCAGGGCGTCCAGCCGCAGGCTCCTATTTCGCGGCGTGACGGCGCTGCTGGCGCGTGAGCGGAACCTCGACCGTCACCCCGCCGTCCGCGTCGTGCTTGTGCGCGCTTTTTTGCCGCATCATCAGCATCTGGGCGATCGACAGCACCTGACTGACGGTCCAGTAAAGCGAGAGCGCGGCGGGGAAGCTGTAGAACATGAAAAGCATCATGATCGGCATCATGATCATCATCATCTTCTGCTGCTGCGGGTCGCCCATCGACGGCGTCAGGTAGCTCTGCAGCGCCATGGTCCCGGACATCAGGAACGGCAGGATGTTGAGCGGCATCGGCAGCACGCCGGCCAGCAGGTTCTCGGGCTCGCTCAGGTCCCCGATCCAGAGGAACGGCGCGTACCGCAGCTCCACCGCGCTGCGCAGCACCGTGAAGAGCGCGATGAACACCGGGATCT
>CAYZQL010000351.1:0-3157 GCA_964480555.1 uncultured Lentisphaeraceae bacterium | reverse complement strand
CCGGCACGGACAACGCGGGCACGCAGGCGGCCCAGTTCTCCAAGGCCATGGTCGAGCTTTTTGCCGCGTCGGCGCTGTACGCCTGCGGCGACTGCGAAGGCCTGGGCCGCACGGTCCTCACGCGGTATCTGGACGACTGGCGCGGCGTCTTCGTGCGCTATGCGGGGCACGCCCTGGGTCTCAACGACGAGTGATCCCGCGAACGACGAACGCCCCGCTCGGAACGTCGAAGGTTTTAACCACAAAGGGCACAAAGGGGTTTGAAAGGTCTTTGTGGGCTATGTGCTCTATGTGGGTCCTCCCCATGAGGTGCTCAAGGGGCCTATGACTCTGCGACTTTGCGGCTCCGCGCGAGAATGTCCAAGATTAGGATGCGGGGCGAGAGAAAGCAGTCCAAGGGCAAGCAGACGCTTGCCCCTCCCGTGTGTCGGGTGCCCGTGTAGAGTCAAAGAACTTTTCGGCATTGGTATGAGTGACAGGCCTTTGTGGTAGGGACGGTTCCCCGAACCGTCCGTCTACCCTGAGCAAGCCGAAGGGCGGACACCTCGGGGAGGTGTGGGGCGACTTGGGCCGGGCCATGGACGAGCGTCCTCGCGGGCCGCACGAGGTGAGGCGCTGTGCAAACAAACCGTGTCAGCGGATCCGCGCGGCGGATTGTACTTGCTTCGAAGAGAGGATTGTTTTACCTTGTTTTCAATGGTCAAACGAGCGGCCAGCCGCCGTTGGGCAGGAAGGTGACCCATGAATCCCGACATCCGTTGGAAACAGCGCTTCAACAATTTCGACCGCGCCTTCGTTCTGTTGCGGCAGGCCTTGGAAAACGGGGCGGCGGCGCTCTCGCCGTTAGAGAAAGAGGGCGTCATCCAACGGTTCGAATACTCCTTCGAGTTAGCCTGGAAAACGGTGAAAGACTATCTTGAGGAAGGCGGCATGGACATTGTTCCTCTCACGCCGCGTCAAGTCATCAAAGAGGCGTTTGTGGCCAAAGTCATCGCCGACGGGCAGGTGTGGATCGACATGCTGGATCACCGGAACCTGCTTTCTCACACGTACGATCAGGCGGTCTTTTCCGAAGCGGTGGACGCCATCGCAGCGAGCTACGTGCCTGCGATGGGGGCGCTCCACGCCTTTTTTGTGCGGGAGACGGCAACGTGAGCGTGCCGGGCTTGAGTGAACGCGAGGTGGCCTTAATGGCGGACGTGTTGCGCCGTCATCCCGAGGTGACCTCGGCCAGTCTGTTCGGATCTCGCGCCAAAGGCACGCACACGTCCCGGTCGGATGTGGATGTGGCGGTGTGGGGCGACGTGGACGGCATCCGTGCGGAGGCGCTTGCCGCCGAATTGGAGGACTTGCCTCTTCCGTACCGGTTCGACGTCAAACCGTTCGCGCACATTCGGCTGCACGCTTTGCGCGAGCACATCGAGCGCGTCGGCATCCCGCTTTACGCGGCGCCGGCCCGCTCGTAGTCAGCGAACCCCAAACGGCGCCTGGCCAAGGCGTAATCGTAATCCTACTCATCATCTTAATCCGCTCAGGGGAAGAGAGATTACGATTACGATTAAGATTAAGATTAGGATGTGGGGCGAGAGAAGTCAGACCTCCTGTCTCGAAGAACGTCAAAGTTTCTATTGAGCCTTGCATGAGTGAGTGACAGGGCGTTGTGGTAGGGACGGTTCCCCGAACCGTCCGTCTACCCTGAGCAAGCCGAAGGGCGGACACCTCGGGGAGGTGTCCCTACCTCGGATAGCGTGCTACCCATATCCGCAATTTTCAGTCGTTAAATAGCGCACTTGCGCCGTCTGATGCGAATGTAATCTGGCGTGGCAGTGTCACAGAGCTTTTGCTAACATAACATTGGTTTGAGGCTTCACCCGCTGTGCGGTAACACGTTAAGCGGGTCGGCCTGAACGGACAGAAAGAACTCTTCGCGGATGGCCAACGACTTACCGACTTAGACGGAAATCAACTTTTTCTTCCCGCCGATGCCAAGCATTGGCCTAAACAAGAGTATCTTGAGTGGCATCGGGCACACAAGTTCAAGATATGAAGGATTGCCCCACTCGGTCGTGAGATAGGGCATCATGGCCTCAAGCACTTCCGGGGCTATTGGTGTGGTCGCATTGTTATCGAGATAGGTCATCGCGAGTTAAATTCCTGATTTGCGGTGCGAGTCGTGGCCGTCGCCCTGCGGATGCTATGCCAACACGTAGAACGTGCTGCGGGCACGCCCCCGTTTCTTAATTAGACCTTTCTTGGACATTTCGCTCAACACCAAGCGGGCGCGCCGCTCTTTGACTGCTAAAGCAACTTCGGTGTCAGTTGCTGTTATGCGTCCCTGCTTTTGGATATGCTCGATGATAATTTTCTCTTGCGCGGTTAAAGTATCCGGCACTATTCCGGCACTGTCCGGCACTGCCCCGGCGGTCGCCGGCCGGTAGAACTCCACGTCCACGAAGTCGCCTTTTTCCCGTATGCGCGGCTCGACTAGCCCCTGGGCGAGGCAGGCGGACTTGATGCGCTGGATGCCGCTGCCCCACTGCTCGATGTAGCCCAGTTCCTTGAACACGCGGGCGATGACCCGGTTGCGGATCTCTGAGCGGCCCTCTAGCAGCGCCTCCGCCGTGAGCGTGTTCGGGAACCCGCCAGGGGAGACCACGTTGACGATGTTGGGGTTGTCAACCGACAACCGCGGCCTTTCAAAACGCGCGGCCCCGCGCAGGATGGAACTGGCCTCGGGGCGTGCCATCGGGTAGACTGGGGCCTGTTCAAAACAAGGCGTGTCAGGGCGCGTGGCGCGGGTGCCGCGCGCGCGGGTGCGCGGTGCGACGGTATAAAGGGGTGGCTGGCATGGATCTGACCGAGCGGACGTTGGGTGTGAAGCGGGTTTTCGAGGGGCGGGCGCTGACGATCGACGTGGCGGAGATCGAGCTGCCGAACGGGCGGCGCTCGACGCGCGAGATCGTGCGCCACCGGGGCGCAGCGGTGATTCTCGGGCAGCGGCCGGACGGCAAGTTCGTGCTGATCCGCCAGTACCGGCGGTCCGTCGAGGCGGCGCTGCTGGAGATCGTGGCCGGCTGCCTCGAGGAGGGGGAGTCGCCCGAGGAGGGGGCGCGCCGCGAGATGGAGGAGGAGAGCGGCTATACGGTCGAGGCGCTGG
>CAYZQL010000350.1:0-3160 GCA_964480555.1 uncultured Lentisphaeraceae bacterium | reverse complement strand
TTCGCGCATCGCTTAGCCCTGCCGCCGTCAAGACGGTCAAAGTAAAGCCGCTTACCTTCTATCCTCAAGCCTGTTGGGTGGTGCCGCTCGCGCGGAAGACGCGCCGCTGTTTTCCAACAGTCAGTTTGCTTTCTATTCGGACCGCCTGGAATCGTTTGATGTGCACAAAGGGGTGTATCGTTCGTCCGACGGAAAGACGATTACGCGGGACGGCGCACCCGGCGCGATATGGAAGGGGTTCAGGCCGGACAAGCTCCATTTGAGCACACCCTTTCCCATACTGGATGCCGCGTTTGCCCTGGCTGTTGACGAAGCGCTCGGCTGCGTTGCGAAGGCTGGAACCGTGAGCTGTCAGTTGGACGGGGGCAAGCCCGGCTCGCCGTATTACCGCCCGTATTACTACTGGACGCATGGCAGTCGTAGAGAAAGCATGGACATACGGGAGTACACCCGGGACACGGCCCAGCATGTGGAATGGGGTGATTCGGTGGTCATCGACCGTGACGCCGCCGCCGGATCGATGCTGAGACGTTGCGATTTCGCGCGCAAACGCATCAGGGAAGACGCTGTCGTCACGGCGGATAACATCCACTTCATCCCCGCTGCCCTGCAGTACTATGCCCTTACGGGTGACAAGGCGTTTCTTGAGCAGACGTGGGACTGCATGTGGGGCGAGATGAGCGTGAAGGAAAAAGCCAGAAAGCAGGAAGACGGACTCTGGATCGGGTCGCCTTGGACGGACAACGTATCAGGCTTTTTTTCTGCGGAACACTTCAAAAGCAGAAACACCCATGTCAAGAGCCTGTACGCCAATTGCGTGGTCGCCGGAGCTTGGCGTGCACTGGGGAAGATCGCCGAAGTGTTGGATAAGCCGGCGGAGCAGAAACTCGCGGAAGGCAAGCATCACGAGTCCGTCGCGGCTATCAACAAGGGGCTCTATCTGCCGGATCGTAAGACCTACAGTTACTACATGTATGGTTCAGAGCGCCCTGGCGATAAATATTGTGAGGATATCTCCGCCGGCATGTTGTACCTCTACGGGGTTGCCGACAGGCAGCGCACCCTGGCGTACCACAACCGGTTTGTCGCCACACCGTACGGATACCGGAACCTTGATCCTGTCACACCGGCCGGGGAGGCCTCTTATCATGGCGGGAACGTCTGGGAGAACCAGGAGGCCTATCACGGCTGGATGCTGGCGAAACTGGACGGTCCGGACGACTTGAAAAACTTTATTTTCTGGCACGCCCGGGCAGGATTGGTGCTCGGGGAATGGCGGGAAGGAACCATCAATCCGACAACGGGAGAACTCCACACAAACTACAAGCGCCTGGTCTGGGGCGCCATGGGGTACACCTCCTACTGGACGCGGGGTGTGTTCGGCATCAACTATGATCTTGACGGCCTTCGCTTCGATCCGTGCGTGCCCGCGAGTTTCGGAGCGGATTTCCGCGCGGAGCTTGTCAACTTCGCCTATCGTGACGCTTCTTTGAAAATCATCCTCGAAGGGACCGGAACGACGGTTGAGCGTATCTTTGTGAATGACAAGGAGTCCGCGCATGTTCCGCGTGACCTGAAAGGAGAAAACACGGTAAGAATCGTCATGCGGCGTGGGTGACCGGCTTTTAGATCAGCTCTTTGATGTACTTGTTTTTGAGCAGGCGCCAAAAGACCACGATGAAGGCGCTGAGGGGGATGGCGAGCAGGACGCCGAGGATGCCCTTGAAGACCACGCCCCAGAAGAGCAGCGAGAAGATGATGGCCACGTCGTTGAGGCCGGTGCGCTTGCCTTGGATGCGGGGGGTGATGAAGTAGCCGTCGAGGAGTTGCACCGTGCAGAACACGGCGGCCACAAGCCCGAGCCGCGTGCCGCAGCCTCCCTCCCCGAAGTAAGCCATCGGCAGGGTGACGGCCAGGCCGATGATGTTGCCGAGATAGGGCACCAGGTTGAGGCAGCCCAGCGTGAGGCCGATCAGCAGGCCGTACGGAAGGCCGACGAGCCAGAACCCGAGTCCGAGAAGGATCCCCTGGACAAAGGCGATCACCACCTGCCCGCGGAAGAAAGCCACGATGATGGCGAAGAACTCGTCGATCAGGTAGGAGACGTCGTGCCGGATGGAGGGCTTCAGGAAGGGCAGGAAGTTCTCGACGTTCTTGCCCGAGAACGGCTTGGCCGTGAGGAAGTAGATGAGATAGACCGGCACCACCAGCCAGCCGATCAGCGAGACGAGATACTTGATCGCGTCCATGCCGTAAGAGAGCGCCTTTCCGCCCATGTCGCGGAACGAGATCTTTTCAACGAGCGAGGCCAGGGAGGCTTTGGGATCGGAGAGAAACGGCAGTTTGTCCTCGAGCCCCAGCTTGGTGATGAAGGCTTCGAGGTTGGGGTTGGAGGCGGTCAGCGTGTCCGAGATTTTCTCGAAGAGCGACGGCAGGTAGTCGAAGAGCGCGACGAGCTGGCTGACGAAGAGCGAGCCGAAAAAGAAAAGCAGCATGCCGGCGGGAAGGAAAACCGAGAGAAAAAGCGCGGGTATCGCCAGGCTGTGCATGCGCCGCAGGCGCGTGTGGAGCCAAAGGTAGTAGGGCTTGAAAATCAGCGTCAGGATCAGCGCCACGAGCAGGGGGGTCAGCACCACGGAGACTGCGGAAAGCAGCGTGTAGAGGCTCCAGAGGATCAGGGCGACAAAGGCGGCCACCAGCGTCGCGCAGAGCGCCGTGATGCCGGAGGCGACGATGCCGTTCTGGCGGTCGGTGAACGAGATGGCGGGCTTCGGGTCGGACGGATTTCGGATGATGGCCATAGCTGAACCTCCTTGACGCTCAACTCAGAAGAGAGAGAACGGTCTCAACTTGAGCGTTGAGAGTTGAGCGTTGGACGTTCTTCCCCGTTGCCTTTCAACATGATCAAGAGGTTATCCATCACCTTCTCAATTCATCCGTCTCATTCGAGAACACGGTCAGTATACGTCGCCCCGCTTCGCATGTAAACCGTCAGCTTTGGACGATTTTCGCGTCGTACGGTATGACGTTCGCCGCTCGCGCACATGAAAGCCGATCAACTTGCGAGGCGGCACCGGAGGACTCATGAGTTGATGGATCGCGTCAAACGAATAGCGTTTTATCCCTTGTGCGGTGCAGTATACCACGCCGCTTGTGAGAC
>CAYZQL010000349.1:0-3167 GCA_964480555.1 uncultured Lentisphaeraceae bacterium | reverse complement strand
CGCCCACTGTTTTTCCCTTTTTCCCAAAAGCGTGCGTTTTATTTTGCGCTTCGCGTTTCAAAAAAAATCGTTATCAAGTTATATCTTTTTGCTGAGAAATGGGTTATACTTGTAAGATGCAATTGGTTTCAAAAAGACGGGCGACAGAAATTCAGCGGAGGGGGGCAAAGAAATGACCGGACACCGGCATTACGAGCCTCTACAAGCGTTTTACAGGGCTCTCCCTCCGGTGTCTTCAACGCCCTTATGATTCTTCTGCCCTCCACCATGATAGACACATAAAAGCTGCCTCGCCGGACAGCCGTTCGGCTCTTGTCTTTATTGTTTGTTCTGTCATTCCCGGCAATTGGCTGCACGATTTTTCTCCCCCTTAGAAGAGCCGCCTTGAACGTCACGCGTGACGGGGCCGTTGGGGTCCGTTTTATAACGCCCCTTGCACGTTTTGCGCTGGCAACCGTGCACGTGCAACGTGAGCACCCTTTCCTCCGCTTATTTGCAGCTGCAGCCGCAGCCGCAACTTGCGCAGGCCTCTTTGACCGCTTTCTCGACCGCCTCACGGGTTTCGCCGGTACTCTTCTGAATGCGGCCAACCAGCTCTTCGTGCTTGCCTTCGACGTACTGAAGATCATCATCCGTGAGTTTGGCCCACTTCTGCTTCAGCTTGCCCTTCGCGTTGCCCTTCGCGATATTCCAGTCGCCTTTGACTTCCAGTTTGGTCATGATACTCGGTGCCCCGGCCTTAGAAATGCCAGTTGACGAGAATCATCCCGGGTGCCAACTCGTCGGGCAACCGAGTGAACCATTCGTTTTCGGGCATGATGTTGACAAGGCCGATCTGCACGCCGCTTTTCGCCGTGTCCGCAACGTTGACGAACCCGACCTGCAGCCCGTTCAGTTTGCCGACATAGTTCACAAAGCCGCACTGCAATCCGGTCATGCTGCCCCCGGTGTAGTTCACGGCGCTGACAAGCAGGCCGAAGAACGGTCCGCCTTGCCATCCGGTGAAGTCACCCTGCGTGTGGTTGACAAAACTCCACTGGCAGCCCGTGTAGCTGTCCGTATAGTTCACAAGGCCCACGCTCAGGCCGACGCTGTCGCCCGTGGACCCGTTCACCAGTCCCAGCGCGAACGCCGACTGCGGGTTTTCGCCCCAGATGCTGAGGGCCACGCCTTCGATTCTCTCGCTGCGGTCATGGAAGGCAAAATCCGGCGTCAGGCTGAGCTGTACGGGCTCGCTGGCCATGACACGGCCCATGCCGATAACACCTGCAATAACGGTCAGTAACGTTTTCATAACTCGATGCTCCTTTTCTTTGTTTACCTTACTCGGATGCTTTTGATGTTGTCGATGATGCCAAACGTCTGCAGTAGCCACAGACAGAGAACGGCCACAACAACAACGTTGAGGATCGTCTTTACCGGTCTTGCCATCGGGATGTAGGCGTTGATCGCCCACAGTCCTGCTCCGGCGACAACCAATACGACGATGATGTTTATAAGCGGCATGTGAGCTCCTTGTTTCTGTGTTGCGTCATGTGTCCTTTACACGGAGATAGTTTACACGATGGAATGCTATCGTGCTATAAGGAGAAACCCTACCCGTCTCACCTAAGCGAAGTCACTATTCATCCATCTCGGGATGACACGAGGCACTTTTCCGCGCCCCAACGGATGGCTCAGGTTATTGATGAAATAGGCATGCGCCTGCTCATCCACATCTCATGAGAAGTGAATACGACAGACGAGCGACTGACATGCGAAAGCGCAGCCCAATAAGGTGTCTCCAGAGGAGGAGACATAAAGAAGCGCGCGAGAATCGGACCTAACTCTTTGGCTTTCAACTCCCGCCTCCTGAATTCTGTCTTCTGAATTCTGCGCGATTGCACTGTTTTGCACTCACACCCCGTGCGCCCTCCGCAACACGGCGGCCCTCGACAGGCCTGCCGTCGTGTGCTAGATTACGAACAGTATGACTGTGCCTGTGACGTTGCCCGCAACCCGAAAACACCGTCAGGAGAAACTGCCCATGCAGACATCACTCACGCGCCGCAAGCTCCTCAAAATCGCCGGAAGCGCCGCCGCCGCGTACGCCGCGCCCGCCGCCGTTGACGCCGCCACCCGCCGTCGCTCCGTCGGCGCCAACGACCGCATCCGCATCGGCATCATCGGCTGCGGCAGCCGCGGACGCGGCGCCCATATGAAGGGGCTTTATCCGCACATCCAAGCGTCCAACTTCGAGATCACCGCGCTCGCGGACCCTTGGCGCATCGCCCGCGAAGAGGCGAACAGCCTGGTCAAGGAGTGGTTCGGGCGCGACGCCCGGCAGTGCGTCTCTTACCGGCAGCTGCTCGAGCTCAACGACCTCGACGCGGTCACGATCGCCTCGCCCGACCACGTGCACACCGCTCACCTCGAAGCAGCCGCCCGCGCGGGCAAGCACATCTATGTCGAGAAGCCCATGGCCTCCGATTTCGACAGCCTCGTCCGCGCGGTCGACGCCGTCAAGGAGGCGGGCACCGTGGTCCAGGTCGGCACCCAGCTCCGCAGCCTGCCCGGCATCGTCGGCGCGCGCGACCTCTACCGGACCGGCGTCCTCGGCCAGCTCTCGCGCGTCGAGGAGTGCCGCAACACCGAAACCCCCTACTGGTACCACTACCTCAAAGACGTCAAGGAGGCCGACGTCGACTGGAAGGAGTTCCTGCACGACCGCCCCATGCGGCCCTTCCGCTCCGACCTCTACTCCGGCTGGTACGGCTACTACGAATTCTCGAAAGGCCCCACCCCCGGCTACGGCAGCCACTTCATCGACATGCTCCACTTCATCACCGGCGCGAAGTTCCCCGCCTCATGCGTCTGCCTCGGCGGCACCTTCACCTGGAAAGACGAGCACCGTTTCACCGCGCCCGACTGCGTGCAGGCCACGTGGGTCTACCCCGAAGGCTTCCTCGTCAGCATCGCCAACAACCTCGGGCACGGCGCGGGCAGCACGCGCAAGTTCTACGGCGACAAGGGCGTCCTCAAGGTCGACAACTGGAATGCCCCGACCTACAGCTGCGAAGGCTCGCCGCGGCGCGACGGCTCGGTCCGCGGCGACAAGCCGGTGCCGCCGGTCGCCCACCCGGACCACTTCCTCGACTGGCTCCAGTGCATGCGCAGCGGCCAAACGC
>CAYZQL010000348.1:0-3175 GCA_964480555.1 uncultured Lentisphaeraceae bacterium | reverse complement strand
CCAGCCGCTCCAGCCGCTGCACATAGACGCCGATCGTCTCGGCCCGCGCGCCCGGCCGCGAGCTGGAAATGGCGTCCGCCGCCGAACAGAGCACGCCGAACAGCCCTTCGGACGGCACGTCCTCGTGATGCGCCGCGACGCCGTTGACCACCGCCGCATCCTCGCCGTGCCGCTTCAGGAACTCCGCGCCGATCACCGCATGCGAACCCTGCGCCTCGTGGTCAAGCGCCTTGCCGATGTCGTGGAAAAAGCCGATGCGCCGCGCCACCACCGGATCGAGCCCCAGCTCGCTGGCCATCATCCCCATCAGGTGCGCCACCTCCACCGAGTGCCGCAGCACGTTCTGGGCGAAGCTCGTGCGGAACTTCAGCCGCCCGATGCACTTCAGCACGTCCAGCGGGACCCCCTGCACCTGCGCCTCATAGGCCGCCGCCTCGCCCGCCTCGAAAATGGTCTTCTCCATGTTTTCGGAGACGCTCTTGACCACCTCTTCAATGCGGGCGGGGTGGATCCGGCCGTCGGAAACGAGCTGCTCCAGCGCCTGGCGCGCGATCTCGCGGCGCACGGGGTCGAACCCGGAAATCACCACCGCCTCGGGCGTGTCGTCGATCAGCATGTTGACCCCGGTCACCGCCTCCAGCGTGCGGATGTTGCGCCCCTCGCGGCCGATGATGCGCCCCTTGATGTCGTCGCTCGGCAGCGGCACCGTGCTGGTCATGGTCTCGCTCGCGTGCGAGAGCGAGAACCGCTGCACCGCCATGGTCACGATGCGCGCGGCCTCGCGGTCCGCCGTCTCCTTGGCCTCTTCCTGCACCCGCCGGATCAGGCTGCCCGCCTCGCTGCGCACCTCCTGCTCGGCCCGCTGGTGCACCTCGCGGCGCGCCTCCTCGTGGGTCATGCCCGCCAGCTTCTGCAGCCGCTGCTCCGCCTCCGCGTGCCGCTTGTCGGCCTCGGCCCGGCGCTGCTGCAGTTCCTCGGCCCGGCGCTGCTGCTCCTCCTGCTTCTGCGCCACCGCCTGATCCTTCTTCTCCAGCAGGATGGCCTTCTTGTCCATGTTCTCTTCGCGGATCGTCAGCCGCTCCTCGATGTCCTGCAGCTCCTTGCGGCGCGCCTTGGTGCTCTTCTCGAACTCTTCGCGCGCCTTGACCACCTCCGCGCGCGCCAGAATGTCGGCCTCCTTGAGACGGTTCTTGACCTCGCTGTCCGCTTCGGCGAGTTTGATCTGCGCCTGCTTCTCGATCGCGTCCGCCTGCCAGCGGCCGATCAAGCCGCGCAGCGCATACCCCCCCAGCACGCCCGCCAGCCCGAACAACAGTCCGACGGTGGCGTCGCTCACATCGTACCATGTGAAATTTGTCATACAAAAAGATCCCTAACGCGTTGCCGCCTTATTCGCCGTCCACATCTGCGCCCCTCGGCCGAGCGGACACAGGTCCAAATTGCCTTTATCTTACGCTTTATGGCGGGCGAGGGCAACCTTAGGGTGCGGCCTTGTCCGCCGGCTTGTAGATGAACGAGTCCCAGTAGAGCCGGTCGAGCGCATAGGGGTCGACGGGGTCGCGCCCGGCGTCGAAGGTCTCGGGCAGGACCCCGTAGCGCCGCATCTCGCGCAGGTACTCGGGACGCGGGCGGAACCCGGGCATGTCGAAGCGCTTCACCTCGTCCAGGCGCGCGCGCCCCGCGTCGATCAGGGCGAGCAGCGCGCGGTAGCCGGGGTCGTCCTTCGCGGCAAATACGGCGCACGCCGCGCCGGCCGCGTTCGTGCAGAGGCCGAGCCCGCCCGCGGCTTGGGCGAGCGGCGCGCGCAGGAAGAGCGACTTCTCCGGCCGCGTGAGGTTGAAAAGCGCGTGGCGGTTGAAGCGGATGCGCGGGTCGTCCATCCTCGGCGACCAGAAACTGAGGCCGTTCTCGTCGCTCAAGTGGCGCGGCAGCCGCTTGAAGCGCTCCGTGTGGCAGCCCGCGCAGCGCGCCTCGAAGACCGGCTGGGCGGCCTGTGTGGCCGGCCACTCTTTGTCGTTCTCGATGTTCTGGTTGTTCTGCTGGTAGCCACCGATCATGCCGGTGCCGAGCGCGGCGTACGTCCCGGGATAGGGCGCGCTCGCGTCGAGCCAGAGGGCGAGGGCCGCGACGTCCCGGGCCGGAGGCGTGACGCCGTGGTGCGAGCCGTCCAGCTTCTTCATGAGCGGGCTGCCCCCGCTGCCGAGCGCATAGGGCGCGTAGTTGCTTCGGGCGTAGTTGCGGCCGTCGCCGACCTGCCCCCACGCCGCCAGCGTGTAGTAGCCCATCGAGAACATCGGCCCGCGGTCGCCGCACAGGTCCACGCCGCCCTTGCGGTCGTCGGGGTTGTGGCAGCGCACGCAGTGGCGGTCGAGGACCGGCTGGACGTGGCGCGGGAAGTCCGGCACGTCGAAGGCGAGGCCGGAGGCGTCGATCGCCGACGGCGCGCGGCGCGCGGCCGCGGCAGCGCCCGCCGCGGCATAGGGGCGCGGCGCGGTCACGCGCTCCTCGTGGCAGCCGACGCACCCCTGGCGCTCGCCGGGCATGACCTGCGTGAAGCTCTGCATGCGCTTCACGGCGCGGCCGCGCGCGTCGAGCGCCACGAAGAAGACCGGGCGCAGCGCGGGCACAGCGAAGTGCGCCGAGCCGTCGGCCTCCACCGGCACGGTGCCCAGCACGCGCGGCAGGGTGAAGGTGCCCACATAGCTCAGCGGGTCCATGCCCCCCGTGAAGTTGATGGGCTTGGGCAGCGACTCCAGGATCAGCAGCCGCTTGACCGTCCCCTTCTCCACGCCCGCCATCTGCCGCCCCTCGTAGACGTTCTCGAGGAAGAAGACGCCGTCCGGCCGAGTGAGGTCGGTTTTGTCCGCGATGACCGGCTCGCGCGGGCGCGGCGCGAGCGGCCGGGGCTCGTGCAGCCAGCAGTTCGTGAAGGCGGCGGGCAGGGTGAAGAGGTTGGTCTCCGAGCCGTCCTCGCTCAGCAGAACGAGGTCGCGGTCGCGCGCGGCGAGGTAGAGCCCGTCGTCAAGCGCCCACGGGTCGCGGTAGCTGCCGGTTTTGCTGATGCGGCGCAGGCTCCGAAGGGCGTCCGGACCCTGCTTGGCCGAGACGCGCGCGACGAAGCCCTTATGCTCGACGCCACCGTGGCCGGGCGAGTCGATGAAGAGCACGTCGCCGC
>CAYZQL010000347.1:0-3191 GCA_964480555.1 uncultured Lentisphaeraceae bacterium | reverse complement strand
CACAAGCGGCTCATGCCCAAGGACGCGCTCTCAAAATTCGCGCTCATCGAGTCCAGGGCGCACGCTCTAGTGGAGGCCTCGACGTTCCCGTTCCTGAACGGCATCGCCCGCTTCCTGCCCAACCGCAAACTCGGTGAGGTCACAAGCCGTCTCGGCGAACTGGAGACCGAGTTCCGCGCCGCGAAGGAGACGTTCGCCAGCCGCTACGCCGGCTTGCGCGAACAGGCCGTCATGGAGTGGCGTGAGCAGGCCCGCAGGCTGGCCCATGATCCTGAAAGGATCGTGGCGTCAGTCAGCGCAGCCTTCCCCGCGCCCGCAAGGCTGGACCGGTACTTCAGCTTCAGCACGAGCCTGTTCCAGATCCGGCTGCCGGAGACGCTGGACGCGGAGCTTGTGACATCGGGCGACCGCCAGGAGCTGATGCGCGCCCGCGCACAGGCGGCGCAGGACGCCCGGCGCAAGATCGGCGAGGGCGTGGAGACGTTCGTCGGCGACTGCGTGGCCTCATTGCGAGAGCAGACGGCGACGCTCTGCGAGGAGATGCTGGAGGCGTTCAGGACCGGGAAATCGGGCGTCCACCAGCGAACGCTGAACCGGCTCTCGGACTTCATAGGACAGTTCCGGGCGCTGAACTTCGCCAACGACAGCGAGCTGGAAGAGCGCCTCAACCGCGTGCGCGATGCCTTCCTGACCACAACAGCCGAGCAGTACCGCGACGACGAGCACGCACGCCGCCGCATGACTGACGGCATCCGCAGGCTCGCCGACGCCGCCCGTGAGCTGGCTGCCGCCGACACGAGCGCCGTCGTCGAGAACTTCGGCAAGATGGGCACGCGCCGGTTCACGCTGGCCGCCTGAAAGGATAAGTGACACGTCTTAGGCCCGGCAAGGCCGCCCCGCATCTGCAAAGGAAGGCCGCTTCCCGAGCAGGTGCGGGGCCTCTTCATTTTCAGAGGCGCCGCAAGGCGTGCAAAGGGCCAAGGCCTGCGGGTGCGTGGCCTGGACCGCGGGAACGGCGCAGGTGTGGTCCTGCTCACCGGCGCCGACGCCGCCAAATGTTGTCGCCACCCCTCACAGGGGCGTGAACTGGTCTTTGTGCACTCCGCACTGGGGGCAAACCCAGTCCCCGGGGATATCCTCGAACGGGGTACCGGGCTTGACGCCATGAAACGGGTCCCCGATCTCCTGTTTGTAGACCCATCCGCAGACAACGCACATGTGCTTGGCCATAAGCAATTCTCCTGTATTTCGCGCCGCAGAATCCTGCCGGGACGGGCCGGGATCCGATCCCGCCTGCTCACGGACTCACAGGTAAATTATAGCCGACGCGACACGCGTATGGCCACGGCAAAACACAGGCGCCGGGGTCGGGTGACCCGGGCACCTCAATGGCGGTGAAAGACCGGTCGGCGCCGGATTACGGCATCATCAATTCAGGAAAGGACAACGGGATGCGGACAAACAAACCCAAGACCATGCTCGTGGTCGTGCAGGAGGGCGGAAGCACCGACGAGTTCTACGCGCACGCGTTCAGCAGGCGCAGGGACGCGGCCGGGTTCCGCCGCTCGTGTGCCAAGGCCGCGTACAGGGCCACGGAGCCCGTGGAGGTTCCGGCAGGCACAGACGTCAACGCGCTGCAGCTGGTGCTGTCGGCGGTCGGCGACGATCTCGTGTGACATAAACCAGAGAAAGGATATTCATGAAACGTGTGACCTGGAGCATAGACCTCGACGAGGACACGGCCGAGGCCGCAGCGGTTGTGGCGCTGGCGATCCAGCGCGACCCCGAGTCCACGGCGACCGTGTTCGACGTGACTGACGAGCGGGGAAAGACCGTGCGCGTCGACCTGCGGCGCGACCATGAGCCGGAGACGAGCCTGCGCTGCGACAACTGCCGGGCGTTGTTCAAGGGCGAGGGCAAGCTCGCAACCGTGTTCCCGGATATCCCCGACCTGCTGTCGCGGATCGAGCCCGGAGGCATGGTGCCCGCAGGTGAGTGTCCGGACTGCGGCGCCCTCGTGTATCCGCTCAACGCGCCCGTGCGCGTCGGCATCCTGCTCGAAGGCGGGCTCGTCAAGGGCGTGCTTGCGGACAGGGGCGGCGTCAGGGCGGCTGTGCTGGATCTGGACGTCGAAGGCGCGGACGACGGCGAGGTCATCACCGTGGCCGCCGGCGACGACAGCATGACGGGCGTGCCGGTCACGAAAGACGTGATCGCGGCCCCTGTTTTCGTCAGCGCGCTATTCACAATGACCGAGAAACTGGAGAACGAGACATGAAGTACTGGGAAGAGTACCAGAGCAAGTGGGGCTTCGGCGACGGCGACGCCGTGCCGCCGGACGCCTGGGCGTTGCGTTACGTCTACGTCAGGGAGATCAACAGGCTCGCGGCTGCGAAAAGCAGCACGGTCAGGCTCATCGCCTACGACAGGGGCGGCATGCACAACCCGTACCTGATCTGCCGCGTGCCGGTGGACATGGTGCGGGACGTGCCCGAGAAAGCCCTGTGCAAGGGCGCGGCCTGCGGCGGCTGGGTTCCCGGAAACAGGGACTGGACCGAGCCGCCTGAAGACGACGCCATGCGTGCGGCCGTTGAGGAGGCGCTGGAGCGCGACGACATCGACGACCTTGTCGAGGTGGATGTGACGTTCACCGACGAACAGTTCGAGACCTGCCACGTCGCGGCCTGAAAGGAGGGATTATGGACGAGGACAGCAGCAGGCCCTACAAAGACCTGCTCAAGGGTTTCGAGAAAAATCGCGTGTTCGCGCACATGCACCCATACGACCTTTACCGGCAATGGCTGGAGGCGGTGTGGGCGCTGCTAGAGCTGCCTTTGAACCCGCAGGGATTCAAGACGACGCTGGACCGCCACACGTATGAGCAGGGCCAGGAGCTGGGCCGTCTCTTCAACCTCTATCTGCAGGCCGTGGAGGAGCTGCCGTTCCGGGACATCCTGGGCTCGCTCTTCATGCGGCTGGACGTCAAATCCGTAAGGGCCGGCCAGTTCTTCACGCCCTGGCCCGTGGCGGAGATGATGGCGAGGATGACCTTCGACAGGGACGAGTTCCTGGAGACTGTCCGGGAGCGCGGAACCGTCAGCGTGTGCGACCCCGCCGTGGGCTCGGGCGTGATGCTGCTTGCCTTCGCCAAGGTCGTTAATGACGCCTTCGGCAGGGACGGCACGGACAGG
>CAYZQL010000346.1:0-3226 GCA_964480555.1 uncultured Lentisphaeraceae bacterium | reverse complement strand
CCTGAGACCATGTCACTTTATTGGCACACACCCATCGCGCGCCTTGCGGCCAATCTCCCCTTGATCCCGCGCCGGTCAGGGGGTAAAATAGCGGCATTCGCACGAACGTCATGCGCGGTTGGTTTTTCTGCGGCGCGCGCGTGGCGGTCCGTAGCTTACCGTGACCGACTGGCCGTTGCCGTTAAGTTGGTTTTTCTGCGGCGCGCGCGTGGCGGTCCCGTTGCCGCCGGGACGTTTGCAGGGTGAGCGATTCATCGATAACGCGTGAGGTCAGGGGATGTTTAAACGATATGCCGGAATGTCCGAGCGCAAGAGCCGGGTGCGCATGATTGTGCTTTTGACGGCCCTCTTCGCAGCCGAGTGCCTGTTCGTCGGCTGGACCGCCCAACAGGCCGACCGTGCCATGCGTGAGGACCTGCTGCTGCTGGCACGGCTGGCCAAGCAGTCCGTCGACCTTCCCGCGCTCAGCGCGCTCTCCGGCTCAAGCGCCGACATCGGGAAACCGGAGTACACGCTGCTCAAAAAGCAACTCGTGACCCTCCGGCACGCCAACTCCAAATGCCGCTTTCTCTACTTTCTGGGGCGCAAGGCCGAAGCGGCGGGACCCGGCCGAGGACAGGGGCCTGTCTTCTTCTACATGGACTCCGAGCACGAGCGTTCGGAGGACTACTCCCCGCCCGGCCAAGTGTACGAGGACCTCTCGGAAGAGGATGCGCGCGTGTTCGACACCAAGACCGCAAGCGTCACCGGCCCAACCCCGGACCGCTGGGGAACCTGGGTCTCGGCCTTGATGCCGATCACCGATCCCGCCTCGGGGGCCTTGATCGCGGTGCTCGGCATGGACGTCGATGCCCGGACCTGGAGATGGGATGTGGCCGCGCGGACCGCGCTCCCGGCGAGCCTGATGCTGGCGATGCTGATCTTTCTGTCCGCAGGCATGATGGCGACCCGTCCCCGCAACAGCGGCAGCACGGCGCTCAGGCCGATCCAGCGTCGCCTGTTGATGCCGTTGGCCATCGCCCTGCTTCTGATGGCGGCCGGCTCGGGCATGCTGCTGCTCAAGCAGCAGCGCGACAGTCTGAACCGGCTCAGCCGGACCGCGCTGCAGGGGGGTGTTTCCGACCTGTCCGCATCGGTGGCGGAGCAGACTCGGACGCTGGACGCGCTCGGGAAGATGGTGCTCAAGAGCGAAGGTCTGCTGGCAGCCCTGAAGGCACGCGACCGGAACAGCCTGCTCGCACAGTGCCAGCCGCTCTTTGCGACGCTCAAGGCCGAATACGCGCTTTCCCACTTCTACCTCATCGCCCCCGATCAGGCCTGCCTGCTGCGACTGCACAAACCGGACCTGTCCGGCGACCGGATCGACCGGTTCACCCTGCGCGAAGCCGCGCGGCTCGGCAAGCCCTCAGCCGGCCTTGAGCTGGGTCCGCTGGGCTTCTTCACCCTGAGATCGGTCCACCCGATCCACGACAACGGTTTCCTGCTCGGCTATCTCGAGCTCGGCAAAGAGATCGAGGACGTCGTGGAAAACCTGCATGCCAAAAACGGAATCGACTTCGCGATCACGATCCGGAAAACGTTGTTGGACAGGCCCCGCTGGGAAGAGGGCCTTGGGCTGCGAGGGCGCAAAGCCGACTGGAACCGGTTCACCGAGTCCGCGCTGGTCTATTCGACCCTGCCCGTGCTGCCGGCCTCGATCGGCGGGCTCATCGAGGATGCCCGGCCTGAAGGCGGCAAAGCCTTCATGGAGGCGCGCGCGGGCGGCCAAACTTGGCACGTCATGACGGCGCCGCTCAAAGACGCCTCGGCCGCTGAGGTGGGCAGTCTGGTCGTGCTGTTCGACATCACCGAAGGCAAAGCGGCGCAGAACCGGGTGAGGGCGGTCGGCCTCGCGGGAGGCGTTGTCCTCTTGGCCGGACTGTTCGGCTTCCTGTATGTCCTCCTGCGCCGCACCGACGCCAGCATCCGGCTGCAACAGTCCTCCCTTCAGAAGAGCGAGCAGCGACTGAGCGCCACCCTGCGGTCCATCGGCGACGGGGTGATCACCACCGACGCGTCGGGCCGGGTCACTGACCTCAACGCCGTGGCTGAACGCCTGACAGGCTGGACCACGGAACAGGCGGCGGGGCACCCCCTCGAGAAGGTCTTCCGGATCGTTCACGCCATGACGCGGACGGCTGAGGAAAACCCGGTCGAAAAAGCCCTGCGCCAAGGCGCCATCGTGGAGCTGGGCAACCACACCGTGCTCATCGCCAAAAACGGCGCCGAACACCAGATCGCCGACAGTTGCGCACCCATCCGCAACGCCCGCGACGAAATCATGGGGGCCGTGCTCGTCTTCCGCGACGTCAGCAAAGAGTATCAACAGCGGGCGGATCTGCAGGCCAGCGAATCCCGGCTGCGGGCCATCACAGGGGCGGCACAAGACGCCATTTTGATGATGGACGCCGAGGGGCGCGTTTCTTTCTGGAATCCTGCCGCCGAGCGCATCTTCGGCTACACCCGCGACGAGGTGCTCGGGCGCGACTTGCACCTGCTGCTCGCGCCGCAACGCCACCTCGACTCTTTCCGCACGGCGTTCGCCGTGTTCAGGAAGAACGGGCAAGGCGGCGCGGTCAACAAGACCATCGAGCTGACGGCCCTCAAGAAAATGGGCGGGGAAATCCCGATCGAGCTGTCGCTGTCCACCCTTTACCTCGATTCGTGCTGGCATGCCGTGGGCATCATCCGCGACATCACCGAGCGCAAGCGGACCGAGGATGAGATCAGGGAAACCAACCGGCAGCTCGCGGACGCGATCGCACGCGCCAACGAGATGACCGCCCAAGCGCAGCAGGCCAGCGTCGCCAAGTCCGACTTCCTGGCCAACATGAGCCACGAGATCCGCACGCCCATGAACGGCGTCATCGGCATGACCGGCCTGCTCCTCGACACCGAACTGACGGACGAGCAGCGCCGCTACGCCGAGACCGTGCGGGCCAGCGCCGAATCGCTCCTCGGGCTCATCAACGACATCCTCGATTTCTCCAAAATCGAGGCGGGCAAAATGCTTCTGGAAACCTTGGACTTCGACCTGCAGGAACTCGTGGAAGACTTGGCCTCGACCTTGGCTCTGCGCGCCCACGACAAAGGTCTGGAGCTGCTGTACAGCGTCGCAACCGAGGTGCCCACGCTGCTGCGGGGCGACCCGGGACGGCTGCGCCAGATCCTCACCAACCTGGTGAGC
>CAYZQL010000345.1:2492-3270 GCA_964480555.1 uncultured Lentisphaeraceae bacterium | reverse complement strand
CCAGCTACGACGGCCGCAACAAGGAGCCCGTGCTCCTGCCCTCCAAGCTGCCGCTTCTGCTGATGCTGGGCGCGGACGGCATCGCCGTAGGACTCTCCACCGCCATCCTGCCCCACAATTTCATTGAACTGCTCGAAGCCCAGATCGCCATCATCCAAAAAAAGCCCTTCAAGGTGCTGCCCGATTTCCAGACCGGCGGGTCGATGGATGTCTCGGAGTACAACGATGGCTCGGGCCGCATCAAGATCCGCGCCACCATCGAACACCGTCAGCCCAACAAGCTGGTCATCTCAGCCCTGCCGTGGGGCCAAACCACGGAGTCGCTCATCGCGGATATCGAGGAGGCGATCCAAAAGAAAAAGGTCCCCGTCCGCCAGATCAACGATTTCACCGCCGAAAAGGTTGAGATCGAGCTGGTGCTCACGGTCGGGGCGACCCAGGAGCAGGCCACCGCCGCGCTGTTCGCGTTCACCGCCTGCGAGTCCTCTGTTTCAAGCAGGCCGGTCGTGCTCTACCGCAACCGGCCCCGCGAGATGACGGTTTCCGAAATTCTTCAGGCCTGCACCGACCAGCTGCTCGAACTCCTCAACCGCGAACTGGAGCTCCGCAAGCGCGAGCTCGATGACCTCTTTCACTCGAAGACGCTGGAGCAGATCTTTATCGAGGAGCGCATCTATAAGCGCATCGAAGAGCAGCTCACCTATGAAGCCGTGCAGCAGGCCGTGCTCGGAGGCTTTGCGCCGTTCCGCAAAAAGTTGCGCCGCGAGGTCACGCTCGA
>CAYZQL010000345.1:0-2482 GCA_964480555.1 uncultured Lentisphaeraceae bacterium | reverse complement strand
CGCTACGACATCAACAAGAACCGCGAAGAGATCGAGAACATCCTCAAGGAAGAGGCGGAGGTTGCCGAGAATATCAAAGGCCTGCGCGGCTACGCGGTCCGCTACCTCAAGGCGCTCGTCAAAAAGTACAAGGACAAGTACCCGCGCCTGACACACATCGCCGAAAAGCCCTTTGCGCAGATCGAGATGCGCGCGCTCACCGCCACGGAACTGACGCTCAAGATCGACAAGGAGAACGGCTACATCGGCACGGATATCCGCGGCGGCGAAGAGCTTTTCAAGTGCTCGTCGCTCGACAAGATTCTCGTGGTCTGGAGTGACGGCCGCTACAAGATGATGCCGCCTCCCGACAAGTTCTTCATCGACCAGAACCACCTGTACTGCCGGATTTTCGACCGCGACAAAGAGTTCACCGCCATCTACGCCGAACCGCACTACGGGTTCACCTACATCAAGCGGTTCGCTTTCGGAGGGGCCATCCAGAACAAGGAGTACCGCCTGGCCCCCGAGCAGAGCAAGGTCCTTCTGTTCGAAGAGGGCACGCCTGAAACGGTCTTCGTCAAATATAAGCCGGCCAAGGCGCAGCGCATCCACCAGCAGTTGTTCACGCCTTCCGAGGTGCTCGTCAAAGGCGTGTCGGCCAAGGGCATCCAGATGACTTCCAAGGACATCGCCAAGCTGTCCACGAAAAAGCCCGGCTGGTGGGACGACAACGAAAACACACCCAAGGGCGTGCTGACGTAAGGGACGGAGAAGCGCTCAGCGCAGAATGCTGCCGCTTCAGAAAGAAGTTCCGAAGCCGAACGGTGTGTCCAGAGTCAGGCGTTCGGCTTCCGGCTCTTTTCTCTCCTCACCACATGCGCGCCGTCCGCCGGCTTGATCACGCTGACGTCGCACGGCTTGCCGAACGTGGCGGCATAGGCGTTCGCCAGGGCGATGCCGGCGGTTTCTGCATCGCGCGGATGCGCCAGCACGACCGCCGAGCCGCCGAAGCCGCCTCCCGAGAGGCGTGCGCCCAGCACGCCGGGGATTTTCTTTGCCGCGTCGACCACGGCGTCGAGTTCTTCGCAGGAGTTCTCGAACAGCACGCGCGAGCTTTCGTGCGAGTCAAACATGAGCGCGCCGAAGCCGGCGAGGTCACCCTTGGACAGCAACTCCGCACCTTTGAGCACGCGCTCGTCCTCGCCGATCGGATGAGCCGCCCGGTTGGCAACCGTTTCAGGGAGGCCCCGCTTATAGAGCGCCCACTCGGCCATGCTCACATCGCGCAGCGCATGCACAGGATGGCGCAGGACATTGGCGAAATGCGCCGCGGCCTGTTCGCAGGCCTCGCGCCTGCTGTTGTACGCGCCGTCCACCAGCGCGTGCTTGGCGTGGGTGTTGCACATCAGGAAGCAGGCGTCCTCGCCCATGCCGACCGTCTCGTAAGCGACGGTGCGGAAATCGGTTTTGACCAGCTTGCCCGCCTGCCCCGCGAGGCTTGAGATCTGGTCCAGCAGGCCGCATTTGCACCCCGCGTAAACATGCTCGGCTTTCTGCCCGATCTTGGCCAGGGCCACCGTGTCGACGCGGATGCCGTACAGGTCGCCGAGCGCGAGCCCTGTGCACATCTCGAGTGCGGCGGAGCTGGAGAGGCCGCTGCCCAGAGGGATATTGCCGAGAAACATGCCGTCGAAGCCGCACGCAACCGACTCGACGGCCGTCAGGCCGGCCAGCGTGCCCTTGACGTAGTTCTGCCAAGTGTCACTTTTCGAAGCCTCGATGTGCTTCACATCGAAGCGGACCTCTTTCATCAGGTCGCCCGCCACAAGACGGCAGGCCGTCGTCGCGCTTTTGCCCGCCGCAAAGAAGGTGCCGTAGTTGATCGCCGCGGAAAAGACGAAACCTTCGTTGTAGTCCGTGTGATTGCCGAGCACCTCGATGCGCCCTGGCGCATAGGCCACGCTTTCCGGATCGCGTCCGAACTGCGCGCGGTATTTCTTCAAAAGCTCGTTGTAAACCGATTCGTTGACCATCGTGTTCTCACTTCCGGATAATCGCCAAGAGTTCGTCGCGCCGGGTTTCCATCAGCGCCTTCGTTTTTGCCTCCAGGTTCAAGCGCACGAGCGGCTCGGTGTTTGAGCAGCGCACATTGAACCACCAGTCCGCGTACTCGACGCTCACGCCGTCCAGCTCGAACTCGCGGCCGTCCGTATAGGCGGCTTTGATCTCCGCGAGAATCGCCTTGGGATCGCGGCTCACGTGGGTGTTGATCTCGCCGCTCGCGAAATACTTGCGCAGCGGGGCGATCAGCGCCGAGAGCGGCTTGTCGGATTTGCTGACGATGTTCGCCAGCGAGAGGATCGCCATGGCCGAACTCTCCGCCGTGAAGTTGTCCTTGAAGTAGTAGTGGCCGCTCAGCTCGCCAGCGAAAAGCGCGTCGTGTTCGCGCATCTGCTGCTTGATGAAGGCGTGGCCCACGCGGCTCATCATCGGCGTGCCG
>CAYZQL010000344.1:0-3284 GCA_964480555.1 uncultured Lentisphaeraceae bacterium | reverse complement strand
AAATCCGACCCCGCCTGGAACATCGTCCTGCTGCGCTACTTCAACCCGATCGGCGCGCACGCCAGCGGCCTGCTCGGCGAGGACCCCGCCGGTATCCCCAACAACCTTCTGCCCTATGTGGCGCAGGTGGCGGTCGGCCGCCTCGCCTGCCTCTCGGTGTACGGGGACGACTACCCCACCCGCGACGGCACCGGCGTGCGCGACTACATCCACGTCGTGGACCTCGCGGTCGGGCACCTCAAAGCCCTCGACCGGCTCGCGGCCAAGCCCGGACTGGCCATCTACAACCTCGGGACCGGCAAGGGCTACAGCGTGCTCGACGTGGTGAAGGCCTTCGAGAAAGCCTCGGGACGCAAGGTGCCCTACACCGTCGTGCCGCGCCGCCCCGGCGATGTGGCCGAGTGCTGGGCCGACCCGTCCAAAGCGCTGAACGAACTCGGCTGGCGGGCGGAGCGCGACCTGGCCGCCATGTGCGAGGACGCCTGGCGCTGGCAGTCCCAGAACCCCCACGGCTTCGGCCAAGGCTGACCCATGTCCTCCTGGACCGCCATTCTCGACGACGTGATCGACCACGTGCGCCTGCTCCAAGAGCTGGGCGGGCGGTCCGTGGAGCTTTCTCCCGACGTGCTGCGCGCGCCCGGCGCGCCCGCGAAGCCCGCCCCCGCGCCGGCTCCGGCCGCCGCTCCCGCGCCCCGGACCCCGCCCGCCGCCCCGCGCCCGGACTCCCCGGCGGCGCTGCCGGGCGCAAAGCCCGCGCTCACGCCCGAGGCGCGCCGCGCCGCGCTCGCCGAGACCGCCGCGCGCGTTGAGGCCTGCGACGCCTGCGCGCTGCGCCAGCAGCGCACCCGCTCCGTGCCCGGCCAGGGCAACTTCAACTCCCCCGACGTCATGTTCATCGGCGAGGCCCCCGGGCACGAGGAAGACCAGCAGGGGCTGGCCTTCGTGGGCGCGGCCGGGCAGCTGCTCACCAAGATGATCGCGGCCATGGGCTACACGCGCGACGACGTGTTCATCGCCAACATCTGCAAGTGCCGCCCCCCGGGCAACCGCGCGCCGCTGCCCGAAGAGATGCAGAAGTGCCTGCCCTTCCTGCGCGAACAGATCGCCCTCATCCGCCCGAAGACCATCGTCCTTCTGGGAGGCACCGCCATCAAGGCGCTGCTCGAGACCCAAGTCGGCGTCAACCGCATCCAAGGCCAGTGGACCCACTACGAGGGCATCCCCGTGATGCCGACCTTCCACCCCTCCTACCTGCTCCGTTTCGAGCCCGCCAAGCACGATGCCTGGCGCGCCCTCAAGCTCGTGCTCGCCCACCTCGGCAGGCCCGTGCCCGGCGCGGCCAAATAGCACCCCGGTGCACCACAGCTCCCGTCGTTCCCCCTCCGCCGGCTGGATCGGGTGTTTGCCTTGCGGCGCGGTGGTTCGACGCGACGTCCGCCTTGCCCGTGACGAACGTTTTCGGCTACAATCCCCGCTCGGAGGTCACGAACGCGGTGATGGGCGCAAACGCATACGGCTACGCTTACGACCCGATCGGCAACAGAACCGGGGCGGCCGTGTCGTCCGGCGGCGGGCAGCCAGACGTGACGGCCTACGCCGCCAACCTGCTCAACCAGTACACGGCAATCAGCAATGGGCAATCGGCAATCAGCATCCCCGCCTACGACGCGGACGGGAACATGCTCACGAACGGCCCGTGGGCCTACACCTGGGACGCCGAGAACCGCCTCGCCAGCGCCTGTTCCAACGGCGTGCTGTTTGTCATGAACGCCTACGACCACCGTTCCCGCCGCATCAGGAAAGAGGTCTCGGTCCGGGAGTCCCCCAGTTTCGAGTTTCAAGTTTCCAGTTTCCGCACCTACCTATGGGACGGTTGGAACATCATCCGCGAGACAGTGGCAATCGGCAATACGCAATCGGCCGTCACCAACTACTATACGTGGGGCTTGGATCTTAGCGGTTCCCTCCAAGGTGCCGGAGGCGTGGGCGGTCTCCTCGCCGTCACGACGTGTACAACCGACAACAACCAACCTGTAACCTGTAACACGTACTTCCCCTGCTACGACGCCAACGGCAACGTCACGGGGTACGTCGACACCAACGGCACGGTGCGGGCTCGCTACGAATACTCGCCGTTCGGCGGGATCACGGCCCAGTCCGGCGACATGGCGGACGCCTTCACCCACCGGTTTTCGACCAAGCCCTTCGACGCCGAGACCGGGCTCGTCGTCTACCAGCTCCGCCCCTACAGCCCGGTGCTCGGAAGATGGCTTTCAAGAGATCCCATTGGGGAGGCGGGAGGAGCAAATGCCTATGTCTTCGGTGCAAACAACGCTATTGTCAATTCCGATCCATTCGGCTTGTGGCACGAGAATACGCACTACAGGAACACTCGGGATTGGGCCAAAGCGGTTGGGGTTCGTGATGAAGGAGCAGAATCTATCGGTCAGGATGACAACGCTGTTGATAGCGGCAGTACGTCATTCTGGCCATGGCCGTTCGGCGATCCCACCTACCATTTCAACCGTGCAAGTAGCGGTGTTGACAGTCGCATGATGCACTATTCAACTCATTCCCAGGATGCTCGCCGGCTCTGTACTTGGTCTGGGAGTTCTGGGCAGGACGACGCTGTTGGAGCCAGCAAGCAAATGGGGCTGGCTCTTCACCCTCTTCAGGACTGGGTCGCTCACGGTGACTTTTAAGCGGAATGGGGGTCGTATTTCGACATTAGACAAATAGCCGTTGCGGTGCGGGGTGCGGTTGTGGTAAGGTGACGTCATGGCGAGGCAACTGAGACATCATTACGCGGGCGGCCCCTTCGGCTAAGCTCAGGACAGGTGGTACCACATCACGACCCGGGGCATGGGGCGGCGGGAGGAGAGAAGTTCTAAAGTGCGGGAGTAACAGGTGCGGAGGGATGTCTTCATGGACGACCATGCGGGAAGAAAAACAAATGTGCACTGCCGGGCACCCTTGAACTACCTCCGGAAAGGGGATCAATGTCCAATGTACAAATACGACCCCTCTTCCGCTACAGATGCGTCCGCCCGCCTCGATGGCAAGAATAATAAACGTCGAACGCCGAAGGTTATGAAAATCCTTCGGCGTTCGGCGTTCTCTCGCCGGTCGGTGTCAGCGTGAAGGACCGGCAAGAGAGATATTCGACTCGAAAATCTTAATCATAATCCTAATCTTGATCCGGATTTCCGGGCGGGGGCGGAGAGATTAGGATTAGGATTAGGAAAGAGAGGAGGGTCGGAATCGTGGCGTCATTTCCTCGAGGC
>CAYZQL010000343.1:0-3301 GCA_964480555.1 uncultured Lentisphaeraceae bacterium | reverse complement strand
CGCCTCGCAGCCGGGCTTCTACCTGCTGGAGACCATGGCCAGCGACGTGCCCTGGCGCAGCGAGGTCTGCGACGAGGCCGTCACCCTGCGCGACGGCTACATGTCCATTTCCGACAGGCCGGGGCTGGGCGTGGACATCGACGAGGCGGCGATCGCCAAGTATCCGTACCAGCCGATTTCGCTGCGCCACTACAAGGGGACGCTCACCGAGATCCGCCCTCAGAACGCGACGGCGTTTTTCGCGAAGTGACGGGGCGAGGACGGCGGGCTTGCCACAACTTATTCAAGGCACACTCGTCAGGGCGTGAGCGCCGAAACGCCGGGAAACTGGGCGAGCGCTTTGTCGAGGGTGACGAGCGTGTATCCGCCTGCGATGGCGAAGGCCGCGAGGTAGGCGTCCATGACGACCTTTGGGGAATGCCCAAACGGGCGGCAGAGTTGTTCCCATTCCACGTCAAGGCCGCGCGGTTCGAGAACCCGGGCGAAACAGCCGCTTTTCAGCAAAGAGGCATACGCGGACCAAGCCTGTGCAAGCGTCAGAGTCTCTTCTCCCATGACGGCGCGATTCGAAAGAAGCCGCAAAAAAGCGGCCTGAACCTTGCGGCAGACGAAAAGGGGTTCGCGGGTTGTGCGGGTGTTCCACCAAGCCACGCATCGCGCATGATGGGCGTGACGTTCGACAACAAGGGCGAGAAGGACGTTAACGTCGCACATCTGCCGCATAAGCCTCGACCTCCTCTCTGATGAGCAGGGCGCTGATCTCATCCGGCGTCATGTTCATGCTTGCGGGCTTGCCGCTGCGGAGGACGGGCAGCGAAGCGGCCTTACGGTCAGTATCTTGGGAGACGCCGGACGCAAGCTGGCGTTCGAGCGCGCGGCTGATAAAGCACTTCAGCGACTGTCCCGAAAGCGCGGCGCGGCTCTTGATCTGCTTGCCCAGAGCGTCGGGGATATCGATGGTTGTTCGCATAAAAGCAGTTTCGCATAGTTGTGCGGTCCGGGCAACGAAAAATCCCGTTGACGGCCAACATCTTATTAGTGTAACGTCGTTACATGATAAAGAACGGGACTGTATACGACGTGCCGGGCCTGAGGGCGGGGATCGATATCCTGACGGCGCTGTGCGAGTCTGCGGACGGCTTGGGCGTGGCGGAGCTGGCGGAGTGGACGGGCGCCAACAAGCACATGGTCTTCCGCTGCCTGAAGACGCTGGTGGCCAAAGGCTGGGTGACGGAAACCGGTGAAGGCCCGAAGTACGCGGCCTCGCTGGTGCCCTTTCATTACGCGTCCAAGCCGGTCGCCCGCATGGACATTGTGACGGCCGCGCAGGAGCCGCTGCGAGAGCTGTGGAAGCGGCTGGGAGAGTGCGTCTATCTCGGCGTGCTGCACGACGACATGGTGATGTACCTGATCCACCACGAGGGAACCCGCAACATCCACATCGGCGGCCGGATCGGCGAACACTACTGGCCGCATGCCGCATCGACCGGCAAAGTGCTTCTGGCCTACGGGGAGCCGGAACTGCGCGAGCGGTGCATCGCGCGCGGCCTGAAAAAGCTGACGGACGCCACGCACACCGACCGGAAGAGTTTCCTCGCGGACATGGAGCGGGTCCGCAAACAGGGCTTCGCCTTGGATGACGAGGAGTACATGGAAGGCGGGCTGTGCTACGCCGTTCCGATCCACGACTACACCGGGCGGGCAGTGGCCGCGATCGGAACGACCGTGCTGACGGTGCACTACCGCCAGAAGGACGTCACGAAGGTGCTGGGCGGACCGGTCCAGGAAACGGCAAGAAGGATTTCAACGGCGCTGGGCTGGAAGGCGTGCGAGTAGGGAAGCGGCGGGAATCAGGAGCAGAATGATATGAGCAGAGCGTGGTTGATGGTCAGTTGGGTTACGGTCACGGTATCGGCGCACGCGGCGCTCCGGATCGCCTCGGTTTCTTGTGAGCCCTATTTGCCCGTGGTCGGTGCGGGGGGCAAGACGGCGACCGTCTATACGGCCGAGATGATGCTGGACGGCGATCCGGAGACCTTTGCGTGCCTGCTGGACGACAGCCGCACGGGGCAGGGACCCGAGACGCGCCCGCCGAAAGGGTCTCTGCCGGTCACGGGGTGTCTTGTGCTGGATCTGGGCGAACCGCGCCAGGTCGCCGGTCTCGAGTTCGTCTCCCGCAATGACGGGTCGTGCTTTCTGCCGCGCGAGGTGGACGTGTTTGCGGTGTCGGGCGAGACCTGCGCGCCCGAGGCGCTCGAAGACACGGCCGGGAACAAAAGTATTGTCCCGCTTTTCAAGCGCCATCCCGTGCCGTCGTCTGTGGTGAATGGCGCGAGCCACGTGATGCTGTGGGACGCCGTGCCGACGCGGTATCTGGGCTTCCGCGTCCGTTCGAGCCACACGCCGGTCTCGGGCGTCCATTACAATTTCCAGATCGCCGAACTGCGCGTGATCGCGCTGGATCAGGCGGGCAACCGCAGGGTGTTGACGGGTCGCGCGGAGAGCCCCCTCGCCGCCTTTCCGTCGCTGTCCGTCGAGGTCGAGGCCGCCGCGCGGCTGGCGAAAGACGAATTTGCGGCCGGCGAGAGGCGCCACGTTGAGCAGGGTCTGAACGTGACCCGCCCCTATCCCGAAGCGCGTCTGAGGAAAGATTGGATCTACCAGGACCACGGGCCGGATTATCAGGCGTGTTTCACAGACAAGGGGTCGGCCGGACGGGAAGTCCGGATGATGCGTAACGTGGTGTCGGGCCTTGAGAGAGCCGGCGTAAAGGTCCCCGAATTGGATGCGCAGCTTGCGGGTCTGGCGGGCAAAGGCGTTCCCGGCGCCGATGCGCAATGGAAAGACCTCTATTTCAAGGCGTGCGAGCTGCGGCGCCACGCGCGGCTGGCGGCGCTGAGGCAGCGGGCGTCAAAGATCGTCTTCACGAAACACTACTTTTTGAGCGGGGTCGTGCACTACGCGTGGACCGAACACCTGACCGACGAACAGTACAAAGAGCGCAATCCCGATTACCGCATGGGTGCGAGCCTCAACTCGTTGACGGTGGGCGAGGCTGGCGACGTGAAGATAGAAACGCTGCTGGACATGCCGACTGGAGTTATCCGTGATCCGGCGGTGTCATACGATGGCGCCCGGGTTCTTTTCTCCATGCGCCGCAACGACACGGAGGATGATTTCCACTTGTATGTGATGGAGCTTGCAACGGGGGGCGTGAAACAGCTGACCTTCGGCCTGGGTGTCTCGGACATCGAGCCCTGCTGGCTGCCGAACGGCGACATCGTGTTTGTTTCCTCGCGCT
>CAYZQL010000342.1:0-3312 GCA_964480555.1 uncultured Lentisphaeraceae bacterium | reverse complement strand
TGGCCAGCCTCTTCATGGTCGGCCAGCGCGACTTCAAGCGGATGCTCGCCTACTCCAGCGTCGAGCACATGGGCATCCTCGTGCTCGGCCTCGGCATCGGCAAGCCCGCGCTCTTCGGCACGCTGCTGCACATCGTCACCAACGGCCTGACCAAAGGGGTCCTCTTCCTTTCCGCCGGCAACATCCACCGCGCCTACGGCAGCAAGAGCACCGACCAGGTGTACGGGGCCATGCGCCGCCTGCCGCTCTCCGGCACCCTCTTTCTTCTCGGGTTCCTGGCGGTCACGGGCTCGCCGCCTTTCGGGCCGTTCATCAGCGAGTTCGCGATCCTCAACGGCGCGTTCGATGCCGGCTTCTTCCTCACGGGAGGACTCTACCTCTTCCTTCTGCTGGTGGTTTTCATCGGCATGGGCGCGACCGTGCTCAAGGTCGTGCAGGGGCGCGCCTCGTTCGAGGCCCGGAGCACGCCCTACCGCGACGGGCTCCTGACCGGGGCGCCGGTGGCGGGGCTGCTGCTGCTGGTCCTGCTCGTCGGCCTCTACATCCCCGCCCCGCTCAACGCGCTGATCCGCGACGCGGCGCTTTTCCTGGAGGGCCAGCCATGAACGGTTCACGCCCCGAGCTCGCCACGCTGTCCAACGGACAAGCCGTCCCGCGCGCGTCGATCCCCGTGTTTTCTTTCGAGGCCTTCCGGCAGGCCATCCTCGACGGCGTGGCCGCGCGCCAGCGCGTCAGCGCGCTCTTCGGCGCCGCCTCGCCGCTCCCCGGCGCGACCCGCCTCTACGCCGTGCTCGCCGACGATGAGCAGAACCAGCTCCTCGCGTGCGCGACGGACGTCGAAGAAGGCGAGTTCCCCTCGCTCACGCCGCGCTGCCCTCAGGTCCACCTCTTCGAGCGCGAGATCGCCGAACAGTTCGGCCTGCGCCCGGTCGGCCACCCGTGGTTCAAGCCCGTGCGCTACTGCCGCCCGTGGGGCGGCCGCGACGCGTGGGGCCGGCCTTCGGGACAGCCGATCCTGCCCGCCGTGGGCGACTTCTACCGCGTCGAGGGCGACCAAGTCCACGAGGTCGCGGTCGGGCCGGTGCACGCCGGCGTCATCGAGCCCGGCCACTTCCGCTTCCAGTGCCACGGCGAACAGGTCTTCCACCTCGAGATCGCGCTCGGCTACCAGCACCGCGGCGTGGAGGAGGCCTTGCTCGGCGGACCGGCCGCCCGGTCGATCCATTACGCCGAAACGCTGTCGGGCGATTCGACCGTCGCGCACGCCACCACCTACTGCCAGGTGATCGAGGCGCTCGCGAGCTGTCAGGAGACCGCGCGCGCCCAGACCCTGCGCGGCGTCGCGCTGGAGCTGGAGCGGCTGGCCAACCACATCGGCGACCTCGGCGCGCTGGCCGGCGACGTCGGCTTCCTGCCCACCGCCAGCTACTGCGGGCGCATCCGCGGCGACTTCCTGAACATGACCGCCCTGCTGTGCGGCAGCCGCTTCGGGCGCGGCCTGATCCGCCCGGGCGGCCTCGGGTTCGACGTCGACGCCGAGCGCGTCGCCGAGCTGGGCCGCCGCCTCGACGCGGGCGAGAAGGACACCGCGGTCGCCGTCAACCTGCTCTGGAACACCCAGTCCGTCATGGCGCGCTTCGAAGACGTCGGCATCCTGCCCCGCAGCGCCGCCGCCGAGCTGGGGATCGTCGGCCCCGCCGCCCGCGCCTCAGGCATCGAGCGCGACATCCGGCGCGACCAGCCCTCGGGCATCTACTGCTTCTCGCACATTCCCCTCTCCACCTGCGAGACCGGCGACGTCTTCTCGCGGGCCTACCAGCGCTGGATCGAGATCCAGCACGCGATCGACTTCATCCGCGACCAGCTCCGCGCGCTCCCCGGCGGCGCGGCGCGCGTGCCGGTCAAGGCGCTGGCGCCGGACAGCCTCGTCGTCGCCCTCAACGAGGGCTGGCGCGGCGAGGTCTGCCACGTGGCGCTCACCGACGCGCAGGGCCGCTTCGCCCGGTACAAAGTGGTGGACCCGTCTTTCCACAACTGGCCCGGGCTCGCCTACGCCCTGCGCAACCAAGAGATCTCGGACTTCCCGATCTGCAACAAGAGCTTCAACCTCTCCTACTGCGGACACGATTTATGATCAAAATCCTCCTCGCCCGGCTGCAACAGAAACACCGCACGATCGCGTATCCCGACGGCGCGCCGCCGCCGTTGCCCGACCGTTTCCGCGGGCGGCCTGTGATCGACACCTCAAAGTGTCCGGACGGCTGCCGCGCCTGCGGCGACGCTTGCCCGTCCGGCGCGCTGGACCCGGCAGCCCCCGGCCTGATCGACCTCGGCAAGTGCCTCTTCTGCACCGACTGCGCCGACGCCTGCCCCAGACAGGCCATCACCTTCTCGCAGAATCACCAGCTCGCGGCACGCAAACGCACAGACCTTGCCGTGCCTCGCGACGGCCGGGCCGTTGAGGTCGCCGGAGCCGCCCTTGACGCGAAGCTCAAAAAGCTGTTCGGCCGGTCGCTCAAACTCCGTCAGGTCAGCGCCGGGGGGTGCAACGCCTGCGAGGCCGACACCAACGTGCTGAATACGGTCGGCTGGGACCTGGGGCGGTTCGGCATCCAGTTCGTGGCCTCGCCGCGGCACGCCGACGGCCTTCTGGTGACCGGGCCGGTGTCGCAGAACATGGCGCTCGCGCTCAAGAAAACCTACGACGCCGTCTCCGACCCGCGCATCGTCATCGCGGTCGGCGCGTGCGCGATCTCCGGCGGGCCTTACCGGGACCACGTGCAGGTCAACAACGGCGCCGACGCCCTGGTGCCCGTGGACCTCTACGTGCCCGGCTGCCCCCCGCATCCGCTCACCATCCTCGACGGGCTGCTCCGCCTGATCGGCCGCATCGAGGACGGCACCCGCAAGGGGTGAACGGCGAGGACGGCACGGAGGCCGTCACTCCATTGTGGACCGGCACGTTTCCCCGAAGTAGTGGAGGGCCGGGCTCTGTCCCGGCCGCATGGGGCTGGACTTTTTCAGCGCAACCGAATGTCGACCCCTATTCGACCTCTGTCTTCCTACCCCATGTGCTGTGTCTCCTGTCGTTGGTTGTTAGTTCCATTCAATGATAGCATGCCGCAGCCCGTGAGGCGTTTTTTTTCGGGGGCCCCCTAGGGGGCGCAGCGTCAGCCCCACCCGGAAAGCCCTGTCGGGCTCTCCGGGTCCCAGGGGCTTCCTCGCCACTGCCAGCAATCTGCCCTTCTTTTGAAAAGCGTGCATTTCATTTTGCACTTCGCCGTACCCTGGAAATACGGGAATTCGGGATTG
>CAYZQL010000341.1:0-3324 GCA_964480555.1 uncultured Lentisphaeraceae bacterium | reverse complement strand
GGACAGGAAGTGCCCGAACTCGTGGATGAAAATCGCCAAGCTGAACAACAGCGCCACGCAGACGCCCGCCAAAACCGACCAGATTATTTCCATCGTTTTCTACCTGTCCGCACCCCGCCGCAGTGTCCGTAATCGGCGGCGGGCTGCTCGTCATCCCTTTAAACCCACTTGTTCCGCCGCCTGTTCGCGCGCCCATGCGTCCGCTTCGAACACCGCCTCAAAATCCTCACACGGGCACACGCTGTGCGCCGCCATCACGCGCTCAACGGTCCGCCAGATGCCCGCGAACGTAACCGCACCCGCAAGAAAGGCCTCCACCGCCACTTCGTCCGCCGCATTGACGACCGCCGGAAGCGTGCCGCCCACCTCCGCCGCCTCGCGAATCAGCCGCAAACACGGGAAACGCGTCTCATCCGGCTCGAAAAAGGTCAGACTCCCCTGCCGCGCCAAATCCAGTTGCGGCATCGTCACAGATCGGCGCTCCGGCCAGGTGAGCGCGTACTGGATGGGAAAGCGCATGTCCGGCACCGAGAGCTGCGCCAACGTCGAGCCGTCGACAAAGGTCACCATCGAGTGCACGATGCTTTCGGGGTGAACCACGACGCCGATCTTCCGGACCGGCAGGTTGAACAGCCAGCGGGCCTCCAGGATCTCAAGCCCCTTGTTCATCATCGTGGCCGAGTCGATCGTCACTTTGCGCCCCATGTTCCAGCGCGGGTGCGCCAACGCCTGCTCGGGCGTCACGCGCTCGAAGTCCGTCTCGTGGCGCAGCGCGAAGGGGCCTCCTGACGCGGTCAGCACCAGCCGGGCGATGTGGTCTTCCGCACAACCGACACCGCCTCCGTCTTCGCGCACACAGGCGGCCTGATACACCGGCGACTGGAGGCACTGAAAAAGTGCGCTGTGCTCGCTGTCCACCGGCAGAAGCCGGACCTTGGCCGCCGCGCGTCGCCGCATCACGAGCTCGCCTGCAGAAACCAGCACCTCTTTCGTCGCGAGCGCCACGTCGTGACCCGCGTCCAGTGCGGCCAGCACCGGACGCAACCCGGCCAGCCCCACCAGCGCACACAGCACCGTGTCCGCCCCGGCCAACGCCGCCAGCGCGACGATGCCCTCCGGCCCAGGCCACACCGCAATGCCATGCGGACGAGCCAACACCTCGGCCTCGCGGGCCGCGGCACGGTCGTGCACGGCAACCACGCCCACGCCGAACTGCAGCGCCTGATCGAGCACGCGCGTGACCTGGGTCCGGGTCGACAACCCGACCACGCGAACCGCGTCGGGCAGGGCCTCGGCCACCTTCAGCGCGTTCTCCCCGATCGACCCGGTGCTGCCCAGTATGACGAGCGACTTCATGACGACACAGCCTGCCCCACAAACCATGCCAGGTAAAAATAGAGCACCGCGGGCGTAAAGGTCAGGCTGTCGAACATGTCCAGTATGCCCCCCATGCCCGGCAACAGCCCGGCCGAATCCTTGATGTCGACCGCCCGCTTGAACATCGACTCGACCAAGTCGCCCAGCACACCCACCAGTCCCAGCACAAGTCCCAATGCCAGCGCGTGCGCCATGCTCAGGTTCAGCAGCGGCCCGGCAGGCAGCCAGGCGCAGTGCTGGGCCGCCTCAATCATCACCACGCTGGCAGCCATCGAGGCGGCCAGTCCGCCCACAAAGCCTTCCCACGACTTCTTCGGCGAAATGCGCGGGCACATTTTATGTCGTCCCAAGGTCATGCCCACCGCAAACGCGCCCACATCGCTCAGCTTCACCACGACCGCCATGTAAGAGGCCAAGTACACGCCGCCCCGCGCGCAGGGGATCTCGAACATCTCATCCGCGCCCCACTGGGCCAGCCGGATGAAGAAACTGAGCATGAACGGCAAGTAGAAGAACCCCAGCAGCGTAAACCCGACATGTTCGATCGGCTTCTCGATGCGGGCGTCAAACAGCACCCGCAGCAGCAGCGCAAAAACCAGGAACGCCAAGATCAGGCTTTCGAACTGGTGCCCCACCGGCAGCACGCGCGCCGCGTAGGGCGGATAGGCGTAACAGGTCGCCAGCCACACCACGCCCATCGCCATGCCGCAGTTGCGGCTCAGCGTGTGGCCGCTCCGCTTCATCATCTGGTAGAACTCGTTCTGGCAGGCGCACGACATCAGCAGCAACACGCCGAACAGCATCCACCCGGGCATGTAGCACAGCCCGAGGAGCCACGAGAGTCCGACCAACACCCCTGCAACGACCCGGCGTACGATCACGAGATTTCCTCCCGCCCGTTGGCTGGTTTGACGCCGCCGTAACGGCGGTCACGCATCGCATAAGCGGACAGCGCAGCGTTGAAATCGGCCTCCCTGAAATCGGGCCAGAACACCGGCGTCACGTAAAACTCGCTGTAGGCGCACTGCCACAGCAGGAAATTGCTGACGCGCATCTCGCCGCTCGTGCGGATGATCAGGTCGGGGTCCGGCACGTCCGGCGCATACAGATGCGCGGCAATCAGCGCCTCGTCGACGGCCTCAGGAGCCAACGTTCCGGCTTTCACCTGCTCCGCGATCAGCCTGACGGCCCGGGTCCACTCGCTGCGCCCGCTGTAGCTCAGGGCGATGATCAACTGCCGTTCGAAACACGCCGTTTCCCGCTCCAGGCGCACCAGCGCGCGGCCGAGGTCCGGCGGCAAGTCCTCCCTCCGGCCGATCACCCGAAGCCGCACCTGCCGCTCGATCAGCTCGCGCTCATATTTCGAGATGAACGCCCCCAGCAGGGACATCAGGCCGGAAATCTCCGCTTGCGGACGGCTCCAGTTCTCGGTGCTGAAGGCATACAGCGTCAAATAGCGCACCCCCGCGTCCCGGCAATAGTTCAGCACGCAGCGAACCGTCTCGGAGCCGGCCTCGTGCCCCGCCAGCCGCGGTTTGCCGCGCTGCCGCGCCCAACGGCCATTGCCGTCCATGATGATGGCGATGTGCCTGGGCACTTTGTTCACATCTGTTTCCAACCGTCACCCCGCAACGTGTCACCGAAACGCAAGACCCGCACCGTGCGACCTTCCTTTTGGTGCGCCCTTACAATCCCATCCGCAACGTGGTTTCGCGCGCGGGACCGACCGACAGGATGCCCAGCCGACCGCCGATCAGCGCGACGAGACGCTCCACATACGCGCGCGCCTTGAGCGGCAAGTCCTCGTACCGCGTGATGTGGCTGGTTTGCGTCTGCCACCCCGGCATCTCCTCGTAGACCGGCTGACACCGCTCCAGCACGCTCAGATCGGCGGGGAAGGTCTCGTAGCGGACCCCGTCATCGCGCAGATATGCGGTGCAGATCTTG
>CAYZQL010000340.1:0-3327 GCA_964480555.1 uncultured Lentisphaeraceae bacterium | reverse complement strand
CTGCGGATGCTCAGGTGGCGCGGGATGTCCTCATCCCGCACCGGTGCCAGAGCGGGCTCGGAGAGCCCGCGCCACCCGCAGCCGCGCCAGGCCACCGGCGGGTCTGCGGCGTCACGCATCGTAACGCCACGGCGCGCGGTGCGGCTGCTGGAGCAACTCGCCCGCCGCGTCATCGCCGATGATCCGCTCGGCCTTCGGGTCCCAGCGGATCTTCCGGTTCAGCTTCATGGCGAGGTTGCCCAGGTGGCAGATCGCCGCCGTGCGGTGGCCGACCTCGACCGGCTCAATCGGCTCCTTGCGCGAGCGGACCGACTCGATGAAGTTGCGGTAGTGGTTCGCGCTCTCGTAGAGGTGCAGGTCGCCCGGCCCCGGCTTCCATGTCTTGAGCGCCTCCGATGAGGCCTCGATAATTCTGCCGTTCGTGAAGATCCAGCCCTCGCTGCCTTCGAAACGGACGCCGAAGCTCCGGTCGTCGGTTTTGCAGACCAGCTCGGCGCCGTTCGCGTAGCGGCAGCGGAAGGCCACCTTGGTCGCCGTGTTGTACAGAGAGCCGGGGGCCGGAAACTCCGCGCCGAGATTCTCGAATTCGACCGGCCCCGTGTCGTCCGTGCCCTAGCCCCACTGGACGATGTCATTGGAGTGGGCCCCGAAATTCGTCGTCTGTCCGCCGGAGTAGTCGCTGATGAAACGGAAGCGGTAAAGGCAGCGTTCCGAATGGTACGGGGCCTCCGGAGCGGGGCCGAGCCAAAGGTCGTAGTCGAAGCCCTCCGGGACCGGCATCGGCTTCCAGCCAGGACCGGGACCGAAGAAATTGTTCTTCGCGACGTAGGACTCGGCGCGCTTGACCGCGCCGATCTTGCCGTTGCGGACCACGCTGCAGAACTGGCGGATGAGCGGGTTCGAGCGCCACTGGCTGCCGGTCTGGAGGATGCGCGCGTGCTTCCTCACCGCACGGACCATCTCTTGCCCGTCGCGCACGGTCAGCCCGAGGGGCTTCTGGCAATAGATGTCCTTGCCCGCCTCCGCCGCACGGATGGTCATGATGGCGTGCCAGTGGTCCGGCGTGATGACCGCGACCGCGTCGATGTCTTTCCGCGCGAGAAGCTCACGGAAATCCGAGCACAGGCCGCACCCTTTGAACGCGCCGGAGTCCGCACGCTTCCCATAGGCCGCATTGACGAGGTCGCGGACCGGCTCGCGCCCGAGGAACTGCTTGTCGGTCTTGTAGCCGCGGCTCGCGCGGTTCACGTCGCACACGCTCACGACCTGCACATCTTCCATGGGCAGCCACTGCTGCAAATCGACTTCGGCTTGGTTTCCGCAGCCAATGATCCCCAGCGTGATCCGGTTGGACGGAGCGTTTTTCCCCAACGTCTGGGCGCGGACGACCATCGGGAACCCGATGCTCCCCGCTGCCGCGGCGCGCAGAAAGCCGCGCCTCGATTGTGTTCCCGATCCCGCGGCGGTGTGACGTATGCTCATGCTCTTTCCCTTCTCCCTTTATGCGTATGGTATCGGAGGCGGCGTGACTTTATCAAGCGCAGGTTTTTGAGAGCGAGCGCGGCGGAGAACATAGTCGCGAGCCTCCTCCCGCGTCGTGACCTGCCCCTCGAGCTGCGCATCGTACAGCTCGTCCAGCAGCGCCCCCAGCGCCGGACCCGGCGCCACGCCCCACGCCAGCAGGTCGCGCCCGCGGGCCAGCGGCTCCGGCAGGACCGGCTCGGCTTTGAACGAGTCAAAGGCCTCTTTCAGAAAACGCCAGGCCGTGAAATCGCCGTTGCTGTGCAGCACGTCCACGCGCATCAGCTCCAGCAGAAGGGGGAACGTGGCCTCCCCCATGAAGCGGCGCAGCTTCGCGCGGCGCATCTTGGCCGCCTCCACGAAGCGCATGTGCCCCGACACCAGGGACTTCACCTCCGCGATCCGCGCCGCCGGCTGCCGGAGCCGCGTCAGGACCGCTTCGGCCAGTTCGGCGCCGACCGGCGCGTGGCACGGAAACCGGATACGCGTCCCGCCTGTGGCGGGATCGGGCTCCTCGCAGTACGTCGGCGGCTTGCCGACATCGTGCAGCAAAACCGCCAGCGCCAACGACGGCAGGCGCGGCGGCGGCAACGCGTCCAGCATCAGGCAGGTGTGCGTCCAGACGTCGCCCTCGGGATGAAACTGCGGCGGCTGCGCCGTGCCGCACAGCGCCGCGACCTCGGGCAGGATGTGCGCCAGCAGGCCGGTCTCGCGCAAAAGGTTCAGCCCCACCGACGGGCGCGGCGACTCGCACACCATGCGCAGCACTTCGTTCGCGACCCGCTCCGCGCTCACGGTCCGGATCTGCGCCGCATGTCGCTCCAGCGCCGCGCGCGTCGCGGGCTCGATCGCGAAGCCCAGCACAGACGCGAAGCGCACCGCCCGCAGCAGCCGCAGGTGATCCTCGCCGAAGCGTGCCGCCGGTTCGCCGATCGCCCGGATGACCCGCGCGCCGAGATCCGCCAGCCCGCCCACGAAATCCGTCACCTCGCCGGACTCCGGGTCGCAGAAGAGTCCGTTCACCGTGAAATCGCGGCGCTGCGCGTCCCCTTCCGCCGTCGCGAACCTCACCCCGTCGGGATGCCGCCCGTCCGCGTACAGGCCGTCCGTGCGAAAGGTCGCCACGTCGAACTGAAAGCCGCCGTGCGAGACCAGCACGACGCCGAACGCTTTGCCCACAGCCACCGTCTGCCCGCGGAAGAGCGCCTCGACCTGATCCGGCGTCGCCGAGGTCGCGATGTCGACGTCTTTCAGCGGCCGCCCCAGCAGCGCGTCGCGCACGCAGCCGCCGGCGAAAAGCGCCCGGTGTCCGGCGCTCCCCAACGTGGCCGCCACTTCGCGCGCGGCCGCGACCAGCGCCTCATCGTCTGTGAGGATACCCATCTTGATCAATGTCCAATCGCCAACAAGGAATGTCCAATGTTCAAGTTAAATGCGCGTTTCCGATTCCGAAAGGCCCCTCACGGCGCGGCGTCGAGCCGCACCGGGAAGGAACGCTTGATCCGATAGGCTCTCAGCGCGAGGTCGCTGTCCGGCACGAGGCAGTGGCCTTGTCCGGCAGGCTCGGCCGCGAAAGCCGCGTCGCGCGCGGGCGTCAGCACGCCCGCGTACGGCACGCTCACAGCCTTGTGCGTCAGCCGCCCGTTCAGCGCGTAGTCGTAGTAGAGGCTGAACTTGCCCTTGAAAATGCCGGTGCGTGCCGTGAACGACAAGGTCGTCAGCGCACTGTTCTCGCCCGAATAGTCGTACGTGCCGCCCTCGGTCTGCGTCGGCTTGACCCCCTTCGCCAAGGTCATGCGCGTGCCG
>CAYZQL010000339.1:0-3333 GCA_964480555.1 uncultured Lentisphaeraceae bacterium | reverse complement strand
TCGGCGCGGTCGGCGTGGTCCGCCGCGACCCGATGGCGATGCTGCCGTTCTTCGGTTACAACGCCGCCGATTACCTGCTGCACTGGCTGACCTTCCCGCTGCGCACGGATGCGACCAAGCTCCCGAAGGTGTTTTTCACGAACTGGTTCCGCAAGGATGAAAAAGGTTTCATGTGGAACGGCTTTGGCGATAACGCCCGCGTGCTCAAGTGGGTCTGCGAACGCATCGAAGGCAAGGGCAAGGCCAAGGAGACGGCCATCGGCTTCCTTCCGACGCCCGACGCGATCGACTTGACCGGCTACGTCGACAAGGACCGCGACCAGGCCTGCCTGAAGGCGACGATGGAGGCGCTTCTCTCCGTTGACGTCGAGGGCTGGAAGAAGGAGATTGCCACGGTCGAGGAGTCCTATAAGCCGTTCGGCAGCCGCATGCCGTTCGCCCTCAAGGCCAAACTGGCCGAGATCCAGGCGAGCCTGAGCGCGGCGAAGTAAGTTTGCCGCAACCGGTGAGGCCCGGGGCTACATGCCCCGGGCCTTTTCTCTTAACGTAGCTCGTCTCTTGCAATATACGTAAGCGTCATCTTTGTTTTTGCCGGCTCTCTCAATAGGGCCTGTCGGCGGGAGTATGGTCATGATCCGTTCAGTCCGGTTGTGGGTATTCGGTCTTTTATTCGCATGCGTCGCAGGCCCTGTTCTGGCGTCTGGAGCCGCCGCCGGGGAGGGCTCTGGCCCCGACCTGACGGCACGCATGACGACACTGGTGATCCAACTCGGCGTCGTGCTTTTTGCGGCCCGCCTGGGAAACATGCTGTTTGAGCGGCTGCGGATACCCGGCGTGCTGGGCGAACTGTGCGCGGGCGTCGTCATCGGCCCTTACCTGCTCGGCGGCCTGCCGCTGCCGATTCACGGGTTTGAGCACGGGCTTTTTGCGGTGGCGGAGTCGGTGCGCAGCGGGAGCTGTCCGGTCACGCCCGAACTCTATGGCATCTGCTCCGTCGCGGCCATCATCCTGCTCTTTCTGGTCGGCATCGAGACGGACCTCAAGATGTTCGTCAGATACTCGGTGGCCGGCAGTCTGGTCGGCATCGGCGGCGTGGTGGTCTCGTTTGCCACGGGCGACTTTCTGGGCGTCTGGCTGCTGCCTTCCGTGATGCCCAAGGAGAGCTTCAGCTTCCTCCACCCGGCCTGCATTTTCTTGGGAGTGATGTCGACCGCCACCTCCGTGAGCATTACCGCGAGGATCCTGTCGGAACGTAAAAAGCTGGATTCGCCGGAGGGAGTGACGACCCTGGCCGCGGCGGTGATCGACGATGTTTTGGGCATCGTCATGCTGGCGATCGGCATGGGGCTGGTCGCGGCCAGCGGCGGCGGCAAAGAGGGGCACGTCAACTGGGGTGCGATCGGCATGATCGCGCTCAAGGCGATCGGCATCTGGCTGGGCGCGACCGTGTTCGGTATCCTCGTGTCGCGCAAGGTGAGTTCCGGGCTCAAGCACTTGGGCGGCAACACGGAGATCGCCGTGGCCGCCTTGGGCATTGCCCTGATCGTGGGCGGACTTTTCGAGGAGGCGCATCTCGCCATGATCATCGGCGCGTACGTGATGGGCCTGGCGCTCTCCCGCACGGACATCAGCCACATGATCCGCGAGAAGCTTCACCCCGTCTACGCCTTCATGGTGCCCGTCTTTTTCGCCGTGATGGGAATGATGGTCAACATCAGGATGATGGCTTCCCGCAGCGTGCTGGTCTTCGGCTTGGTGTACACGTTTGTGGCGGTGGTCGCCAAGCTGCTCGGCTGTGGACTGCCGGCCCTGCTGTGCAACTTCAACCTGAGAGGGGCCGTCCGGGTCGGCGTCGGCATGGTTCCGCGCGGCGAGGTCGCTTTGATCGTGGCGGGCATCGGACGCGCTTCCGGACTGCTCTCGGACGAGGTGTTCGGCGTGGCCGTCATGATGACGCTGTTGACGACGGTCGTGGCGCCGCCGCTGCTGGTGCTGGTGTACCGCAGCCCGCTTTCGGGCCTCACCCGGCGCGGGAATGAACGGGCCAAGAGCGATGAGAATCCCCCGATCACCTACGCCTTCGCAAATGCCGAGATGGTGTCCATCCTGCTGGACAAGCTGTTCGCCTGCCTCAAGCAAGACGGCTTTTTCACGCACACGCTGAACCGCGAGGAAGGGCTGCACCAGGCGCGCAAGGACGATCTGGTGCTCTCGATCACGAGTTCGCCCAAGTCCATCACGTTCGACTGCCCCGCGCACGCCGTCTCCATTATCCGCGTGTTGATGATCGAAGTCGTGGCGGAGTATGAGCAGACCCTGCGGGAGCTGCGCAAGCTGCTGGACGATAACACGCAGTTGCGCGTCTCGCCCGAAGAGCTGTCGCGCTTGCAGCGTCGCGAGAAGATGGCGAGTTATCTGGCCGTCACCTCCGTTGTGCCCCAGCTCAAAGGGCAGACCAAAGACGAGGTGATCGCAGAGCTGGTCGACCTGCTGGCGAAGAACGGCGCCCTGAGAAACCGCGACATGGCGCTGGCGGACGTGATGAAGCGCGAGCAGGCGATGTCGACCGGTCTGGGTCGCGGCATCGCGTGCCCGCATGCGCGGACGGACGCCGTCGACCGGCTGGTCTGCGCGCTCGGCGTCACGCGGGCGGGCGTCGATTTCGGCTCGATGGATGGCCGGTTGGCCCAGGTGATTTTCCTGACGCTCTGCCCTGCGGCGGCGGCCGAGCCGTATATGGGCTTCCAGGCGGCGGCGCTCGCGTCGCTCAGTGACCGCGAGCTGTATGACGCGCTGCTGCAGTGCGACACGCCGGCCGAGCTTTACCACGCCGTGTGCGTGCGGGGCGCTCTCAAGAAGTAGGGGGCACGCACGGGAGGCTGGCCCCCTCCGCCTCTCCCCAAGATCTATCTGTTTGTCGCCGCTGGCCGAAAACGGTAAGCTACGGGGCAGACAAGGCGGTGAACCTGGCCATGGGGTGGAGACGGGCAGCTCGACCCCGTTCCAGGCGAACGCCGGGAAAGGGGCGGACAATGAAGAAGCGTTGGATGCTGTGTTGGGCGGCCGCGGCAGGATGCGCGCTGGGGGCGGGGCTGGACGAGGTGGTCGCGCCGGGGACCGTGGCCGAGAAACTGGCGGGCGGCTTCACCTTCACCGAGGGCGCGACGGTCAACGCGGCGGGCGAGGTCTTTTTCGTGGACCAGCCCAACAACAAGATCCTGCGCTGGAACCGGGAGCAGGGCCTGCGGACCTTCATGGAGCCTGCGGGCCGCGCCAATGGCATGTGCTTCGCGCCGGACGGCACGCTGCTGGTCTGCGCGGACGAGAAGATGG
>CAYZQL010000338.1:0-3335 GCA_964480555.1 uncultured Lentisphaeraceae bacterium | reverse complement strand
GAAATGACGGCGAGCGGCGTGCGGGATGTGGACTACGTTCTGACGACGCGCGAGCTGGCGCGGATGATCAAAGAGGCGGGCATCGATTTCGTCTCCCTGCCGGACGAGCCGATGGACGCGCCGCTGGGGCTCTCGTCCGGCGCCGCGGACATTTTCGCCAACACCGGCGGCGTGATGGAGGCCGCGCTGCGCACGGCGTATGAGATTGTGACCGGGCGCGAGTTGCCGGTCGACAACCTGCACGTCACGGCCATCGCGGGATTAGGCGGCGTGAAGGAGGCTGCGCTGACCATCACCGGGACCAAAAAGGAGTGGTCCTTCCTGGAGGGCGTCGAACTCAAGGTGGCGGTGTCGCACGGGTTGGGCAACACGCGCCGCCTGCTGGAACACATCAAGGCGAACGGCTCGCCGTATCACTTCATCGAGGTGATGACCTGCCCCGGAGGCTGCATCGGCGGAGGCGGGCAGCCGCGCTTCACGGACGATTCGGTGCGGCTGAAGCGGATCTCGGCCATCTACAGCGAGGACGAAAGCAAGACGATGCGCAAGTCACACGAGAACCCGGACGTCCAGAAGCTCTATGCCGAGTTTCTGGGCAAGCCGCTCGGCGAGAAGTCGCATCACCTCCTGCACACGACGTACGCGCACAAAGAGAAATAGACCTGAAAAGTTGCGCCGTGATAAATTCGCCCGCTACCGGATGATCGTCCGGCAGCGGGCATTCTTTTCGCCAGCGGATCAGGACAGCCGCGTTTTGAAGTCGTCGTAGCCGAACGAGCGCACCACGCGCACGCCGCCGTCACGCTCGCGCAGGGCGATGTGCGGCAGACGGATGCCGTTGAAGGTGTTGGTCTTCACCATCGTGTAGTGCGCCATGTCCTCGAACATCACGCGGTCGCCGGTCTTGAGCGGCGTGTCGAACGACCAGTCGCCGATGATGTCTCCGGCCAGGCACGTCGCGCCCGCCAGGCGCACCGTGTGCGCTTTCTCGCCGGGCTCCGCGCCGCGGTCGGCGCGCGGTCCCGGCGTCGCTTCGCCGTTCCACGCGGGGTCGCGGAAGACGCGGGGGCGGTAAGGCATTTCCAGCACGTCGGGCATGTGGCAGGCGCAGGAGGCGTCGAGAATCGCGATCGGCAGGCCGTTTTCCACCACGTCCAGCACGGTGGCGACGAGCGTGCCGGCGTTGAGGGCGCACGCCTCGCCGGGTTCGAGATAGAGGGTGGCGACGTTCGGGTGGCGCTGGCGGAACGCGTTGAGCGTGCCGCACAGCAGGTCGAGATCATATCCCGGGCGGGTGATGTGGTGGCCACCGCCGAAATTCATCCAGGCCAGGCGCGGCAACAGGTCGCCGAACCGCGACTCGATGGCGGCGAGCGTGCGGGCGAACGGCGCGGCGTCTTGCTCGCAGAGGGTGTGGGAGTGGAGCCCGGTGAGGCCGTCGAGCGGCTCGCCTTCGAAGCGCGCGCGGCGCACGCCGAGACGCGACTGCGGCGCGCAGGGGTCGTACAGCTCGGTCGCGCCCTCGGAGTGTTCGGGGTTGATGCGCAGGCCGCAGGAGACCTTCGCGCCGGTCTCGGCAAGGATGCGCTGAAAGCGGCGCCACTGCGCGAACGAGTTGAGGGTCACGTGGTCGGCGAGCGCGGCGATCTCGCGCATGTCGTCCTCTGAAAAGGCGGCGGCGAAGGCGTGCAGCTCGCCGCCGAACAGCTCGCGCCCGAGGCGGGCCTCATGCGCGGAGCTGGCGCAGCAGCCGTCCAACACGCGGCGCAGCAGGGGAAAGACGCTGAACATCGAGAAGGCTTTCAGGGCCAGCAGGATGCGGCAGCCGGTGCGACGCTTGACCTCGGCGAGAATGCCGAGGTTGCGCTCGAGCGCGGCGGCGTCGACCACATACGCGGGAGTGGGGAGAGGAAAGAGGGGGAGGGGTTTAGCAGGGAAGTTCATGCGATAGTTGAAAAGTGCGAGGGTGAGGACGTCGGGGCGAACGAGCGTTCACGCCTGCCGCGCGGCGGCGAGACGGGCGAGAAAAGCATCGAGCAGGGCGGCCATGACCGGGGCGGTCGCGCGGGTTTGGTCGAGCACTTCTTCGTGCGACAGGTGGGGCCCGCTGATGCCGGCCGCCATGTTTGTGATGCAGCTCAGGCCGGCGGTGCACAGCCCGGCCGCATTGGCGACGATCGCTTCGGGCACGGTGGACATGCCGACCGCGTCGGCCCCCATGCTGGCATAGGCGCGGATCTCGGCAGGGGTCTCGTAGCCGGGGCCGGAGGTAAAGGCATAGACGCCGTCAAATAGCGAGACCTCCGTGTCGTGCGCCGCTTTACGCAGGAACTCGGCGAGGCGTGGGGCGTAGACGTGGGACTGGTCTGGGAAGCGCGCGCCCCATCCCGGCATGACCGGCCCGGTCAGGGGGTTGATGCCGACCGTGTTGATATGGTCGCGGATGAGCATGAGGTCGCCGGGCTTGAGGTTGGGGTTGATGCCGCCGGCCGCATTGGTGATCAACAGGTCGCGCACGCCCATGCGGCGCAGCAGTTCGACCGGCAGCACGACGGGCGCCCAGCCCGCGCCCTCGTACCAGTGGCGCCTTCCCAGAAAGGCGGCGACGCGGAGTCCGTGCCGCTCGTAGAGAACGAATTCGCCGGTGTGCCCGACGACGGTGCTGGCGCCGAGGCCGGGGATGCCGCCGTAGGGCAAGCGGAGCAGCGGCTCGCCGACGGACAGGACCTGACTCCAACCTGAACCGAGGATCAGTCCGCAGGCGGGGGGGTGCTCAAAGCAGACCTTAGGCAGGGCGGCGGCGGCCGTATCGAAAAGGGTTGCGTTCATCGTGGTCAGCTCCTGTCTGCTGCGGGTCAGGGTTCAGTGCGTCACGCCGAGTTGCGGGTCGGCGAAGGTCGTGCGGCCTTCGCACACGGTGAGGAGCGGGCGGGCGCGTAGCGTCCAGCCTGCAAAGGGCGTGTTGCGGGAGAGCGAGCGGAAAGCGTCGGGAGTGACCTGCCACGGCGTACGGGGGTCAATCAGCACGAGGTCGGCGCGCGTGCCGGGCGTCAGGGCAGGTGCGGGTTTTCGGAGCAGGGCCGCGGGGCCGAGCGTCCAGCGTGCGACCCAATCGAGGAGGGGCATGCGCTCCTCTTCGACCATGATCTTCCAGGTGACGCCGAGGGCGGTTTCGAGCCCGATGACGCCGAAGGGGGCATGGAGAAAGCCGTTGGCTTTGCTCTCGGCAGTGTGCGGGGCGTGGTCGGTGGCAAAGAGGGTCAGCGTGCCGTCCAGCACGGCGTCCCGGATGGCGCGCACGTCGGCGCGGGTGCCGAGCGGCGGGTTCATGCGGT
>CAYZQL010000337.1:0-3373 GCA_964480555.1 uncultured Lentisphaeraceae bacterium | reverse complement strand
CAGCCACGGGGTCGGGGCGGATGGTCGCTGACATGACGAGGAGGCGCAGGTCCGGGCGGAGGGCGCGGCGGACGTCCAGAGCGAGGGCGAGTCCGGTGTCGGCCGCGAGGCTGCGCTCGTGGAACTCGTCGAAGATGATGAGGCCGGTGTCGGCGAGCTCGGGGTCGTTGAGCAGGCGCTGGGTGAGCAGTCCCTCCGTGAGGATTTCGACGCGGGTGCGCGGGCCGACCTTCCGGTCCAGGCGGATGTGGTAGCCGATGGACTCGCCGACGGCCTCGTGGCGCTGGCGCGCCATGTAGCCTGCGGCGGCGCGTGCGGCGAGGCGGCGCGGCTCGAGCAGCAGGATCTTGCGCCCGCGCAGCCAGGGCGCGTCCATCAGGAAGGGGGGGACGCGCGTGGTTTTTCCGGAGCCGGGCGGCGACTGCAGCACGACCGAGCGGTTCGCGGCCAGCGAGGCGGCGAGGGCGGGCAGGAGGGTGTCGACGGGGAACACGTCACTCCCCTTCGCGCACGGGACCGTGTTTTTTCACGTCCTTCATCGGGATGGTCTGGCTGATGCCCGGCGCGGTTTCGAGGCGGATGCCCTCCTCGTTCATGAACTCCAGCACGCCCTTGTAGTACGAGCGGGTGGTGGTCACCTCGTAGTTGGGGATGAACTGCCGCGTGAGCTTGAACTGGAAGGTGAGGGTCTCGCCGCGCTTGACCTCGATTTTGCGCTTCTGGCTGGCGAAGCCTTTGCGGAAGATCTCGACCTCGTGCTCGCCCTCCAGCACCTCTTCGACCGCGAAGGGGTCGGAGACGGCGGTGGTGTCGGTCTTGCGCGTGATGGTGATGCCCACCTTCTTGCCGTCGATGAGCACCGTGGAGCCGGCGGGCGCCGTGATGAGCTCGATGCGTCCGGTGATTCTCGCGAGCCGGAACTCCTCGGTGATGGAGGCGCCTTTCTCGAGGGTCACGTCGCGGGCGACCGGCTCGTGGCCGGCCTTGTCCACGCGCACGCGGTAGGTGCCGGGCTTGGCGCTGACGAGGTCGTACGGGGCTTCGCCCTTGAACTCGTCGTTGATGTAGACGCGTCCGGCTTCGGGGATCGAGACCACGCGCAACGTGCCGGGCAGGGGCTTGAGCTGGACCTCGACCTTCTGCACCTCGCCGGCGGCGAGCGAGAATTCGCGCGTGTGGGGCTGGAACCCGTCGGCCTTGATTTCGAGCGTGACGGTGCCGCCGGGGATGCGGTCGACGTGGCAGGGGGTGTGTCCGCGGGAGATGCCGTTGACGAAGACTTCGGCGCCGGCGGGGTCTGAGGTGAGCGCGATGGTGCCGGAGTCCGACATGAGGGCGACGGCCTGTTTGACGGGCGTGCGGCCCTCGAGGGTGACTTCAACCTCCTTGGTCTGATAGCCGGGCGAGGCGAAGGTCAGCCGGTGGGTGCCGCTTTCCAAGGTGGTGACGAGCAGCGGGGTCGCGCCGAGCGACACGCCCTTCAGCGAGACCTCGCACGGGGTCGGGTCGGTGGTGAGCAAGAGAATCCCGGTGACCGGATCGAGCGTGAAGGCGGCGGTCCGGCTCACCCCGGGCTCCAAGATGACGGTGTCGAAGCTGTCGCGGAAATTCGCGCGGGTGACCTGAAGGAGGTGCTGGCCGGGCTCGAGGTCGGTGAGCGAGAGGGGGGTCACGCCTTTTTCCATGTGGTCCACGCGCACGAGCGCGCCGGGCGGCTGCGACGTGACGTCGAGCCGGGTGGAGGGGCCCTTGTCTTTGGCTGCGTGGGCGGTGAGGCCGAGAAGCAGGGCGGAGGCGAGGGTTATCAAGCGGTTGCGTGTCATACGGTTCACCTTGGCTGGGAAAGGGGTGATGGGTTAGCGCCGGTTTTTCTTGAGGCGGCTCTCCACATCGATCAGTTTGCGGGTGGCCTCTTTGTTGCGGGCGTCGGCGCGGTCCGGGATCATTTCGCGGAGGATCTTCAGCTCTTGGACGGCGCTGGCCCAGTCGGCGAGGTTGATAGCCCGGTCGGCGCGGAAGCGCTGCTCCTCGTGGCGCTTGGCCAGCTCGCCTTCGGCGGCCTCGAACCCGTCGATGATTTCGGCGTAGAAATCGGGCTTGGGGTTGACGGTGTCGAGGTAGAAGACCGCTTCCTGATAGCTGCGGATCGCCTCGTGGAGGTTGCCGTACTTCACCTCGCGCTCCTCAAACTTTTTGCGCGCGACCGCCAGCGCGTTGCGGGCGAGCGCGGTGAGCTTGTCGGCGGAGAACTGGATGGCCCAGATGCCGAGTTCGTTTTTGCTGAAGGTCTCCAGTTTTTCGCGCAGCGCCTTGAAAGGCTCGGGCTCATCCCGGTTGGTGACGCGGCAGGTGTGAGCCCGCTTTCCGATCGCGGCGGTGAGGGTCCACTCGTTCAGCGTGTTGGGGTGCGCGGCGAAGCCGGTGTAGGTTTTCTCGAGGGAGAAGAAGCCGCTGCCCTCGATGTCGCGGGTCAGCTCGGCCAGCAGGTCGCGGTCGACCGGTTTCTCTTTGCGCACATGGCGGTTCTTGCCGGAGAGGTCGTCGATTTTGACGGCGAGGACGCCTTCGGGCGAGAGGGTCAGCTCATACCGGAAGATGTTCTCCGTGGAGGCCTCGACTTTTTCGTAATGGAGCAGCAGCGTCTTCTCGGGCAGGATGGCCTGGGGCTTGAGGGCCGCGCGCTCGCTTGCGCGGTTGGCGGGGTCGAGGATCAGGGTGACGCCGATCACGAGGACCAGGACGGCGGCGAGCGTCCAGAGGAGCGGGCGCAAGAAGGCTTTTCGTGCGGGGCTGGCGGAGGACTCGCTTTTGCCGAAACCGAGATCGATCACCACCTCGTCGCTCTTCTGGAGCGGCGCGTCGGCTTGGCCCAGGGTGACCTCTTCCACGCGCTCGACGCGCAGGAGGCTCTGCCCGGCTCTGACGAGGTCTCCCTGCGCGAGCCGCGACTCGTCGACGGCGGCTTCATTGACGAGGGTCTGGTTGGCGCTCGCCAAGTCGATGAGCCAGAGCTCGCCGTTGCGCAGCTCGAAACGGCAATGGCTGCGCGAGAGCAGCAGGTCGGAGATGGCGATGTCGCACTGGCTGGAGCGTCCCAGAATGAGCCCCGCGGCGGTGACGGGGCAGCGGCGGCCTTTGAGCGGGCCTTCCTCGATCACGAGGGTGTATACGTAAGAGCTCATAGGTTAGAAAAGTTGGTCCATGACTTGACGGAGAATCGGGCCGAGCAGGATGATGAGCACGGCCGGAAAGATGCACAGCATCAGCGGGCCGAGCATTTTGACGGGGGCTTCGTTGGCAAGCTTTTCGGCGCGGTCGAACCGGCGCGAGCGCATCTGGTCGGACTGGATGCGCAGGATCGCGCCGATGCTGA
>CAYZQL010000336.1:0-3398 GCA_964480555.1 uncultured Lentisphaeraceae bacterium | reverse complement strand
CCTGAGGGTAGTCCAGCTTGTCGTACCGGATGAACGGGGCCAGCAGGGTGTCGAAGCTGGAAAACGCCTGCGCGCCCGCAGCCTCGCCCTGAAGCGTGTAGAAGAAGTTCACGATCTGCCCCAGGGCCGTGCGGAAGTGCTTGGCCGGCAGGCTCTCGGCCTTGCCCGCCACGCCCTTGAAGCCGCTGCGCAGCAGGTCCTGCAAGTCCCAGCCCACGCAGTAGACGCTGAGCAGGCCCAGGTCGTGGAGGTGCAGCGCGCCGTCGTCGTGCGCCTCGCGCACTTCGGCGGGGTAGATCTTGTTGAGCCAGTAGACCTTGCTGACCTCGCTCGACACGTAGTTGTTGAGCCCCTGCAGCGAGTAGGCCATGTTGGAGTTCTCGCGCACACGCCAGTCCGATTTTCCGAGGTAGCTGTCGATCAGGTCCACATCGGCCTTCCGGACCATTTCGCGGATACGGGCGTGCTGCTCGCGGTAAATGATATAGGCCTTGGCGGTACGGCGGTAGGGCGAGGCCAGCAACACCTCCTCGACAATGTCCTGCACGCTCTCGACCGTGAGGTCCAACGTGTCCTGAAGGGCGTGGATGAGCGACATCACCTTGAGCGTCAGCTTGCGGGACTCTTCCACACCGAACTCACCGGTCGCTTCCCCGGCTTTCTGAATCGCCGCGTTGATTTTTTTGGAGTCAAAGACCTCGACCCGGCCGTCACGTTTGCGGATGCGGAGAACCAAATCAGGCTGCACAAAACTGCTCATTTCAAATCCTTATGTTAGGCGCTTTCCAGACCCGTCGGCCGAACATCAGGGAGGAAAAAATATCCATCCCAAAACAATCAAAAATTACTATATATAGTTCGGAAACGGAATTCAACCACAAAATGTGGTGGATTATTTGAAAAACACCTCGGTGTTGCGCGATGCTTGGAGAAGGGTTAGTTCCCCTCGCCGGGCAAGACACAGATCGCGGCGGTTCCGGGCAGGGGGACGACGCGGACATGGCAGTGGTAAACCGGTTCTAAGATGTTGGGCCGCAACACGTCATAAGGTGTCCCGTCAGCCAGTTTACGGCCCTCTCCGAGCAGGATGATGCGGGGAAAGTACTGGCTCGCAAGCGTGAGGTCGTGGACAACGGTGAGGACGGTGGTTTGGCGTTCCCGGTTGAGTCGTATCAGCAGCCGCATGAGTTCGGCGCGGTGGCGCAGATCCAAGTGCGAGGTCGGCTCGTCCAGCAGGATGATTTCCGGCTGGCTGGCCAGCGCCATGGCGAGCGCCAGACGCTGCCGCTCGCCGCCGCTCATTTCGGGCAAGGGCCGTTGCCGCAGGTGCCAAGTCTCGGTGAGGGTCATCGCCTCTTGAACCGCTCCGAGGTCTTCGGCGGAGGGGCCGCCGAAGCGTGGCAGCGAGGCGGTTCTTCCGAGCAAGACGAAATCGTGGGCGGTGAGCGGGATGTCGCGCGCGATCTCTTGGGGCACGACGGCGAGCAGACGCGCGCGGGCGCGCGGGCTGAGCAGCGCGATGTCGTTGCCCGCCACATGGGCCGAGCCCTGTGCCGCCGCGAGCTGCCCGGTGATCACCCGCAGAAGAGAGGACTTCCCTGCGCCGTTCGGCCCGACCAGCGCCACCCGCTCTCCGCGCGCGACATGCAGGGAGATGTCGTTGAGCACGGTCTCGTCATGGTAGGCGGCCGTGATGTGATCGAGGCGGATCATGCGAGAGGGAGCCCTCCTTTGCGCGTCAGCAGATAGAGGAAGAACGGTCCGCCGGAGAGCGCGGTGATCACGCCGACAGGGATCTCGTGCGGCGCGAAAAGCGTTCTCGCAAGCGTGTCGCACACCACCAGAAACGTCCCGCCGAAAAGGGCGGCGCACGGCAGCAGCGTGCGGTGGTTGGCTCCGGTGAGGCGCCGCAAAGCGTGGGGAACGATCAGCCCGACAAAGCCGATGATGCCCGAGACGGCAACCGCGGCGGCGGCGGCGAGCGTGGCGGCCGTCAGGATGCACGGCACCGCGAAGCGTGTGTTGATGCCCAGGTTGTGGGCGGTCTCGTGTCCGAGCAGTAGGGCGTTCAGGGTCCGCGCCTCGTAGCAGAGCACGCCGATCGCCAGCGCCACCAGCGCGGTCACGCTGGCGATGAGCGGCCAGGAGGTGGCCTGCAGGTTGCCCAGCAGCCACCAGGTGATGCTGTGGACGGCGCGTGTTTTGGCAAACGAGAGCAGCAGCATGAGCAGGCTGGAGAGCATCGAGCCGAAGACCACGCCGGTCAGGATGAGCGTGTTGGGTGTGTAGCCGCTCGTGCGGTTGGCGAGCAGGCAGACGAACAGGAGCGTGGCCGCGGCCGCGATAAACGCGCCGGCAGGAAGCGCGAGCGGGGTGAGCGCCGAGAGCCCGGTGGCGATGACGAGCGCCGCGCCGAATGAGCCGCCGCTGCTGACGCCGAGCACATAGGGCTCGGCCAGCGCGTTGCGCAGCACGGCCTGCAGCGCGCACCCCGAGCAGGAGAGCGCGGCGCCGACCACAAACCCGGTGAGCAGCCGGCTGAGCCGCAGCTCGAGCAAGGCGCGTCCGGTGGCGGTTGCGGTGTCTGGCAGACCGAAGCCCGATGAGCCCGCCAGCAGGCAGAGCGCCAGCACGAACGGGATCGGAAGCAGCCATAACGCGAGTTTTCGGGTTGTCAGCATGGGCAAGCGGGGTGTCCGTTCATTCGTGTGTCCGTTCATTCCGGAGAGAGGTCCGGCGCGCGTCGCGGGCAAGCACCTCTTTCAGCTGTGCGAGGCCCTCCAGCACGCGCGGGCCGGGACGGCTGACGGCGGCGAGGTCGCGGACGGTGTAAACGCGGCGCTCGCGCACGGCCTTCAGGGCGCTCCAGCCGGTTTGCGCCGCGAAGAGCGCTACGGGTTCGTCTGCCGGGGTCTCGAACAGGCAGAGAATGATATCGGGATTTTCCTGAAGGAGCCATTCCAAAGAGACGTGATAGTAGTCGATGGGCGAGGCCTTGCCGATGCTGGTGCCGCCTGCGAGGTCGAGCAGGCCGGAGATGAACGTGCTGCGGCCCGCGGTGATCGGGGTGTCGGGGGCAAAGAGCAAGAGCACGCGCGGGCGGCGGGTGAGTGCCGAGGCCTGGTCTCGGGCAAGGCCGATGCCGGCTCGGATTGAGTCGGCGAGGCGGCGCGCCTGAACCTCGTGACCGGTCAGCGCGCCGAGCTGGCAGAGCGCGTCCGGAACCTCTTCGAGGCGGGCGCAGGGCACATGCACGGTCGGGATCTTTAACGCCAAGAGCTGGCGTGTGATTTCTGGGTCGGCGAGAACCGTTTCAAGGACATGCGTGGGGCGGGCCGCAAGCAGGGGCTCAAGGTAGGGTGTACCAAAGCCTCCCGTGACTGGCACGCGGCGCACGG
>CAYZQL010000335.1:0-3439 GCA_964480555.1 uncultured Lentisphaeraceae bacterium | reverse complement strand
GAGCATCGAGCGCATCCATCTCGCGAACCTGATCAACTTCGGCATCGTGCCGCTCCTCTTCGACAACCCGGCGGACTACGACGGGATCGCGAAGGGGGACGCGCTGGCGGTGGAGGGAATACGAGAGGCGGTTGCCGGCGACGGCAAAGTGACGGTCCGCAACGTGACGCAGGGCACGTCGTTCGCGGTGTCCGCCGTATTGAGTGCGCGTCAGAAAACGATTCTTCTTAACGGCGGGTTGCTCGCTGCGGTGGCAGCGGGCGCGGTGTGATAAAACACATTGACCGTACGGTCAGACAAAAGGTAACATAATTAAACCATGAGCGAGAACGAAGAGGCGAAGCCTGCAGGGCAGGAAAACGGCGGGATTGTGTTGGATTTGAATTTTGCCCCGAGTTGGGCGCGCACATCCCCGGATGCTCACATCCAGCGCTATCAGAACGACCGGTTCGATGGCGGCGATGAGGGCGATTTCCGCCCCGGAGGCCGCGACCGCGGCCGCGACCGCCGCCCGAGGAGCGACGGCGACGACCGCGACCGCCGCAAGCCGGACCGCAGGCCGCCGCCGCGCCGCGAGTTCGAGCGTGGCCCGCGCCCCGAGATGCCGCGCCCCGACTCCCGCGCCGCCGTCGCCGACTTGCGCGGGCCGCGTCCGGAGCAGTCTCAGGGCGACCGCCCCGAGCGCCGCGACTACCGTCCGCAGCCGCGCCCCGAGGTCCCGCAGTTGCCGCTCGAAATCCGCGTGCTGCCTGAGCAGAAGGCGCTGGGCGCGGTCATCCGCCGCATCCAGACCTCGCACCGCGCGTTCCCGCTGCGCGACATCGCCTGGCTTTTTCTCGACAACCCCGCCTCCTGCCTGATCCGCATCGAGCCTGTCAAGGACCAGCAGGTGGCGCTGTTCCAGTGCAAGGTGTGCGGCCTGCCCGCGCTCTCCGAGGAGGAGGTCCGCGCGCATCTGGTCAACCGGCACATGGACGACTTCTTCGATGTGGAGGAGGTCACCTGCGAGCCGCCGTCGGGCGCGTTCGTGGTCGTGGCGCGGTGCGGGTTGAGCGGCGAGCTGCTTGGGCCGCCGAACCACCACAGCTTCAATTCCAAAGTGCACGAGATGCTGAGGACGCGCTACCCCAACATGTCCGAAGAGGGCTACCGGTCGAGGATCGAGACGGTGCGCGAGCCGGAGGTGATCGAGCAGTGGCGGCAGCAGTGCACGAAGAAAAAGATTTACCGGCGCAAGGGCGCCCTGCCGACGGTGGCCGAGCCGACGGTGGCCGAGCCGACGGAGGGCGCGGCGGCCGAGGCCGAGACCGAGCCCGCGCCGAAAGCGCCGCCCATGGAGCGCGATGTGGCCGAGCTGGTGTTCATGCGCGAGATTCTGCCCGAGCAGGTCGCGGGCGTGCGCCACCTGATCTGCACGGCCGCCGTGGCCCTGCAGACCCCGAGCCGCCCGCTTTATTTCGCGCTGAAGGACACGCTCAACCGCGAGCGCCGCTTCCCGGCCTCGCTGTTCTTCGCGCTGCGCGGCGCGTTCCGTCACCGCAACCTCTACCTTTTCCGGGTGAACGACCCGAAGGGCCAGGACTTCGTGATGCTCAAGCCGACCGTGGTGCTCGATCCCGCGCACGCGGTTCAGGCGCTGCGCGAGGTGCTGACCTACGTGAACGAGCATCCGGCGTGCACGAAGCTCGAGATGGTCACGGCGCTGGCGGGCGGAGATGAGGCCAAGATCAAAGAGACGCTCGTGCAGCTCGTGTGGCTGGTCGAGAAGGGGCACGTTGTCGAGTACTATAACGACGTGCTGAGCGGCCCGCTCGCTTATCCCGCTTTCCGCTTCCTGCCGGGCGAGAAGCAGGCCGGCGGGGCGGCTCCCCATCCCGGCGCGCGCCGCAGCGAGGCGCCTGTGGCGCGGCCTGCTGCCGCGGCCCCCGCGGCTCCTGCCGCCGCTGCTGCGGAGGCTGAGGTTGCTCCGGCTGCCTCGGAAGCGCCTGCGCCTGCGGAAGAGGCGGGTGCGGCCGTAGAGGCGCCCGCGCCTGCGGAAGAGGCCGTCGCTCCCGTCGAAACGCCCGCGCCTGTGGAAGAGGCGGTCGCGCCCGCAGCTAAGGATTCGCCGGTGGCGGAAGAGCCGCGCGCGACTCCGGAAGCGTGAGGCTTGTTCCCGCACTTAGAGCGGTTTAAGGTGTTCTGAAGCCGAGGTCCGATTGCCGGTAGGGACGGTTCCCCGAACCGTCCGCCGGCCCGCGCAAGCCGAAGGGCGGACGCCTCGGGGAGGCGTCCCTACCTGGAACGGCTACACCTTTTCCGAAAATGCTATATGAGGTGTCGGGTTGGCAGAAGCGTGGGCGTTCGTGCCCCCTGCTCGTGTCTCACGCAAAGGCGCAAAGACGCCAAGAAGTCCAACACCCTCTGCGTCTTTGGGTCTTGGCGTGAGGCCCTGCTGCCTATGTCTGGCCGTCGTCATCGAATGTGAAGGTGGCGACGGGAGGCGTCATCTTGCGGAGCGTGCCAAGAGCACGACGGTGAAAGGTGACCCACACCATATGATTCGTCGCAGGTGATTCTGGCTGTTATGCCGTCGCCAGAAAAGCCCTTTGACAAAAATCGTATCGCGTCTCAACGGCCGGCCCGCACGGAGGCGGGTGCCGCGCTCGAGGTAGGGATGCCTCCCCGAGGCGTCCGAAGAACGCTGAACGTTGAACGCCGAAGTTTTGTGGGCCGGCGGACGGCTCGGGGAGCCGTCCCTACCGCTGCGACAAGGTATGAACGCGAAGCGAGGAACTCAGAAGTATTATCACTTCGAGGTCCGGAGTTGGGCGTTGGTGTCCCGTGTTGCAGGGCAGACCGGACTGCTAAAGTCTTTCCTTGAAGAAGAGTTAAGACCGCCTGTTGGAGAACGCTCAGAGGATGTCCACGCGCCGTCCGTTGAGGCGGAGCCGTCCTTCGGAGAGCAGGCGCAGCGCCTCCGGGTAGGCCTGGTGCTCCTCGACCTGGATGCGCGCGTGCAGCGTCTCGGGCGTGTCGCCGGTGAGCACCGGCACGGCCCGCTGGATGATGATGGGCCCGGTGTCGGTTCCCGCATCCACAAAGTGCACGGTGCAGCCCGCCACCTTCGCGCCGTAATCCAAGGCCTGCTTCCATCCCTCCAGCCCCGGAAACGCCGGAAGCAGCGCGGGGTGGATGTTCAGCACGCGCAGCGGGAAGGCCTTCAGCAGCCCCGGCTTCACGATCCGCATGAAGCCCGCCAGCACCAACGTGTCCACGCCGTGCTCCTTGAGCAGCGCGATGCAGCGCCGCTCGGCCTCGCCGTCGAGCTTGGTCTTGAACGGCGCGCAGTCGAGCCAGGCGCCCGGGACGTTGTGCCGCGCGGCGCGGTCGAGGATCTTCGCGTCCGGCACATCCGACAGGACCAGCCGCAGTTTGGCGTTCAGTGTGCCGGCCTGGA
>CAYZQL010000334.1:0-3455 GCA_964480555.1 uncultured Lentisphaeraceae bacterium | reverse complement strand
GTCGCTGGAGTGGAGAAACCCCGTGTTGGCCTCGATGATCTGGCCGAAGGCCCGCTCCTCAAGCATCCTGCCGATACGCTGCACGGCGGGAAAGAAGGGTGACTCCGAACTGCACCGCACAAACACGTCCGGATGATTTTGCAATACGTCCTGAATCTGAAGGTTCCCGGCCAGATCCATGCCGAAGGGCTTCTCGCCCATGACGTGCTTGCCCGCCGCGATCGCCGCGCAGATGAACGCCGCGTGGAGATTGTGGGGCACCGCGATATAGACCGCCTCCACCTCCGGGTTGGCCAGCACCTCGCGGTGGTCGGCGGTCACCTGACGGATCGACGCGAAACGTTCGGCGAACCAGCCCGAGAGAGCGGGGTTGGTGTCGCAAACCGCCGTGATCTCGGGCCGCACATCCATCTCGGCGAGGTGGCACCACCGCGCCGTCGCGCTGGCGAACTCGCGCCCCATCAAACCGCAGCCGATGATTCCGAATTTTACCGTCCGCATGGCATCCTCATCTTGCGCAACACCCGACTTGAACGTTGAGCGTTGAACGTTTCTCCGTCCTTTACCATCTTCCAGTCGGCGCTCTCCAACTCCCGCACGTCTGAACTCTCGAACTTTAGAACTTCTCCAGCACTTCCCGCATCGACTCGACCACGAAATCAACGACGGCCCGATCCGCCACAAGCGGCAGCTTCATCAGCGCCACGGGCGGGCACTCCGCCTTGTAGGTCTGTGCGCTGATGTCCAGTCCGCGCCGCCCGAGCGCCTCGACGACGGACTTGGCTTTGGCGATCTCGGCAAAGCAGAGCGTGCTCATGTGCCGCCATCCGTCAACACCCGTGAGGACCGCCGGATGCTCGGCCGCCAGCGCCCGCAGGCCGGCCTCGAACCGGACGCCCAGTTCCGCCGTGACGGCCGCGTTGGCCTGCGCCCACTCCATGGTCACGAGATAGGCCAGCGACGCCAACTCCTCTTGCCCGTTGGTGACCAGGGCGCCGAACTGCGGCATGACGTCCAGCGCCGCTGAGAACAGGAGCCGCGACGCCGGATACTCGCCGCCGGGAAAGCCCTTGCCGATGGCCACGCAGGACGGCTTCAGCCCGTATTCGCGGAACAGATAGAGCTGCGGCGCCCACATGCAGGACTGGATCTCGTCCACGACCGTCGGGACGTCGTGCTCCCGGCAGAGCGCGTGCGCGTATTGCAGAAAATCCCGCGTCAGCAGCCGGCCGCCGTAGTTCATCATGACGATCTCATGGAAAAAGCCGGCGATCTTGTACGCCCCCTGATCATACTCGGCGAAGGCATTCTCCAAATCCTCGCGGCGGTTGGGCCGGATCGGCACAACCTTCCAAACGCCGCAGCCCTCCAGCGCCGCGTGCGCCGCCGGCCACATCCCGCGCATCATCTGCGTCAGCATCGTGGTGCCGTGGTAGTTCGCCTGCAAGCCGCCTTCGTCATTGCCCATGACGAGAAGGACCGGCCGCCTGCCGCTATACTTCGGCTCCGGCATGTCCGGCTGCATCCGGTAGAACCGCGCGAGCACCAGCTTCAGCGCCGCCTCGGCCGCAAGGCTGCCCGTCTCCAGATTCAGCACGCGGTTCAGCGTGTAAAGGTCGTCCTGCCGCGCCAGCACGGCGGCAAGGCCGGCGACGTCGCCCCGTGCCAAGCCGTTTGCGGTGCGGACCAGCTCCTCTTCGAGCCGGCGGGTGATGAAGCCCCGCGTGTTGTTGTGCGTCGCGTTGGGTGTCCCCAAGGCACGCGCTTTGTCCAACAGCCCGTATCCCGGAAAAGCGTGCCCCAGCGGCGCATGGTAATGCTCGCTCTTGGTGATCAGACGCAGCCGCCCGTCCTCGCCGATCCGGTAATATCCGCACGCGCTCAGCGGGGCCGCCGCCGTCCGGGTCGCCGCGACAAATTTCGCGGAACCGGCGCCTGCTGCCGTACTCCGCAGCGGCGTCGAAACGATCTCATGACCGACGCGTCCGAGCAAGCCGGACAAACGGTCCTGGAACGCATCCGGATAGAATGGCACTCGCTCAGAAGCGGCTGCCGCGACGGTCGCCTCAGGCTCGCCACACAAAAATATGCGGGCCGCGCAGACCGCCTGGACATACTCTTGCCCCAGCAGGTCGGCCAGCGACCTCGCGACCGGAACAAACCCTTTGTTCTCTGACAGGCTCACAATTCTCGTACTCCTTCAACTTAACCGGCTTAGAAAAACAACATCAGTTTAGGTGCACCCTCCGTCGCACGCTACCCCCATTTACGCAAAATATTTTGCACATTTGCGTACGGGTCAGCCACGATGCGAACAGGAAAGGTGGCGCGGGCTCTCCGAGCCCGCTTCTCGGCACCGGTGCGGGATGGGGACATCCCGCGCCACCCTGCAGGCCGGAGCAAAGGTGGCGCGGGCTCTCCGAGCCCGCCTTGCCGGCGCGCTACAGCGCGAACTGCGGGATCTTCAGTGTCTCGCCGTCTTTCATTGCCGACAGGTGCGCATAGATGCCGGAGACCGTCGTGTTCAGCGCGCAGGCCACGTCGACGCAGTGTTTGCGCTTGAGCAGGATCGCGGTGATGAAGTCTTCGGTCAGATACCCGTGCGAACCGCCGTGTCCGCCCGCATCCATCTTGGGCGGCAAGGGCGGCTTCGCCTGGCCGACCTTCGAAACGTCCGCCTGCCCCGAGTAACGTTCCTCGAAACTGCCCTTTTGGCCGTACACGCGGCCTTTCTCCCCGTGCGCGCCCGGCATGTCCCAGCTCACGGCCATCCGCGCCATGCCTCCCTCGCTGGTGCGGAACAGCGCGACCTCCGTTGCAAACGGATTGTTGTAGCGGTTCTTGCCCGGCTGGTTGTCGGCCAACAGGCTCGGCATGGCCAGACAGGTGACCTCGGTAAACGAGCCGCCCGTGACGCACGTGTAAAAAGCGTTGGAATGGGTCGGGTAGTACTGGGGAGGCAGGGCCACGCGCCAGTCCTTATAGGAACCGATGTGCTTGTCCATGTAGTGGTAGTATTCACCCTCGGTGTAGATCAGCTTGCCGAAGCCTCCGGCCCTGTAAATCTCGCGCATCGCATAGAGTTGCGGGCGGAAAGCCGATGTCTCGTACAGCGCGTACAGCATGCCCGTCTGCTTCACCGTCGCGAGCAGTTCATCCGCCAGCGCAAGTTGATCCTGTCCGAAGACAGCAGGCACCGCCGACGCCACATGCAGGCCGCGCTTCAGCCCCGCGATGCAGAGCCGCGCGTGGCTCGGCGCGTCGGTGGCGATGAAGACCGCCTCGATCTCCTTGTCCTTCCCGAACATCTCCTCGCACGACGCGTAGGTCTTCTTCGCGCCAGTCACTTTCGCCAACTCCGCGCAGCGTTCCGGGTCAAGGTCGGTCGCCGCCACCACCTCCACGTTCGGATGGTTCTGAAACCCGAACTGGGCACCGAACTTGCAGACGCCGTA